>CAYLYB010000005.1:31660-48229 GCA_964387605.1 uncultured Pirellulales bacterium | reverse complement strand
CTACTATAGCAACCTCATCGATAAAAATGAAGTAATCGGCATCGTTTTGCGGACGAGAACAAACGTAAAGCCAGTCTTCGTATCAGTGGGGCATAAATGCACGCTCGAGGACGCGAGGCGGATAACGCTTGCGTGCACGAGTAAATACCGATTACCTGAGCCGACCCGGCTGGCTCATCAGCTTGTCGGCAAGGCCAAATATAAAACGTAGTGAGTAACAGCAGGGAGCAAAAAGACAAGAGATGATACAGAAAAACAGACGCGTTATTGAGCTTGTGTCGAAGGCGTATTCGGAAAACAGAAGACTCGCAGCGCCGCTTATTGGTTTTCCGGGCTGCGATATCACGGGTTTTTCGATAAAGGTTGCGCAGCAGAACCACGGCGTGCACTTCGCGTGCATTAAGGCGCTGGCGGATTTATTGAAGCCCGATATCGCGTTTATGATGATGGATTTGTCGGTTGAGGCGAATGCGCTGGGGCTTCCGGTAAGATTTCCCGTCGATGAATCGAGCAGCGTCGAGAAGCACCCGGTGGAAGAACTCGAAGACCTGGAGCGATACCGCAGGGTCAATATACTGCAGGATTCGCGCATTCAGTCGTATATCAAGACGGTTGAAATGATGTCGATGGGGCTACCGAAAGAGGTTTTGAAATGCGCTTACGTGATTGGGCCTTTGACATTGGCGGGCCTGCTCCGCTCGGCTGAGCAGATTGCGATGGATTCGATTCTCAAGCCGGATATGCTGCACGCGCTGTGCGAGTTCGCCACGGATATCATTCAGGATTACGCCGGGGCGCTGATAAACGCGGGCGCGGATTTGATATGCATACTCGAGCCGACCTCAATGATTTTAGGGCCTGAGCAATTTCGCGAATTCAGCAGCTACTACGTCAGGCATATTATCGAGAGCTACAAGTACGCCAAGGTCGAGACGATTTATCACGTCTGCGGCAATACGATGCACCTGATAAAAGAGATGGTGGATTCCGGAATAGCGGCTTTGAGTCTGGATTCGGCTGAGTTCGGCATTGACATAGTAAAAGCAACGGCGCAGTTGCCCGAGGACGTTGTTATGATAGGCAATGTAAGCCCGACGCGGGTTTTAAAGGACGGCTCGGAACAGCTTGTTCGAGATTCGGTGAGAGAGCTGCTCGAAAAAATGAGGCCTTACAAAAATTTTATTTTGAGCACGGGATGCGATATTCCGCCGCAGACGCCGATAGAAAATCTCACGGCTTTTATGCGGGCAGCAAGGGAGTTCAAATAGCTGGTCTTAGCGAGGGCGTGTTAATTTCAGTATAAGCTCATGCTGGTCGGGGTATTCGGCAAGCAAGGCATTTCTGTCTGCAAGCTCAAAATCATCTTCGTCGAAGGCCGGTGCGACAGTGCAGCCGAGAAGAGCGAATTTCCCGCTGGGCTGGACAAAGGCCCCCTGCCAGGAACCTTTGGGGACAATGAGCTGGACTTTCTGGTCATGCAGAATGTCTTTTCCAAGCGAGAACAGGTCGCTGGTGCCGTCGGGGTGCAGTTGGAGCATTGTTACCGGGTCGCCGAGATAAAAATGGAATATTTCATCAGCTTTGAGCCGGTGCAGGGATGATATTGCGGCACTTGTGAGCAGGTAAAGGATTGTGGAGCCAAGTTCGCGGTCACCGGAGACATCGAGGGGGATATCAGCTTTTTTTAGCTTCTCGGCGGCACGATAGGTTTCGACGTAGTAGCCGCCTTCAAGCCGTAAGGGCTCCATATTAAAAAACTTTATTATCTGCTCGGCTGTCATTTTTTCACCAGCAATGAGCAATCCCGAATCAATTACCAGAAGTTATTTTTGCCGATTTTATAATGACCGGCTCGACGGGGACATCCTGGTACATACCCTTATTGCCAGTCTCTACTTTCGCGATTGCATCGACGACATCCATACCCTCGACCACTTTGCCGAAGACGGCGTAGCCGGGATTGCGACCCTCGACATAATCGAGGTAAGCGTTATCGACCTGATTGATGAAGAACTGGGCGGTTGCGCTATCGGGATTATTGGTCCGAGCCATAGCGAGCGTGCCGCGAACATTTTTAAGGCCGCTGGACGCTTCGTTTGTAATCGTGTCGTGGGTCGGCTTTTGCTTCATATCAGGAGTAAAGCCGCCGGTCTGAACCATAAAATCGGGAATGACCCTGTGGAATATCACGCCGTCGTAGAAGCCCTCCTCGACATAACGCAGGAAATTGGCGGTTGTTACAGGTGCTGCCTCTTCGTCGAGCTCTATAACAATATTACCCTTTGTCGTTTCGAGTGTTACCATCTTCCTCTCCTCAATAGTTTTAGTCTTTGATTGTTCTTCGCATCCGTCAAGCAACATCACGCCGGCGAGAACGGTCAGCAACATTATTAAATTAAAAGTCGGTTTGTAAACCATAATTTCCCTTCAATTCAATAAACAGCTTAAAAACCACGGCAGTAACCACTATTATTCCCATCGGTGTTTTTTCATTGATTCGAGAATCATCTCGGCACATTCCATCGCGGCGAGTCCTTCTTCCGCGCTTACTTCTGGTCTCAGCGTTCTGTCGGCGACGGCCTGCAAAAACGCCTGCTGCTCGATACGCAACGGCTCAGCATCACTGACGTCGAGTTTTTCCACGTGGAGCAGGTCCTGCCAGTTCTGTTTCAGAAGAGCGAAAGTCCCGGCCTTTTTGAGCTGCCTGATTTTCTCGACGACGTTTATATTCGGGGCGGTTTTAATAACGACACCGTTTTTCTTGAGGTAATCGACGCTGAGATATGCCTGTCGGCTGAAGACCCTTACCTTGCGTTCGGTTTTGAGGGCAAGCCGGGATGCAGTAACATTGGCGATACAGCCGTTTTCAAAGGTGATTCTGGCGTTGCAGATGTCCTCGTTTTCGTCGATTACGCCTAAGCCGACGGCTTCGAGTTTCGCTACCTTGCTCGCAGCCAGCGCGAGGATGATATCAATATCGTGAATCATAATATCGAGAACGACGCCCACGTCTGTGGAACGAAAAGGATACGGGCTGATTCTGGTTGCTTCGATAAATTTGGGCTCGATATCGAGCCGCTTAATTGCTTGGACAACAGGATTGCATCGCTCGGAATGACCGACGGCAACGAGGCAATTATTCTGCTTTGCGAGTGCGACAATCTCTTTTGCCTGTTCGACACTGGAGGCAAGGGGCTTTTCTATAAGAACAGGTATTTTGGCCTGAATGATGGTCTTTGCGAGAGCGTAGTGTTCGGTTGTCGGGGCGGCTATCGTTACGGCATCGACTTTGCCGATAAGCTCGGTGACATCAGTCAATGCTTCGCAGCTGTGCTTTTTTGCGAGTCGTTTAGCCTTATCGGTATCAACATCGACTATTACAACAAGCCGGCTCTGCGGCAGGTCGGAATAAACACGGGCGTGGATTTCACCCATTTTCCCCGCCCCCACAACAGCAGTGCGAATTATATCCATCGCCGGCATCGTAGTATCAATCCCTGAGACTTTCAAGGTATCTGCCAAAGCGATGCTCGTTGCTCCTGATGATTGCATCGAGCATATCACGGACGTTTTCATCGAGTTCTTTTTCGCCGGACATTTGTTTTGCCTTTTGCAGCAGCGGCGTGGAATTGTCGCGATACAAGCTTTTGTATGCGTCGCAGATTGCTTCCTGCTGTTTTTCGTTCAGACCTGCGCGGTTTAGACCGCGTTTGTTGACCCCGCGAACTTCGGGCGGGTAATGGCCCGCGACAATCAGAAAAGGCGGGACGTCTTTATTAACACCGGCCAGTCCAGCGGCATAACACCACCTGCCGATAGTAACGAACTGATGCAGCAGGACCACACCTGAAAGCCAGACGCCCGTTTCAATTTTGCAGTGGCCGCTTATCTGGCTGTAGTTGCTGAAGACGACCTTGTCTTCGATAATGCAGTCGTGGCCGATATGAACGCCAATCATAATGAGGTTATTGTTGCCGATTTTCGTAATGCCGTCGTGGTGCATACTGGGATGAATTGTAACCTGTTCGCGAATAGTGTTGTTGTCGCCGATTATCAGGCCGCCGACTTTCGCGTCAGGGGCAAGATCGAGTATCTGGGGCTGGCCGCCGATGACGCAGTTCGAGAAGAAATGATTGCGTTTTCCTATTTGAACGTTTTTATCGATGACGACATTGGCCTCGAGAATAGTCCCTTCTCCGATAGTAGCTTTTCTGCCAATAAAACAATTAGGCCCGACTACTACGCCATCTTCCAGCTTTACCCCATCCTCAATAACTGCGGTACTGTGAATCCGATTCATTTTTACATCCTGCACGATAAAAAACCTTCTATATTTTTATTTTTATATTCTGTCGTTGTCAACGAGCATAAATTTGATTTCGCACTCGGCAACGACCGCCTCGGCAACCATCGCCTTACATTTGCACTGGGCCGCCCTTGTATGGCTCTTTACGGTCTCGGCGGTGAGAATAAGCTGGTCGCCGGGAACGACGGCCTTTCGGAGCTTGACGCTATCCATACCGAGAAGGATGGCCAGTTTTCCGGTGTGCTCGAGACGCTGGGCAAAGAGCAAACCTGCAATCTGGGCCATCGCCTCGACAATCAGCACTCCCGGCATAATCGGCGTTCCGGGGAAATGGCCCTGAAAAAAATGCTCGTTGAAGGTTACATTTTTTATTCCTTTTATAAAGGAATCTTTTTCAAGCTCGATTACCTTATCCACGAGCAGAAACGGGTAGCGATGCGGGAGAATTTTGGCGATTTGCCTGATATCAAGAATTGCATCGGTGCCGAACTTCGCGGAGCGTTCTTTTCGTTCGGCGGCTTCGTAGAGCTTGTGAGCAATCTTCTGGTTTAGAGAGTGGCCGCTTTTATAGGAGACGATTCTGCCGTTTATCGCCCTGCCGACGAGTGCGAGGTCGCCTATGAGGTCAACGATTTTGTGCCTGACACATTCGTCTGGGAACCTGTAAGAATTTTTGATTGGGCCGTCGGAATCAATAACGAGGATATCCCTCGGCGTCAGATGTGTGCCCATGCCGTGCGCCTGAAACTGACGGGCCTCAGCTTCGAGCAGAAATGTCCTGGCGCGGGCGAGGTTTTTTTCAAAGCCCTCCGGCGTGAGGCGACAACTGTAAATCTGCCTGCTGATTCCGGTGTGGCCTCCGTAATCGAGGTCATAGGTGATATTGAGAGCTTCGTCGGAGTATGGCAGAGCGTAAATCGAGCTATCGCCTTCGGTAGTAACGACGGGTTCTTCTATTGTGAATTCGTGCCGGGGCGATTGCTGTTCGACGAAACCGGCCTGACTGATTGCCCTGAAATACTCGAAGCTGCTGCAATCGGGTGCGGGCAGTTCGGGGCCGTCAACCTCAATGATAATATTATCCACTTCGAGAGCACTGACTGCGGCAAGACAATGCTCGACAGTTTCGATGCTGATTGGCCCTTTTTTAATAGTCGTGCGGCGCGAACGCTCACCGATATTGGGAGCAATGGCCCTGATGCGGACGGGTTCGGTTGTATCGGTGCGAACGAAGACCACACCGGTATCGACGCTGGCGGGCTTAAAAACCGCCGTCGCCTCTTTACTGCCGAACAGCCCTTTGCCTTTAACCGACGTCGGGGTCGCTATTGTTTTTTGCAGCTTCAAGTTTTTCCACCTTTTTGGTTAACTGTTTAACCTGCCTGTTGAGTTCGGGCAGCCGTAACATACAGGCATACGCCCGAAAGTATTGCTTAACATCAACCGCGGGTATGCCAAACAATTGTTTTCCGGCCTGCACATTGCTTATCACGCCGCTCTTTCCGACAACCGCAACACCGTCGCCCAGCTCGATATTGTCGGCAAGGCCGACCTGACCGCCGAAGACAACGCCGTCGCCGAGCCGGCAACTGCCTGACATACCAACCTGCCCGGCTATCAGGCAGCATTTTCCGATTATACAATTGTGAGCTATATGGACAAGATTATCAAATTTTGTTCCTGCGCCGATTTTTGTCTCGCCGAATTTTGCTCTGTCAATGCAGCAGCCGGCGCCTAATTCGACAAAGTCCTCAATAACCACGATGCCGTTATGTGGAATGAGCCGATGGGCGCCGTCAATGAAGGAATAGCCGAATCCGGTGGAGCCGATTGTGCAGTTGGCCTGAATGATAACATTGTTACCAATGCGGCAGTTATGGTAGATAACAACATTGTAGTCAAGCCGACAGGAGGTCCCGATTTTCACGTTCTGACCTATTTTACAGCCGGCCGCGATTATACAATCATCCCCGATATCGGCGCCGTCTTCGATAACGACATTTGCTCCCACCGACACATTTTTGCCAATTTCGACCTGCCGGCCGATTATCGCAGTCGGGTGTATGCCGGGCTGAGGGGGTTTTAGTCTGGGGGCGTATATCTTTAGCGCCTCGATGAGGGCGGCATTCACGTTTTTAACCAATAATTGGGGCATTGAAAGGCCATCGACAGTCTTGGCGACTATTACCGCGCCGGCTTTTGAGTTTTTCAACTTCGCAAGATGCTTATTGTCGGAAAGGAAAGTCAGGGTGTTTTTGTCGGCTGAGGCAACGGGGCCGACCGAGCGAATAGCACCGGAGCCGTCGCCGAGTAATTCGGCTCCGAGTTGTCTGGCTAATTCTTTGACTGTTAACTCCATCGCGCTCCCGGTTTCAGAACTACTTTCCCATTGCATCAACCTTTGCCATTACAGCTTCGGTGATATCCTCGCAGCCGGCATTATACAAAACCTTATGTGTGCTGATTGTAAAAGTAAGCTCATTGGAGTTGGCCGCGGGCAGCTCCGGCTCGCTTGCCTCGAGCACCAAATCAAAACCCTTCTCTTTCGCAACTTCCGCTGTTGCCTTTATGACATCCTGAAAAAGCTGCTCAATAAGGGCCTGCTCTCGCATTTCAGTCTGACGTTTGAAATACTCCTGCTGGGCCTGCAGGCGGGCCTGTTTTTCGAAAACGCCTTTCATCAGGTCGGCATAATCGCTGCTGCCCTGTTTTAACGTCTTCAGGCCTGCCTTGTCGAGGTCGATTTCCCTTGCGAGCTTCTCAAGCTCTGCTCCCATCTTATCACGCTCGTCGGTTGCTTCCTTGCGGTACATTTCGTTTCTTTTGCAATCCTGAAATATTTTACGAACGCTTACAACGCCTATTTTCAGGCACTTGTTCTCCTGGGCCGCGTTGGCCTGTCCGTACCAAAGCGAAGCGATAAAAGCAAATGATACTACCGTCAGTCCGGCAACAACTTTCCTCTTAATTTTCATAACTTATCCTTTCCCGTCTTGACTCGGCTCTCGCCGAGGCCAACTCTTTACAGCCCGCACATCGGCATTGAATTTCCGCCCTGAGACTCACAATTAAACTGTATATATTTTACAGCAGAATCAGCGATACCACAAATGCCCCCGTCTTTCGCTCAGAAAAGCGTTCCAACAGAAAAACTAAAGGTCTGTGTTTCATCTTCGGTGTCTTTCATAACGGGTGCCGCCAGCTCGAACCGCATCGGGACCGGGCCGAACCACTGGGGTATCATTATCTGAATACCTCCGCCTATACCCATGCGGTATCCGCCTGTATCAATAGCGCCGCTATCCACAAAAAACAAAGCCGATACACTTTCAGAGACAAGAGGGACAGTTATCTCGGCATTGGCAAGAAATATCCAGTCGCTGCCGATTGGGTCTTTTTTACGCGGGACCCTGTTCGGATCGATATTGGTCTGAAGGCCTCTTGTGCTGATGCCCCGGTATTCGAAGCCGCGTATGCCGTATGTTCCGGTTCCGCCCGCATAGAACTTTTCGAAAGGCGGCGCGCTGCTCACGGTAGTGGCTGCGGATATTTTCGTGGCCAAAACGACCTTTCGCTCAGCCAGGTCCTCGTGAAGGGTGAAGTATCGCCTGTATGTGCCGCTTAGTATGCCGAATGTGAAATCGCCGGTAACCTGCTCATAACCAAAATCGAAATTGTGCCCGGCTGAGGGAGTGTATCGGTTGTCTGTAAGGTCCCTGGACGCACCAAGCCGAATGCCGGCAAGAAAATTTTTCCCTTCTACTTCTGTTATTTCCTTAGGAGCGTTGACATCAACATTCTTGACCTGGACGTTCTCAGCCCTGAATCCGATACTGCGCCGCCATTTGTCTTTATAGCGTTTTTCAAGGCCGACGAAGCCCTTGGTTCTGTTTTCGTTGTAAGATTCCCGCCATCTTCCCCATCTCGATGCAACGACGTCGAGACTGGTTGGCTTGTCATTTAGATACGGTTCGGTAAAGCTGATGGAATACTGGCTCAGTTCGGTTCCGGGCTGCAGCGAGATTCGCAGACTCTGGCCTGCCCCCCTGAATGCCTTGCCGGTAATAAAATCAGCAAAGCTTTTCGGCGTATCGCTTATATCGAAGTTTCTCTGCTCGAAAGTGAACTGGCCCATTACGCCGCTGTCGCTGCTGACGCCGGCACCGAGCATAACCATACCGGTCCTGCCTTCGATGATACTGACCTGCGCGTCCTTTTGGCCGGGCATCTCGCCGGTCGCGGTTATAGTCGCGCCGTCGCGTTCGGTGAGCAGCATTCGCTGAAGGATTCTTTCAGTGTCGCCCTTGCCGTCGCCTCTCGCCGCATCGCCGTTGTACCAATTGCCAGGCTGAAAGTCATACTCGTCGAGTATCCGACGAACAACTTTGTCCCGGGTATGTTCGTTGCCGGTAATTATTATCTGTCCTATGCGGAATCTTTCGCCTTCCTTTATCGTATAATCAACGGCAACGGTTTCGCCGGAAACAAACCTGATACCACGTTCGACCTGTGCGTCGATGAAGCCGTTCTCCTTATAGAATTTAGTAATCTGCCTGGCATCGGATTCGGCTTTTTGCTCGTTGTAGGTCTGGCCGTTTTGAAGGTTGAGGTGCCCGTAAAGCTGCTCATTATCATATTGCTGATTACCCGTAAATGTAGTCTGCTCAACAGAATAAGCGGGACCTTCTTGTATATTGAATATGATGCGAATTCTTGTTTTATCTTCATTAAACTGTCGCTGTGCTTCGATTTCAGATTTGAGAAAACCCCTTTTTTGATACGCCCGATGCAATTTGGAAAGGTCCTCGGCAAGCTGTTCCTCTATGTAATACTTTGAAAACAAAAGCCAGCCGCGGGTTTTTGTTTTGATGGCCTTTTTAAGGTCGGCCGTTTTAATAGCAGAATTGCCGTTGAACTTTACCGCCGCAATTTTAACACGTGGGCCTTCGTTCACCGAATAGACGAGTTTGCCGGCCGATGCCTGCTCGGTATCGAGTGTCACTTCAACATAAGGAAATCCTTTTTTGCGGTAGAATTCGACTATCGTTGATATGTATGTCTGGGCCAGAACCGGGTCAAGGTAATCACCTACCTTGAAGCCCAACTTATTGCCCAGTTTTTTAGAGGTGAACGCATTATTGCCGATGAACTCAATCGACCTGATGATATTTTTCTCGACTACCACGAATACAATCTCGATTTTTCCATCGACCTGTTTTGCGTTGTAATAGCAGTATTCAACACCTTTCAGCGCCGCTATACGTTTTGTGTCCTCGGAAGCCACTTCGGGGTCGAAAATATCGTCCGGCCTTGTGCGGACTTTAGAGAGGATTTGGTCGGTCTTGACGCTTACATTACCCTCCACTCGCACACCAGCTATAAGTTGCGACGATTCATTTACATCAGCCGAACGCCCCGGCTGTGCGCAAATCAAGACAAAAACCACACACAAGCATACCTTACGCCAGCGTTTCTTCACTTTTGCCTTTCACTTGTCTCTACTCTAATTTTCCCGATATAACGGGACGCACAACCGGCTTATAAATTAAAACGGCGTTTCATCGGTTCCAATCTGTTCCAGGTCCATGGATGGCTCACCCGCAAACGAGGCAGACATAAAACGAGTATACTTGTCAAGGAACGTCAGGTTTACAGTCCCGGTAGGACCATTACGCTGCTTGGCGATTATCAGATTGGCGGTATGATCCGGCGAATAATCGGTTTCACCTCGATGATAATAATCCTCGCGGTGCAGCAGCATAACCACGTCTGCGTCCTGTTCGATACTGCCGCTTTCGCGCAGGTCGCTCATCCGCGGTAGATGGTCGGTACGGCCTTCCGGCGAACGATTTAGCTGACTCAGAACGACAACGGGAATATTCAACTCCCGTGCAAGGGCCTTGAGGTATCGCGATATCGTCGTTATCTCCTGCTGACGGCTTTCGACACGACCGCCGAGATGCATTAACTGTAAATAGTCGATGATAACGCAGCGGATATTATGCTGACTTTTCAGTCGCCTCGATTTTGCCCGCAGCTCAAGCGGGGTTAAAGTTGAGCTGTCATCGATATAAATAGGCGCCGCGGAGAGAACCCCGCAGGCATTGACCAATTTCGTATAATGGTCGGTTGTAAGCATACCTTTGCGGACAAGCTGTGATTCCACGCCGCTGACACTGCATAAAAAACGCTCTGCAAGCTGCTGCTGGCCCATTTCAAGCGAGAATATGGCGACCGGGGTCTTTTCCTCCACGCCGAGATTCTCGGCGATATTGAGCGCAAGGGCGGTCTTACCCATACTGGGCCTGCCTGCTATGATTATCATTTCTCCGTTTTGCAAACCACAGGTCTTCTGGTCAAGGTCGAGAAAACCCGTTGCCAGACCCGTAACATGCTTGCCATCCCTTTTCTCGATAAGCTCATAGGCGCGCGTAACGAGGTCTTTAATGGCCATGGCCTGGCCGGTGATGCGTTTGTCGGTAATGGTGAAGATTCGCTGCTCGGCCTCGTCAAGCTTTCGAATTGATTCGCCGGTGGGGTCGTATGCGTCGTTAAGGATATCAGTCGCCGCCTGTATCAATTCGCGAAGAAGCTGTTTGTCTTTTACGATGCTTGCGTAATAAGCGACATTGGCAGAGCTTGGCACTGCATTGAGAATTTTACCGATATACTCGACGCCGCCCGCCTGCTGAAGCTGCTTTTTACTTTCGAGCTGGTCCCGCAGGAGCACACCGTCGATACCCTCGCCCCTGTTCTTTTCGTAAAGCGAGATGATTGCGTCGAATATCAATTGATGCTCGACACGATAAAAAGCGCTGCGGTCGAGCATTTCTACAACCTGGCCGATTGATGCAGGGTCAATTATCATCGAACCAAGAACCGCTGCTTCGGCTGCGAGAGATTCAGGCATAGTTCTGCTGGTCAGGGCGGCGACATCCTGAGCAGATGATTTACCGGAACCGGTAACCGACTCAAGACGATTTCGAGATGACTTTTTCGAATTTTCCTTAATCGCGTCCGCCATACGCCATAATCCCGAAGCAATCCCGTAAAAAACTCCGTTAAATACTGCTTAAAAAATCGGATAAACCGGCATTTTAGACGCGCATAGCCGAACTGTCAAACCTTATGTTGTGTATTGCCCGGCACAGCCTTTTCTCGTATATTAAACAGCAGGAGGCAATAGTGAAAAAGACAGGGTTAATCGGTTACTGCGGATTGTATTGCGGCCGGTGCCCGGCGTATACCCAAACCGTCGCTAATCTTGCAAAAGATTTGAGGGTGGAACTCAAGCGTGGCAAATTCGATAAGGCGGCGGATTTTCTTGCGAAGATTCCGCCATTTAAAGCGTTCAAATACTACGAACAGGGATGTGAACTATTGGACGCGATGGCAAAGGTGCGCTGCGGGAAGGCGTGCAGGCAAGGTGGAGGCAGCCCTGATTGCAAAATCAGGAAATGAGCGAAGCAAAAGAGATTAACCGGGTGCTGGGAGTGCGATGAGTTTGCGGGATGCAGGAAACTAAAAATTTTAGAACAAGGTGGTGATACGACACATCTGAAGAACCTTCGCAAGATTCGAAGATTGGGACCGGCGGGATTCGTCAGGTCTAAGTAATGGCGGGTTGTCACTTTTTCATTTGGCATTGAGCATATAGTTTTTTATCCCCTCCAAATATTATTCAGGAATGTAATCAGGCCCTTTTTAGGCAGAGAAAGGGAAAAGTACGAAAAAACAGGACAAAAAAGGGTGTTTGAGCCGATGAAATCAGGTATGGGGAAACAACGAAAACAGAAAAATCAAATATAAAATGGGGGTAAATAATGATTACGAAAAAATTCCTACTAATGAGCGTAATGGCTGCGATTGTATTTGCAGGCATAGCGCAGGGGGAATGGGTGGACCAGTGGCAGCAAAAATATCTCGATGACTATGAAAAGCCGCCAATGAGAGAAAATAAGGTCGCGATTACCTTTGCAATGGAGGGTGTGAGTAAATACATCTGGCGTGGATTCGATATGCTTGATGACAGGGGAGCCTTATTGCCAAGCGTCAATATGGACTGGTACGACAGCGGTATAAGCACGATGGTATGGAGCGCGGTGCCATTGACGGAAGAACTTGGCGCCAAGCACGAGATGCGCTACGTGGCGGCATATACGAACATGCTCTGGGAGGAAACGCTGCACGCATTCAAGTACACGGTAAACTGGACGTACTATGATTTTCCCGGCACCAGTTCAAGAGATAAAGACGCACAGGAGATCGGTTTGGAATTGTCGTGCCCGAAGGCGTTTATGTTCGGCGACACTCGTTTGATGCCGAGCTATTACGTGGGCAAGTACTGGGCGGCAAAAAGCAATGCGGCCAACAGAGAAGACGGCGGGTGGATACATATTTTAGGAATCGATTACGAAATGTGGCTCTTTAGTATCGGCGTGGAAAAGCAGATAGCATTTCTTTCGGCAGAATTGGTCTATAACGACGGGCTGAAAAACGCAGAGAGCGGCTGGTCGCACATATTGCTGGGAGTGGGGACAACGTTTCGGCAAGGACCATTGTTGGTTCGGCCTGAATTCAATTATCAAATCTCTCTCGAAGATACGGTCAACGATGAAGACGAGCTTTGGGGCGGAATGAGCATATCATACGAGTTCTAAATAGCAGCATAGACAAACTGTGTTCTGAGCAGGGATATAGCGAAGGTGATTTGTGCAGAATTCCCAGACATGTGACAGGCGCGAAAAAATTTTTCAATTGCCGGACGATTGGCTATAGTTCAACCCATAGATAGACGGTTCCGACGTCTTTATCTTTGTAAACGACCGGTCCTGAGACCTTCAAGTAGCCATCGTTGAAGTTATACTTGTCTTTTGGAGGCCCTGACATCGCAAGGTTCTGTGGGAAAATATCCGGCCTGTAGTATCTGGCAAAGAGCTTCCCTTCATTGTCATAGACGCATCCGAATACCACCGAGCGCTGGTACTTGAGCATATTGAGAGTTTTAACGGTGCTGTCGTGGTCTCTCGAAGTAAGCGGGCTTCTAATCTGCCGGCAAATCAATTCTGCCTCAATGGAGGTGCTTTTGATAAGGGAGTGTCTGCCGGCGTAACGCTGACACCCGACGAAAATAGCGCTGCCAAACATCGCGCCGAAGCAAATACAAATCAAAAGAAATTTCAGTGTTTCGTTTTTGTTTTTAGAATCAGGCATCATCCTCTCTCCTAAAAACGAGTCAAAAATATTATTGGATTTTAACCCTGTATCCCCTCATCCTATGGGACTATGCCTTGTCGTCGTTTGGTTGTTATATTAGCAGCCCCACTAAAAAAGTATTCTAAACACCATCATATTATGCAAATCGGAATTTAACATAAGCTGTGTCAGAGGCGGGTTATAGTATAAAAAAGCCATCGAAAATCCGCTACGAACCAGAAAGGCCCGATAATTTATGCGTTATGGGGTAATTCGTTCAAGGGGCAATCATCGCATTTTGGAGTGGGCTTGCAGAAATCTTTGCCGAGCCGGACCAATAAGGCGTGATACTCGTTAAACAGTTTTACATCGGCCGGCAGGTTCGATTCAAAGAGCTTTTGAATCTTATGATAATCAACGCCATCTTCAATCAAATGATGGCGTGAGGCAATGCGGGTGGTGTAGGCATCGACGACAAATACGGGACGGTCGAAGGCGTAAAGCAAAATCGAGTCGGCGGTTTCAGGACCTATGCCTTTGACACTGAGCAGCTCATTGCGCAAGCGGTCTGTGGTGACTGCTTCCAAATTTTTCGGCCGTAGATTGTAACTTTCATCGAACCAGTGGAGAAAGTTTTTAAGACGTTTGGCCTTTATATTGAAGTAGCCGGCGGGTCGAATCAGCTTTGCCAGCTTGTTTGTATTTAGCTTGTGCAGTTTGGCGGGCGTAAGGACTTTTTCACTTTTGAGATTGGCTATTGCCTTTTCGACGTTCGACCAGTTGGTATTCTGGGTCAAAATGGCACCGATGATAATTTCGAACTGGGTATCCCCCGGCCACCAGCCCTGCGGCCCAAAAGAACCGTAAAGCATGTTGTAAATATCATTTAATTGCCCGGATAACATGGGCGGGATTATAGCAACTCGGCAGTAAATAGTCTTTAACCGCATACTGTCAGATTGGCGAGGGGCGGGGGGCGAGTCTGCCAAAAGTGGCGATGGCGGTCATCGGCTGGGGAAGCATCATAGGTAATTGGCGGGCGCAAGTATTGTTTTGTCAAGAGTTTAAGATAAGGCGCTGGCGTTGGGGGCAGGGTTGGTATATCATTTGCAGAATTAGTGTGGTTTGTGAATGAAAAACAGGGCAATTGGTTTTGTTGATAGATAGATAAGGAGAGCAGGCATATGGCGGTTAAAGAGCTTTCGTTCGATGTCGAGGCGAGACGTGCATTATTGAGGGGCGTTGAGAAATTGGCGGCTGCGGTGAAATCGACGCTGGGGCCGAGAGGCAGGAACGCGATAATCGATAAGAGCTGGGGCGGGCCAACCGTGACCAAGGACGGCGTGACGGTGGCGGAAGAAATCGAGCTGTCGGATAAAAACGAAAATATGGGCGCCAAGTTAGTCAAGGAGGCGGCCAGTAAGACGTCGAAGATAGCGGGCGACGGGACGACGACGGCGACGGTGCTGACCGAGGCGATGTATAAGGAGGCGTTTCGTAATATCGCCGCAGGTGCGGATGCGATGTCCCTTAAGCGCGGGATGGAAGTGGCGGCTGCTGCGGGGGTGGATAAGCTCAAATCGATGGCGAAGCCGGTTGATATTAGAATGAGAACGGACATCGTTAACGTCGCGTCGATATCGGCGAATAACGACACTGAAATCGGAAATAAGATGGCGGACGCGTTTCAGCGATTAGGCAAGGACGGCGTGATAACGGTCGAGGAGGGCAAAGGACTGGCGACAACTGTAGACTTCCTCGAGGGTATGCAGTTTGACAGGGGATACATGTCGCCGCATTTTGTAACGAACGTGGACAATATGACGTGCGAGATGGACAGGCCTTTGATACTGGTTTACGAGGACAAAATCAGCAATGTGGCGAAATTGGTGCCGGTACTGGAGATGGTCGCAAAGGCGAAAAGGCCATTGCTGATTATCGCCGAAGACGTGGTGAGCGAGACGCTGGCGATGCTGGTAGTCAATAAGTTAAAAGGCATACTGCAGTGCGCAGCGGTAAAAGCCCCGGGATACGGCGACAGGCGAAAGGCAATGCTCGAGGATATCGCGGTGCTGACGGGCGCGGAGGCGATATTCAAGGATTTGGGCGTTCAGCTCGAAAGTATCACCAGCAAGCAGTTAGGCCAGGCGAAAAAGATAACGATTGATAACGATAATACGATAATCGTCGAGGGGGCGGGCAGCGAGGACGCAATCAAGGGCAGAATCAAACAGATTCAGGACGAGATAGAAAGGACGACCAGTGATTATGACGTGGAGAAGCTGCAGGAGAGACTGGCGAAGCTGACTGGCGGTGTCGCGCAGATAAATGTCGGCGGTGCGAGCGAGGCGGAGATGAAGGAGCGCAAGGCGAGAATTGAAGATGCATTGCACGCGACGCGGGCGGCGATAGAGGAAGGTATAGTGCCCGGCGGCGGGGTAGCGCTGATTCGATGCATCGAGGCGGTTGGGAAATTGAAATTAAGCGGCGACGAGAAAACGGGCGCCGATATTGTGGCCAAGTCTCTATCGACGCCGTGCTACTGGATAGCAGCAAACGCCGGCGCAACGGCGAATCTGGTTGTGAGCAAGGTAAAAGAGGCCAAGGGAGCCATAGGATACAACGCGAATACGGACAAATACGAGGACCTGATGGCGGCTGGTGTGATTGACCCGCTGAAGGTAACGCGAATCGCGCTGCAGAACGCGGTGAGTATCGCGGGGTTGCTGCTGACGACGGATTGCGTAGTTACGGAAAAGCCGAGCGATGAGAAGTCGGCTATGCCCGGCCATCATCCCGGTATGGGTGGCATGGGCGGCATGGGCGGTATGGGCATGGGCGGTATGGGGGGCATGATGTAAGATGCGATATACGAGGACGGCAATTTTAGTTTTTGTGACATCGGCGATTTTGTCGGCGATTTCAGGATGCGCCCAGCCGGTTAGTGAAGAGCCGGCGAAAACGAACGCCGCGGAGAAGACTATGTGGTTTCAGGACGCTAAATTCGGGATGTTCATACACTGGGGCATATATTCCGTGCTGGGCGGCGAGTGGAAGGGCAAGAGCTA
>CAYLYB010000005.1:0-31560 GCA_964387605.1 uncultured Pirellulales bacterium | reverse complement strand
GCCGGCCGGATTCTGGTTCGACGGCTGGTGGGACCAGCAGGTGAAAAAAGGGAGCAAAGAAACGAAGGTAGACTGGCGATTGAAGGAGACGTATGACCTGATTCACAGATTGCAGCCGGATGCGCTGGTGGGCAATAATCATCACGAGGCGCCTTTCGAGGGCGAGGATTTTCAGATGTTCGAAAAAGGCGTGCCGGGCAGGGATATGTTCAGCGGCTCGCATCATATATCTCAATTACCGCTGGAAACCTGCGAGACGATGAACAATTCGTGGGGATATAAGAAATCGGACAAAAGCTTCAAGAACGCAAGGTATTTGCTTAAGTATCTCATCAGGTCGGCGGGATACAACGCGAACTTTTTGCTGAACGTGGGGCCGATGCCGACGGGTGAAATTCAGCCGGAATGTGTGCAGTATCTGCGACAAATGGGCAAGTGGCTCGAACAAAACGGCGAGACGATATACGGCACCCGCGGCGGGCCTATGCCGCCGCAGAAGTGGGGCGTGATGACCCACAAGGGCGAAAAGGCATACTTGCATATACTAAGCAAGCCCAAAGAGACGAAACTTTTGCTGCCGGGAACGGAAAAGTTGAAGGTGAAAAAGGCCTACCTGTTCGACGGCGGCAGGAGGGTGAAGCTCAAACAGAGCGGCGATATTACGCTTGATATTGACGGCATTGATATCGACAGAATCGATACGATAGTGGTTTTGGAAACGAGATAAAAAATAAATGTGAGGCATAAGGAGATTGGTATGAAACTGGTTCCATTAGATGACAGAGTAGTGATAAAACAATCTGAAGCGGAAGAAAAAAGTGCCGGGGGAATAATACTGCCCGATACGGCGAAAGAGAAGCCCCAACAGGGAAAGATTGTGGCGGCCGGGCCGGGTAAGATGGCCGACGACGGCAAACGAATCAAGTTGAGCGTCAAGAAGGGCGACGAGGTTTTATACGCTAAGTATATGGGTAACGAAGTCGAGATTGACGGGGACAAATACGTCATACTGCACGAGAACGACATATTGGGGATTATCGAGAAATAACGGGAAGTGTTCGGAAATAAGCAATTTTTGATTGAGAGGTATAAAAGATGGCGAAGCAAATGATGTTCGATAACGCGGCGAGGAACCAGCTCAAGGAAGGGTTAAGCGAGCTGGCAAACGCTGTGAAGGTGACACTTGGGCCGACCGGGAGGAACGTGATACTGCAGAGAAGCTGGGGTTCGCCGAAGATAACGAAGGACGGAGTATCGGTGAGCAAGGAGATAGAGCTTTCGCAGCCATTCAAGAATATGGGCGCCAAGATGGTGAACCAGGCGGCGAGTAAGACGGGCGACGAGGTCGGCGATGGGACGACGACGGCGACGATTTTAGCCGAGGCCATATACACCGAAGGTCTCAAGCACGTTACGGCCGGGGCCAACCCGATGGCACTGCAGCGAGGGATAAGCGAGGCCGTAAAGATTGTGAGCAAGTTCATCGAGAAGGAATCGAAGCCGGTCAAGGGAGAAGATATCGCTAAGGTGGCGACCATCAGCGCGAACAATAATCCCGAAGTGGGCAAGCTGCTGGCCGACGCGATGGAGAAGGTGGGCAAGGAAGGCGTTATAGAAATAGAGGAAGGCAAGGGGACGGAAAACGAGGTCGAGGTTGTGGAGGGTATGCAGTTCGACCGCGGGTATATCTCGCCGTATTTTATGACGAATCCCGATACGCTCGAAGCGATTCTTGAGGACGCATATATACTGCTGTATGAGAAGAAGCTGTCGAACGTTCGCGAGCTGATACCGCTTTTGGAAAAGGTTGCGACTGCTGGCGCGGCGATACTGCTTGTAACCGAAGACGTCGAGGGCGAGGCGCTGGCTGCGCTGGTAATCAACCGGCTTCAGGGAGTTTTGAAGGTCTGCGCGGTGAAGGCGCCGGGCTTCGGCGACAGGCGTAAGGCGATGCTGCAGGATATGGCGGTGCTGACAGGCGGACAGCTTATAAGCGAAGACCTCGGACTGAAGCTGGAAAAGGTCGAACTGTCGCAATTAGGCAGGGCGAAAAAAATCGTCGTGGACAAGGATACGACGACGGTAATCGAAGGTGCAGGCAAAAAGAAAGACATCACCGCCCGTTGTGAGCAGATACATAACCAGATAGAAAAGACCACGAGCAGCTACGACAAGGAAAAACTGCAGGAGCGGTTAGCGAAAATCACCGGCGGGGTTGCGGTAATAAAGGCGGGCGCGGCGACGGAGACGGAGATGAAGGAAAAGAAGGACCTGCTCGAGGACGCACTGCACGCGACGCGGGCGGCGGCACTGGAGGGTGTTGTGGCGGGCGGCGGCGTGATATTTTTACGTGCGATAGCGGAAGTTGAGAAGGCCAGGGGCAAGGCGAAAGGCGAAGAGAAAATCGGTTTCGAGATTGTCGCCGAGTCGCTGCGCAAGCCGACCATGCAAATCGCGGATAATTCGGGTGAGCACGGCGACGTGATAGCGGCCCAGTTGCTGGAACGGCTAGATAAAGAAAAGAACCTCGGCTACGACGCGAACACGGGTAAATTCGTCGATATGCTCAAGGCGGGGATTATCGACCCGGCGAAGGTCGTGCGGACAGCGCTGGAGACGGCTGCTTCTGTGGCGGCATTGATGCTGACAACGAACGTTTTGATTACGGACTACAAGGAAAAAGACGAGCCGATTCCCGGAGCGGTTAGATAGCGTGTTGCGTATTGCCTGGTTTTGACGCGATACGAAATACGTGCGACGAGATACGAAGATATGGCGAAAAGGGACTATTACGAGGTTCTTGGTGTAGCGAAGGGCGCGTCGGCTGATGATATTAAGCGTGCTTATCGCCGGATGGCAATCAAGTACCACCCGGACAAGAATCCCGACAATAAGGCGGAAGCCGAAGCGAAGTTCAAGGAATGCGCGGAGGCATACGAGGTCTTAAACGACACTGACAAGCGAAAGCGCTACGACCAGTTCGGCCACGACGGGCTTCGCGGGGTCGGGGTGCGCGATTATTCGCATATGCGCTGGCAGGATATCGGCAATATATCAGACTTCGAGGATATATTTTTTGGGCTCGGAGACCTTTTCGGTTTTGGCGGCCGCGGCCGCAGAAGCGCCCGGCACGGGCCTACAAAGGGTTATGATTTAGAGACGATGGTCGAGCTATCCTTAAACGAGATTGCCAAAGGCACCGGGAAGACGATTGAATTTACAAGGCAGGATACCTGCGGCGAATGCAGCGGGATGGGCAGCGCGAAGGGTTCGAAGCCGGGGACCTGCCCGAGCTGCAAGGGGACGGGGCAGATAGCGAGGGGCGGCGGGTTTTTTCAAATGGTCTCGACGTGCCCTCAGTGCCGGGGAACGGGACAGATTATAACCAATCCCTGCAAGCAATGTAACGGCAGCGGGCACGTGCCGAAGAAGCGCGTTGTCAATATCAAGATACCGGCTGGTGTGCACGAGGGCCAGGGTGTTAGGGTGGCCAGCGAAGGCGAGCCGGGCCGTAACGGCGGGCCGAGAGGCGATTTGTATTGCTACGTGAAAATTAAGCCGCACGAATTTTTAGAGCGGGACGGCAACGATTTGATTTCGATTGTGCCGATAAGCTTTACGCAGGCGGCGCTTGGGGCATCGATTGACGTGCCGAGCTTGGACGGGCCAAAGCAATTGAAGATACCGGCGGGAACGCAGCACGGCAGTATCTTCAGAATTAAGGGACAGGGGCTGCCCGATATACGCACCAGGCGCACAGGCGATGAGCTTGTGCAGGTAGTAGTCGAGGTGCCGACGAGACTGAATTCGAAGCAGGAAGAGCTGCTGAGGGAATTTGCAGAGATTGAAAACAAGAGCGTATTCCCGAAGGTAACGGGATTTGTTGACAGGTTGAAGAAATACTTTGGCGGTAACTGATGGTTCCGAGAAAAAAAGAAAGAGCGAAAGAAGAGAATCAGGCTGAGATCGAAGGGCTTCGGGAAGAACTCGAGGCGCTTCGAAGAGAGAAAGACGAACTTTTAGAGAAGCTGCATCGCGTGGCGGCTGATTACGATAATTACCAGAAACGAGCAGCCAGGCAAATCGCGGAGGCAACGGCTCACGAGAAAGAAACGCTTATAAAGGCGTTGCTGCCGGTGCTCGATAATTTCGAGCATGTGCTGGTCAATGCGGACAACGTTGAAGACGTTGAGGCGTTTGCCAAAGGCGTGCAAATTGTATATGAGCATACGTTGGGCGTGCTGGCGGGCCAGGGCGTGGAGCAGATTAAGGCCCTCGGCGAGAAATTCGACCCGGCTGTGCACGAAGCGATAGTTCAGCAAAGCGACGATACAAAAGAAGATTCAATCGTATTGGGGGAACTTCAGAGGGGGTATAAACTCAACGGGCGGGTGATTCGCGCCAGCAGGGTCATAGTGAACAAGACCCGCACGGAGGAGCAGCCGATTGATGAAGAAGCCGAGACTAAGGACACAGAGTAAATCATATGCCTACCTACGAATATATCTGCGATAACTGCGGGCACGATTTCGAATTGCTTCAGAGCATAAAGGCGAGGTCGCTGCGCAAATGCCCAAAGTGCGGCAAGCTGACTTTGAAGCGGTTAATCGGGACCGGAGCAGGCGTTATCTTCAAGGGCTCCGGTTTTTACGCGACCGATTATCGAAGCGAGGGCTACAAAGAGGCGGCCAAAAAAGACGTACCTGAGAAAAAGCAGGATGCGGACAAAGGCAAAGAAAAGAAGGAAACGGCAAAGACGCCCCCTAAAACGGAAGCGAAGGATTCGGGCGATTCGAAGCCGAAGATGAAGACAAAATAAGGCAGGTAACATTTCAAGGGACAAATAACGCCCTCATTCCCCGCACAGTTTTCGATAGACGTTTTCGATTGCATTGACCATCGTGTCTGGTGCGAATTTTTCTTTTACGCTGTCCCGGCCCTGTCTGCCCAGCTTTTCGCGCAGTTCTTTATCTTCAATCAATTCGGCACAGGCCGCGGTTAAATGTTCGATGTTTCCCGGCTCAATCAATCGGCCGGTACTATCGTTTATGACTTCTCTTGCGCCATCAAGGTCGAAAGAAACCGCAGGTCTTGCGCATAACAGCGCCTGAGGCAGTGCGCGTGCGAGGCCTTCACGAAGCGAGCAGTGAACGAGGATATCGCAGGACTGTATAATAAGCGGAATCTGGTCCGGCGGGACAAGGCCCGTGAATCTGAACCTGTTGTCGATGCCCAGACGCTGTGTCCGCTTTTTAAATTTATCGGCCAGTATGCCGTCGCCGACGAAAAGCCACAAAACCTTCGGGTATTTTTCGGCTAAGCGCCTGGCGGATTCGATGATAAATTTGTGTCCCTTCAGATGAAACAAACGAGCGATAGTGACAAGGACAATCGCATCTTCGGGGATGGCGTATTTACGGCGGAACTGCTCTTTTTGCTCGTCGGAAACGGCCTTTAAGAAATCATCTTCCTGGATAGCGGAATAGGCGGTTACGTATTTCTCAGGCGAGCCAATACCGACATCGAGCGACTGATTGGTCATCGCGTCGGCGACGGTGATAAAATAATCGGTTCGTCTTGCCGCGGATTTCTCGATGAGGATATAAAATTCGTTCAGCAGGAAACTTTGGTACGGATGAAACGACAGTCCATGAACTGAATGGACAATCTTCGGCCTGTTACGTCCCTTGCCGAGTGAATACGCCGCGAACCGGCCCAATATGCCTGCCTTCGCGGAATGCGTATGGACGATATCGGGGCCCAGTTCGCGCAGCAATCTTTTAAGCTGGTAATAAGCCGGTATATCTTGGATGGGGTTGATTTGTCGGCGGAGCTTGTCGAGGACGATGAATTTGAAGCCCTGGTTTTTCGCATAGTCGTATAAATCACCTTCCGGTCCGAGTGCTGGCCCTGTTATGAGGGTAACATCATGGCCGCGCTCGGCCAGGAGCTTGCAGGTAATCAGGGTGTTTTCCTGCGCCCCGCCTAAAATTAAACGAGTTATTATGTGAACGATTCTCAATACTTTACCCAAATGAGACAGAGGCCTTCGGCGGGCGCGATTGGGCCCGCGGCCCTGCGGTCTTTTGCCTCGATAATTTCTGTTATTCTTTCGGGCAGCATTCTGCCCACGCCGACCTCGACCAAAGTGCCGACGATATTGCGAACCATATTATATAAAAAACGGTTGCCCTCGATGTCAACCAATACCCAGTCCTTATCGTTTTGCGCGTCGCTTATCGAGTGTTGCGAAGAGTCGCCGGCTGAAGAATAAACTTCGCATCGAAAAATCGTGCGCACCGAATCATTGCGATGGTCCGCAGCCGAGGCGAATGACTTGAAATCCTTTTCCCCGATTAGAAGCTGCGCCGCTCGATTCATCGCCGCTATATCGAGTTTCTCATGCAAATGCCAGCATCGACGAAAAAATACGGGCCTGGTCCGACCGGTGAAAATCGTATAGCGGTAAAGTTTGCTTTTGGCGTCGCCGATTACGTCGAAGCCGAGCGGGACCTCCTCGGCTTTTGTGACTGCGATATTGGCAGGAAGACGGTCGGTGATGGCCTTGACGAAATTCCTGGTGGGGATTGGTGAATCTATCTGTATCAGGGCGACCTGCCCCGCCGCGCTGACACCCGCGTCGGTTCTCGATGCCCCGACGACATTGGTTTTTCTGCCCAGCAGTTCACTCACCGCCTTGATTAGCTCCGCCTGTATGGTCCGCTTGTCCGGCTGGACCTGCCAGCCGTGATAGTCACAGCCGTCGTAAGTTATCGTCAGCTTGATATTGCGAACTGCCATTTCCAATTAAAGCAGTTTCTCGGCAATCTGAACTGCGTTTAAAGCCGCGCCCTTTCGAAGCTGGTCCCCCGCCACCCAAATATTGATGCCGCGGTTTTCCGGAATCGAAAAATCCTGTCGAATTCGGCCCACGAAAACGTCGTCTTTGTCGGTCGCATCAATGGGCATCGGGAAACGATTATTTTCACGGTCATCGAGGACTGATACGCCAGGTGCGTCGGCCAGCAGTTTGCGAACCTCGTCCGGGGTGATGGGGTCGGTGAATTCGAGATTGATGCTCTCGCAATGCGCACGGAAAACCGGTATACGGATACAGGTCGCGGTGATAGCGATGTCCGGGCAGTCGAAGATTTTCCTGGTCTCGTTGACCATCTTGGTCTCTTCGAGATTATATCCGGTCGAATCCAGTGCAGAGTTATGGCTGAATACGTTGAAAGCAATCTGATACGGGAACGCCTTCATAGTAGGCGGCTTACCCGCGAGGATTTCGCGCGACTGGTTTTCCAGTTCGAGCATCGCCGCCTGGCCCGCACCGCTTGCCGCCTGGTAGGTGCTCACAATCATACGTTTTACCGGATTGGCTTTATGCAGCGGCCACACGGGGACAATCCCGATAATAGTGGAGCAGTTCGGATTGGCGATAATACCTTTGTGTTCTTTTATCTTTTGCGGATTAATCTCCGGTATCACTAAGGGGACCTCGGGGTCCATCCTGAAAGCCGACGAATTATCCACGACCACTGCACCCGCTTTCACCGCCGCCGGTGCGAAGGTCTTGCTCCGTGATGCCCCCGCGCTGAATAAGGCAATATCGACACGGTCGAAGCTTTTTTCCGTCAATTCCTCGACGATATATTCTTTTCCCCTGTATTCGATTTTTTTGCCCGCGGACCTGCTGCTCGCCAGTAGTCGCAGCGAATCGAAAGTAAAATCCCGCTGCTCGATAATTTTCAAAAACTCCTGGCCAACCGCGCCGGTAACGCCGGCTATTGCTACGTTACAACCCATATACAGAACTCCTTAAAAATCACAAACAGGGGCAGCCGATGAGGGGCTGCCCCGCGATATTCACAATCCGAACGAGCTAAGCATTTTAGTAAAGTTACTTTGCCAATGCAAGGCGTTTTTGGCCCCCCACCGCCCGAATCGATACGGAGCCACTGGGCCGGTTGTGCGGGCTTATTTTGCTCTATCGTCCGCCGGGACTATAAAACCGGTAAGTATATGCTGCCTGTAATACCTGAAGAATCGCAAATAGTGATAAAAGCAAACGAGGCCTGCGGGCAACGCGAGAAGCAGGTATTGAGCTGATTGCGAGTTCTTGAAGACCAGCCAGTTTACAAGCTCCCATACCAAATAAGCCATCAGGATAAGCGTCAGGTTTCTGGCCATACCGTAGAATGACTGGAATATGAGGGCGGTGGCATAAACGGCGGGCTGTTTAGCTTCCACGTAGGATGCGCAGGCGTGAAAATCTTTCTGCCTCGGCTCGCAATCGAAGGTTTCTTCGAATTTTTTCTTAAACGGCTCATACATTTTTTCGCCCAAGATTTTGTCGTTTTGTTTGAGCCATGCCAGACCGGTGAATTTGGAGAAAGCGTCTTCGAAGATAAATGCGCTGAGCGATGAAAGAAAATGCCCTATCAAATATGCGAGTATTAAGGTGACGGTAATTTCCATATTCGGCATAGTTACAATAAATTCTCTTACTTCGATAATCGGCTGGTTGCATAGCTGGCTGTGTTTATGCGCGACGGCGGCGGCGACCAGGAATCCGAGGCCCGGTATGATATAGCCGAATATATCATAAATCGTGGTTTTGATTTCCATCTTCATAATTCGTTTGCCTCCTTAAACACAACAGCCGCTTTAAGCAGATATTATTGTGATATTATATCGAGCAACTACTTTTTGTCAATAGCTTTGGCAGCTAACGTCTTGGTCGCGACCGGCGGCGCCTGAATGCGGAACGTGGCTTTTGGCCCATAGAAGTCGGCCTGCCCCTGTGCAGCCCCAATAGTTGTTTCGGCTTCCTTGTCCTTGTGTAGGTAAAGCCGGGGCAATCCACGGGGGTAAATTCGCGTCCTATGAATCTTTCAATCTGACCGAGCTGCTTATGCTCCTCAAAGCTGACGAATGTAATAGCGTCACCGGTGGCTTCAGCCCTGCCGGTCCGGCCTATGCGATGAATATAATCTTCGGGAATGGCGGGGACGTCATAATTGATGACGTGGGAGATTCCGGTAATATCGATACCGCGCGCGGCGATATCCGTTGCGACCATTACCTGGTATTTGCCCCTCTTGAAGCCGTCCATTGCCCGCTCTCGCTGTGCCTGTGTTCGGCCGGAATGTATCGCGACCGATACGACCCCTGCCCGTTCGAGGTTACGGTTAATCCTGTCGGCTCCGCGCTTCGTGCGTGAGAACAGCAGCACGCTGAACATCTGCTTGTCCCTGATAAGATGCAGCAGAAGATCGATTTTCCGCTCCCTCTGAACGAAATAAATGTTTTGCGTGACCGTTTCGATGGGGCTTCGCTGCTCGCCAATCTGAATCATTACCGGTGACTTCTGAATACCCTCCGCCAGCGCCTTTACCTCCGGCGGAATCGTGGCTGAAAAAAGCATCGTCTGGCGCTTTTCAGGCAGCGCGGCGATAATTCTTCGCACGTCCTTGATGAAACCCATATCGAACATCCTGTCGGCCTCGTCGAGCACGAATACTTCTATGTTCTTTAGCTCGATGGTGCGCCGCTGCATATGGTCCAAAAGCCGGCCCGGTGTCGCGACGACAATGTCAACGCCTCGACGAAGCGCGCTGAACTGGCCCTTGATATTTACTCCCCCGTAAACCGCCAGCGCACGCAATTGAAGGAATCGACCATACCGGACTATGGCCCTTTCGTTCTGCAGCGCCAGCTCGCGGGTCGGCGTAACGATAAGAGCCCTGATAACCCTGTTCCTGGTATGTTTCTCGTGCGAAAGACGGTTCAGTATTGGCAGGACAAACGCAGCGGTCTTGCCCGTGCCTGTCTTGGCGCAGCCGATTATGTCTTTGCCGGCAATCGCCGCCGGTATCGCCTGGGACTGAATTTCCGTCGGAGCCGTGTAGCCGGTGGCGAGAATCCCTTTCACTAAAGGGTCCAGTAGACCAAACTTTTCGAATGGCATCGAATATTCCTAAAAAAGATACTAAATTTGGCCGGATTATATCATACCCGCGATAAAACCCGAAGAACGAATTAACTCGAATCTTTTGTTTGAATTGCTCGGTGAATCTGCTATCGCTGCGGCTATAAACTAAGGCGTAGTAGTCCTATATAATATAAAAATCACCTAATCAGGGGGCCGCAGAGCCGGATTAGTTAAGAGGGCAGTGACACAAACCGATGAATATCCGCAAAGGACCATTTAAGCCACATTCTAAAGGCAAAAAAATGAACACCCCGCTCCAGCAAAATCGAGGGCCTGTAATAAGAGAACTCAAATCGACTGCCGCACCGTCCGCTCTCGCCGCAACCGCCGCGAAATTCAGTATCATCTCGGCCGTAATCGTAATCGCACTGAACTGGGCCTGCCTTACACTTTTAAAGGCCTCGCCGTCTGTATTGAAACTGGCTTCGATTGCCGCCTTTTCGGCTGTGTGCGCCGGTGTGTTGGCCGCGATTTTGAGCTTGGTCGGGATGTGGAAATGCCGAACACACAGCTCGATACCACTCGCTGCTGTGGGCCTGCTGTTAAACGGCGGTTTGCTTGCGACGGATTTCGTTAAGCCGCCAGTGCTCGGCAGACACACCGTCTTCTCAGAACAACTCCCTGCAAAACAGCTCGATACTCGCCCTGTATCTACAAAATCCGGCCGCACGATTGTTACAAAAGACTGGACTGCCGGATATGTAATCAACCTCACACAGACCGGCTTTTACGATGTCGTTAACAATTCCGACTGTCCCGTGCTCGTCGATTTCTGGGCGCCGTGGTGCGGCCCCTGCCGGCAGATGTCGCCGGTCATCGAGGCCCTTGCAAGCGATTACGAGGGCAGGGTGAAGGTCTGCAAGCTCAATGTGGATGACGCACCTCAGATTTCCGCCGATTTCCGCGTAAGGGGCATTCCGACAATCCTCCTGTTCGATAAAGGCCGCGTAAAGAAAAAATGGGTCGGCGTTACAAGCAAATACGTCATCAGCGCCGAAATCGAAAAATTACGGTAAAAGATTTTCGCCCCCTGCCCGCTATACACGCTATTAATTCTAATTATTGTTCCTCTCGATGACTCTGCCGATACCTGCAACTCGACCCAATCAAAAATCGGCAATCCCTTTGTGCCTTGGTGGTGAAAAAGAGGCGGTAAATCGAGAAACAGTATCGTGTCTCATCCCTTGACACCATCGCCCCAATCGCCTATAAGCCGGATAACATTATTTGCAATCCTGTGACTGAATCGATGTCGGGGCTGAAAAGATGAAAAAAGCAAAAGCATTTCTAATCTTCGTCGGGGCAAGCTCCTTAATCTTTGCTGCGCTCGGTTGTGGATGCAACGCCAAAACATCGCCCGCTGACTTTTCTGTCGTCGCCCGGCCGTCGGATGTGAATGTCAATCCCGACTTATTGACAAAACGCTGGCCGGCGTCCTGGATTTCTCATCCGACGGCTTCACTCACAGATTACGGCGTCTTTCATTTCCGCAGGACCTTTGACCTCGAATCACAACCGGAAAAATTTATCATCCACGTCTCGGCGGATAACCGTTATCGGCTCTTCGTCAATGAACGCAACGTCTGTCACGGGCCGGCCCGTGGCGACCTTATGCACTGGCGATTTGAAACTGTCGATATCGCCCCGTACCTTTTAAAAGGCAAAAATACAATCGCCGCCGTCGTCTGGAATTTCGGCGAATTCATCCCTTACGCACAGATGACGCTGCGCACGGCCTTTGTGCTCCAGGCAGACAACCCAAAATTCAATTTTGTCAACACCGACCACAAATGGAAGGTGCTTCAAAATCCCGCTTATTCACCAGTTCGGCCCTCTTTGAATACCTTCATCGTTGTCGGCCCGGGCGAGAAAATCGCCGCCGACGTCTATCCCTGGGGCTGGCAGAAAACGGATTTTAATGATAGCCCCTGGCCCGAAGCACGCCTGCTCAACAAAGCGGTTCCCCCCGGCGTCGCTACCGACAATAGCTGGATGCTCGTGCCCCGAACGATTCCGATGATGGAAGACAAATTGCAGCGAATTCCGAAGGTAAGAAGAGTTGCCGGCGTGGACATCAGCGACAACTTCTTCGTCAATCCGCAGGACCTGACCGTCCCCGCAAACACCAATGCGACAATCCTGCTCGACCAGACATTTCTGACCACCGCCTATCCTGTATTGCTGGTTAGCGGCGGAAAAGATTCGCAAATCGTTTTAACCTATAGCGAGGCGCTCTTCGATTCCAAAATGCACAAAGGCAACAGAAACGAAATAAAAGACCGTGAAATAAATGGTTATTCCGATACCTTCCTGCCCGACGGCGGCCAAAATCGTCTCTTTAGCACTTTGTGGTTTCGGACCTGGCGATACCTCCGGATGGAAATCCACACCAAAGACCACCCTCTGACAATTAACGATTTCTACGGTAGATTTACTGCGTATCCTTTTAAGGAAAATGCGGCCTTCAGCAGCAGCGACCCATCCCTGAAAAATATCTGGGATGTCGGCTGGCGCTCCGCGCGACTCTGCGCCAATGAAACCTATTTCGACTGTCCCTACTATGAACAGCTCCAGTATGTCGGCGACACTCGAATACAAGCGCTTATTTCCCTCTACGTCTCCGGAGATGACCGCCTGATGAAAAACGCTATTGCCGCCTTCGATGATTCCCGCGTCCCAGAGGGACTTACTCAGAGCAGATACCCCTGCTCTTCCATGCAAATCATCCCGCCGTATTCATTGTTCTGGATTGCTATGATTCACGATTACTGGATGCACCGCGACGACCCCGAATTCGTAAGGTCATATCTGGATGGTATCGACTCCGTTCTCGACTGGCACCAGAAATACGTCGGCGAAAACGGAATGCTCGGCCCGACCCCGTGGTGGAATTTCGTCGACTGGTCCTGGAAATGGGACAGCAAAATAAATATAGGCGGAGTCCCTGCCGGCGCTGACTCAGGCCGCTCTTCTATCCTCACGCTTCAATATGTTTATGCCCTCAACTACGCCGCACAATTGAACGAATATTTCGGGAGAAAGTATTTTGCCGACCGCTACAGAAACCAGGCGGATTCCCTCAAAAAAGCTGTGTATGAACTTTGCTGGGACCAAAAGCGAGGTCTCTTGGCAGACACCCCCAATAAAACTATTTTCAGCCAGCACGCAAATATCCTCGCTGTGCTGGTTGATTTGGTCCCGCCAAAAGAGCAGAAAAAACTGATGGAGAAAGTCATCTCCGAAAAAAACCTTATCCAGTGCACGTTTTATTACCGCTTCTATCTCGTAAGGGCCCTTGATAAGGTCGGCTTCAGCGACCGCTATATCGAGATGCTCCAGCCCTGGCAGGATATGCTCGAAATCGGCCTTACTACATTTGCCGAAAATCCCGAACCCACCCGTTCCGATTGCCACGCCTGGAGCGCAAGCCCCAATTATGATTTATTAGCGACCGTCTGCGGTATCAGGCCGGACCAGCCGGGTTTCAGGACCGTATTAATCGAGCCGCATTTGGGACCTTTGACCTGGGTTGAAGGCAAAATGCCGCATCCCCTCGGAGAAATAAAACTCCGGCTCCAACGCACCGGAAAAACCGGCATTAAAGGCAGCATTACCTTGCCGCAGGGCCTAACCGGCAGATTCTTATGGAACGGAAAATCTATTTATCTAAAATCCGGCCGGCAAGCAGTTAATATCTGATTTGGTGACAATCACCTGATTAAACCATGTCCTGCGAAACTGTCCCTTTGCGCTAAACATTGTCCGCCGAGAATTAACAATTGTCGCATTGTTCGTATTGTGCGATGATTCTGCCGGTCCTTGACGCAAAGCAGGATATTCTTATACTTGAATCATTCGTTTGAATTTTACAGCCAAGTCGAGCCAATGAAGAGGTTTTGATGCAGTCGGCAGAGAATATAATAGCTAAACTGGCTTGTATTAACCCGGTACTCGACATTACTCGCCTGAATTAGGCCGAGGTATGGAAACAGAACTTTGGAAAGGTCCGCATATTCATAATATCCAAATTAAGGTATTAGACTTAAATAGGAACCGATATGTAAATGGATTTGAAGCATAAACACATAAGCAATGACGGACAGCTTACCTTGCTAGTCTATCAAGATGGAGACGACTGGATCGCCGGATTTGATGGTTACGAATGGCATACTCATGGCGACCTGCTCGTGCCCGAATATGGTGACTCGCCGGCAATAGCTATAGACAATTTCGTCAAGGCCATACTTGAAAATCGAGAATTTATCGCAATATCAGAGTTTCCAGATAAACGCTCTTTAATTTCAGTCATAGATGATCCACAGTCCGAAAAGGAACTCAAGCTTCCCGAAGAAACTTTGACCATCAGAACATGGTCGGGGAAAAAGGATTAAAGCAAAAATGAATTGGGAATATTGATTCAGTGGCTAAAATGCTTTTGAAAAAACCACCTTCAGGCAAATTCCTTTGAGTATTGGTATGAAAAAGAAAATAAATAACAAATTGGAAGAGAAGTTTAATAAAGCTCTTTCATTAAGAGACCAGAATGACCTTGAAAAGTCTTCCGAGATACTCAATGAATTGATAGCCGAATATCCCGATTTTCCCTTAGCTTACGGCCATCTTGCAGAAATATTCTGGAGACAGGGAAAAATCGAACAGGCAGGTTTTTATTTCAGAATAGTGACTGAAATGATTCCACAGTCGAAATTAGCGTCTCTCGGCCTATTTCATATGCTTTGGAAAATGGAAGATTATCAGGCGGCACTTAACGAAATCAAACGCTTTACAAAAGCAGGATATAAATGTCAGGATTATGATGAGATACTCGAAGAATTAAAAGCCAAAAACATGGTCGATGATGACCTTAATTGGCTGGAAAATGCTTAGTTGATATCGAAGGCTCTTAAATACAAACCATGAATACGAATGTTCGAGAGAAAATTTTAACACATATTGGAGGGCAAAAATGTCGGGGCTCATTAGCCGGGCCTGTGTCATTACTAATTCTTTTTCTCGGTGAAATTTTGCAGCAGATGAGCGAAAATAAGCCCTTGCGAACCCAATGGCGTTTCTGGATTGATTGCCCTTGGCGAATTAGTGACGGGGAAAATATTATTGTCGGATACTACGATGATCCGAAACCTATAATTGCTGTGCTCAAAAAGCTCCAGGGGGCATTACTGACGAATGTTGAGCATAATGAAGTATGTCATGACATCGCACTTGTCTTCGACAATAATATGAGACTAGAGTTGTTCTCAGATGAAAGGTCTGCGGACTTATGGGAATTAAGAGGGGCAGATGGTTATCGCTATACTCTGTATGAAGACCTTGAAATTCGAGAGTGGATGTCCGAACCTGACGGCTATAAATACGAACGTACAAAAATGGATGACCAATGAAAAATACATTTGTTCTGCAGGAAATGTTTTCAAATCTGATGCATGTTAAATGTAGTAATGCTTTCGTGAAGGAACATAATTTGATTCTGCAGTTTTGCCAAAAAAGCATAAATGCAAGTAAACAAGATTTTATACTCAGAGTTCGTTGCACATGGAGATTAAGAGACGGTGGCCAGATTATTGTAGCTCCACTCAACGAGGAAGACAGCATCAATAAGAAGTTACACATCCTTAAAGGCACGATACTTGATAGCATAGAAAAAAGCCCTGGTTCACATGACTTAAAACTGCGTTTCGCAAACGGTCTTTATATTGAAACTTTTAGTGATTCTCTGATGTATGGACAATGGTGTTTGGAAAATCCCAAAGGAATCCAATTTTTAATTGGCCCTGGACTGTCACCTCAAGTTGTTGACCCATCTGAAACGCAAGAGTAGAGCTCCATATTAACCATAGTTTTCTATAGTGCTGGTTTATGTTTCAGGGAGAGACCACTAACGCAGCATGACGGCAACGATACAGCAACAAAATACTTCTACCTGCACGACCGCTTAGGCAGCATCCGAAGAAGGGTCATTCGTTATCAACGATTATTATTCTGCTCGAACTGCTCGATAAATTTGCTGCCGCTGTGGATGTAAATCAATGTCGCCATCAAGGCGGCAATAGCTGAAGACCACCATAGAACTTGTAGAATAACAATCCATACAGGCAAAACAGCAGACACTTCCGGCGCAATCAGTATCGCCGCTATCATGGAAAGCTGAATCGCCGTAGAGAGCTTACCCGTGAAAAGAGGGACGATGCGGAGCTTGCCGGTAATAAAAAACACGATAACAAAGCCGATCAAAAGCAGCACGTCTTTTCCGATTATCAAAACGATGACGGTCGAAGGCAGCAAAAAACCGTCGACCCCCGCCCGCCGCGAAGCTAATAGCAGGCACGCCGACGTTATCAATAGCTTATCCGCCGTGGGGTCCAAAAACGCTCCGAGCTTTGTGGCCTGGCCGTTTAGCCGGGCGAGAAAGCCATCCAGCCCGTCGCTTACCGCCATAATCATAAATATAACCACAGCCGTGTAGCGCAATGTAAAACGCACCTCTTCGCTGAAGGCCGGGTCGTTAATTTTCAGCATACAGCTCACAAACGGCACTATCAGCAGGATACGAGTAATAGTAATCCTGTTGGCCCATGTCAGCTTCATATAGTGATATCTCCCTTTTTCTGCGGGCAAGCCTTGAACGATTCTGTGAGTTATATACAGCCCACCACCGCCGATGGCAAGAGGATAATCCTTGCCCCTGCCCCCGTTGGCAAAATGATAATCCTTGCCGCCCGCCGCATCTGCGTTATAATTGACCGGCTTTTAAGGAAAAATTTATGAGTGTCCTCAACACGAATATTGATCACGTGGCGACGGTCAGGCAGGCGAGGCGCACGGATGAGCCGGACCCTGTTTGGGCGGCGGTGGAATGCGAATTAGCCGGGGCAAACGGGATAACTGTGCACCTGCGGCAGGACAGGAGGCATATAAACGACCGCGACGTGCAGATATTGAAAGAGATGGTCGCATGCAAGCTGAACCTGGAAATGTCGATGGAGGAGGAGATTGTAAGAATAGCGGAAGGACTGGAGCCGCAGCAGGTTACGATTGTGCCGGAAAAAAGGCAGGAGCTGACGACGGAAGGCGGGCTGGATTGCGTCAAAACCGGCAACCGGCTGAGGGAAGTGGTTCGGCGAATGCACAAAAGAGGGATATTAGTGAGTGCGTTTATCGTGCCCGAAAAGAACCAGGTAACGGCGGCGGCAAGGTGCGGCTGTGACGCAATCGAGCTGCATACGGGCCAATACGCCAACGCGGAAACGGAACAAGAGGCGTATAAACAGATAAAGAAACTCGAGGCGGCCCGAGACTTGGGGTTCAAGAAACGAATGATAGTGCACGCGGGCCACGGCCTGACGTATCGCAATATCGGGCCTGTGGCGGCTATCGAGGGGCTGGATGAATTCAATATAGGCCACAGTATTATCGCGAGGAGTATGTTCGTCGGCATCAGAGAAGCTACGGCGGAGATGATTCGGCTGATTGATAAATATTCTTCGCCACAAAGACGCTAATGGCTTGGCCATCCCTTACGGGAGACACGAAGGTTTTAAGTAAATTGTAAAAGGGGAAAATAAATGTTCGCAGGGGCAATGGTTGCACTGGTAACGCCTTTCAGGGACGGCGAGGTCGATTTCGATACGCTGGATGAGCTGCTCGAATTTCAATTGCAGGGCGGGATAGACGGCATAGTGCCGGTCGGGACGACAGGCGAATCGCCGACATTGAGCCACGAGGAACACCGCAAGGTAATCGAACGCGTCGTCAAAACGGTTGCGGGTCAGGTGCCCGTGATTGCGGGTGCGGGTTCGAACTCGACGGCTGAGGCGATTGAATTAACGGCATTTTCGAAAAAAGTCGGCGCCGACGCGACCTTGCAGGTCGACCCTTATTATAACAAGCCGACGCAGGAAGGATTTTACGAGCACTTCAGGGCGATAGCCGAAGAGGTTGATTTGCCCATAGTGCTGTATGATATACCCGGCAGATGCGGGGCGGGGATGACGGTCGATACGATTGCGCGACTGGCCGACGTTGAGAATATCGTTGCGATAAAAGACGCGACAGGGCAGATGGACCACGTCAGCGGGATTGCGACTGCGTGCGATTTGACGATACTATCGGGCGATGATTCGATGACGCTGCCGATAGCGGCAGTGGGCGGCAAAGGCGTGATAAGCGTCGTGGCCAATATCGTGCCGGCGGATGTGAAGGCATTAACGGACGCGATATTGGAGGGCGATTTCGCCGCTGCGCTGAAGTGGCACAAGAAACTTTTCGCATTGAGCAAGGGATTGCTTTCATTATCAACGAACCCGATACCCATCAAGGCCGCGATGGCGATGCTGAATATGGGGCCGGAGGAGATGCGCCTGCCGATGGTGCCGATGGACGATAATAAAAAAGCGACTCTCAAAAGAGCGCTGGAGGAATACGGCCTGCTGTAGCTGCAGGTTTGCCTCTTAGAGAAGTTTAGCGGCGGGGGAATCGACAAGCCAGATAGACCTGTCAATGGCAGGCCAGAGAAGGTGTATGGGGTAGCGGATGTCTTCAGGGTCGGTTTCCAGAACCTCTTTCAAAATCGGTGCTTTTTCTTCGCCGCTGACAATGATGGCAAGCAGCCGGGCGTCACACAAGACGGGGTGCGTGAGCGTGATTCTGTTGACCATTTCATCAGGCAACTGCTGGTCGAGCAGATAAACAACACAGGCGATATCATTTGTGTCGAAGCAGGCGTTTGAGTTGGGGAATAGCGATGCGGTGTGGCCGTCGGAGCCCATGCCGAGCATAATGAGGTCGAATTGGGGTTTTTGACCGGGCTTAATCTTAAAGACGGAACGGATTGTTTTTTCATATTCACGCGCGGACTTGTTGAAATCCTTGTTTTTAGTGGGTATTGGATGGACGTTTTCTTTCGGGAGCGGGACTTTTTTCAGGAATGTGTCGGCGGCAAGCTTGTAATTGCTGTATTTGGAGTCTGGCGGGACATATCTTTCATCGACCCAGAACAAATGGACCTTGTCCCAGGGAAAAGATAATGACTGCTGGTCGGCTGACAAAAGCTCGAAGAACCTTTTCGGGGTCTGGCCGCCGGAAATGGCCATACAGAAAATACCATTGGTATCTATCGCGTCTTTTGCGGTCTTAAGAACCAGCTCAAGACACCGTTGTGCAAGGGCCTCCTGGTCCGGCAGGATTTGCATATTCGGCTTTTTATTCGCCATGGCGTGTGCACTCCTTTGGCTGTCAGAATTACTCATACGATTCTAAAAAAAACGCCTCATATATTAATATCCTGATTATATTATGTATGTTCGAGGAATTTTTAGCCAGAGAATTATTCGCCCGGCTTTCAATAACAAACGGACGGATTTAAACCTTTTGCCGGCATATACTTACCGTCCGGGATTTTACGAGTCGGCGTCATCGCCTCGAAAGCGGGATATTATGGCTTTTGCGTCTTCGAGTATCATATACAGCGAGGGAACGAGCAGCAGTGTTATCATCGTTGCGAACATTACTCCGAACGCCAGACTTATAGCCATAGGGATGAGGAACCGGGCCTGGAGACTTCGTTCCAAAAGCATCGGGGCAAGACCGAAGAAAGTCGTCAGCGTGGTCAGCATAATCGGCCTGAACCTGCGCGTGGCGCTGTCGCGGATAATCTGCACGAGCGAAATGTGTTCCTCTCGTTCGCGGTTTATGAGATCTATCAGGATGAGTGAATCGTTGACGACCACGCCCGATAGCGCGACTATTCCGAACATCGAGAGTATTGATAAGTCGAACTTTGTCATAAAGATGAAGCCCATAAGGATGTGGCCGATGATAGCGCCTATGATTCCAAATGGGATTGCAGACATAACAATCAACGGCTGGAAGTAGCTTCTGAACTGAACGGCGAGCAGCGCATAAATGGCCAGCAATGCCAGCGGGAAAGTAACCAGAAGACTTCCGAGAGATTCGTTGCGCTCTCTTTCTTCGCCGGCGAACCTGTATTGAAGGCCCGGGTACTGGCTCATCAGCCGGGGAAGGATGAGGTTGGCAATGTCGGCGTTGATTTCCTTGGTATTCCCGATAGATTCATCGACGTCGGCGGTAACACTGACGACTCGCCTTCTGTCGGCGCGGTAAATGGTAGCATACCCGCGTCCGTAATCGACCTTGGCCACTTCTTTGAACGGTATCTCGGTCCCATTCGACAGACGAATCCTCATGTTCTCGACGTCAGCCAGACTTTTGCGTTCTTTCTCCGGGTATCGCACCATGACCCGAATGTCATCCCGGCCCCGCTGAATTCGCTGTGCTTCTTCGCCGTAAAAGGCCTGCCGGACCTGCCTGGCGAGGTCGTTGAGTGTGAGATTGAGGGTTCGGGCGGTGTCTTTTAGCTGGAGCTTTATCTCGGCTTTGCCGCCTTCGAAGTTGTCGGCGATATCGCTGACGCCGGTATAATTGCGAAGTTCGTTCTTCAACTGTTCGACGGCGTTTAGTAAAGTGTCGAAGTTTTGATGAGATAATTCGACGTTTATCGCCTCGCCCGTGGAGACGAGTCTTGACGTAAAGATAAGAGACGATACGCCGGGCACTTCGCCGACGATTTCCCTCCATCGGGCCTCCATATCGCCGGTTGATTCTGTCTTTGGGTTTCTTTCTTCGCTGCTAATCAGTTCTATATTGACCTCTGCGAGGTGCGCCGCGCTTACGCCGCCGGGCTCTTCAACCGGGCCTCCTCGTCCCCTCGAGTTTGGCTGGTCTCCGATGATGGATGCCATATGGTTGAAAAGAGAGGGTTTTGAAGGGCGCTTGGCGTCGAATTCATCGCGGACCTGCATTGCGGCTTTTTCAATTCGCTCGACAATTTTTTGGGTCTGACTGGCTGGCGTTCCGAGCGGCATTGTCAGCGTTGCGACCATATTGTCCCCTTCGACGGCAGGGAAGAAAACTACCTTTATATAGCCGCCCGCTATCCATCCGATGGTGAGGGTGAAGATTGCGATGCCTATTGCCAGGGTGATATATCGGAATTTTACCGCCCGCTCGACGAATGAAGCGAACGGCCCGTTGATAAAAGCGAACAGGCGTTTCTCTACGCGAAGACGGAGCTTTTCGATGAGCCGAAACAGAATAAATTTGCCCTTGAAGCCGTCTCCCGACAGATGCGCAGGTAAAATGAATAACGCCTCGATGAGACTGACGGAGAGAACGCTTATGACAACAATGGGTATGACTCGCATAATTTTGCCCATAATGCCGGGGATGAACAGCATCGGCACAAAGGCGAAAATTGTGGTGAGGACCGCGAGCATCACCGGCGATAACATCTCCCTGGCGCCCTTTACGGCCGCATCGAGCCGGGAAAGGCCCTGCTGACGCCAGGCAAATATGTTTTCGCCGACAACGATTGCGTCATCGACGACGAGTCCGAGCGACATTATGAATGCGAACAACGATATCATATTTATTGAGACATCGAACTTGGGCAGCAGCCAGAACGCGCCCAGAAAGGATGTCGGGATGCCCATCGTTGTCCAGAAGGCCAGGCGAATGTTGAGAAACAGCATAAGGCAGATGAAAACGAGCACAAGGCCGAAGCATGCGTTTTTTGTGAGCAGGCGCATCCTGGCGCGGAGAAGCTCGGATTGGTCTTGCCAGGTTGCAATTGAAATGCCCTTTGGCAGCATCGCCTTTTTTTCTTCGACGTATTTTTTGACGGTATCTGCGACGTCGAGCGCGCCCTGCTCGCCCACCCTGAATACATTTATTAATGCCGCTCCTTTGCCGTCGAATCGAGCGTAGAGGTCGCTGTCCGCGAAGCCGTCCACGACATTGGCGATATCACCGAGATATATTTTGGTTCCGTCATTTTTTGAAATGACAACAATTTTTTCGAATTCGGGACCGTAGTATCTTTGTCCCTGGGTCCTTACGAGGATTTCACCTCCCGACGTCTTCACGGAGCCGGCGGGGATGTCGAGCGAGGAATTCCGCACTGCCGTGGCCACCTGGTCGAAGCTCAGACCGTAACGGCGCAGCGTCTTTTCCGAGACCTCGATTGATATCTCGTAAGGGCGAACGCCCGTAACATCTATCTGGCTGATATTGGGTAGCGAGGTAAGGTCGTCGCGAACCCGGTCGGCAAGTTTTTTCAGGGTTTTTTCCGAGGCGTCGCCGTAGAGCACAATGGTAATGACCTGATACCGGCTGATAATTTCGGATATGATTGGCTTTTCGGTCTCTTCCGGAAAGGTAATAATTCTGTCGACCTCGGCCTTTATATCGTCGAGCACATCCGTGGTATTGGCGTATTCGGCCACCTCGACGACGACCGTGCCGGAACCTTCGGCGGCAGTGGAGGTAATACGTTTTACACCGTCAACCGCCGCTATCGCCTCTTCCACACGCAGCACAACGCCTTCCTCGACATCGGTGGGCGTGGCGCCGCGATAGGGGACGGTGATTGTTATGATATCGAGCGAAAATTCCGGAAAGAACTCGACCTTCATCGTGAATACGGTAAGAACGCCGGCGGCTATGATAAGGAACATCAGAAGGTTCGCGGCGACGTGGTTCGACACGAACCAGGAAAGAAATGTTGTTTTTTCGGTCGGCTTTTCCATTTATTTATTCTCAATTGGGGCCGGTTCGTTGACGTCCTGCTCGGATTGGATTGGCACGTTGGCGGTATTTGGCTGGGTCCGAACTTTCATTCCGTCGGTCACAGCGTCGATGGAGCTGATGACCAATAAACAGCCGTCTTGAATGCCGCCGATGGCGTATGCGAAGTTTTTGTCGGTCCGGACGATGTTGGGGCTGGCAATTTCAAGATTGTCGTCTTTGACGAGCCAGACGTGATTGCCCTCGTGAATGGCGTCGCGGGGGATTGCGACGGCGTTCGGCAGTGTTTCGCCCTGAATCTCGACATCGACGAACATCCCTGGAACCAGCGGCGGACGGGAATCGGCCGTCTCGAACGGATGAGGAATTTCAACCACAACCGATATCAGCCGGCTGGTTCGGTCAACCTGGCCTACCGTTCTTTTAACGTAGCCGGTCCACGTATGATGAACGCCTGCAAAACTCGCAGAGACCTTGGCTGTCGTATTCGTCCCCGGATTTGTGTCTGCCTTACCGGATGGAATATCGAACCACGCAAGCTCTTCGTTTTCGAGCGGTACCTCTATCTCCGCGGCATCAATACCGTAAGCGGAACCTACGCTTTGGCCGGCTGATGCGAATTGTCCGAGGTCCGCCTCTGCGGTGAGTATGCGTACGTCAACAGGCAGCGAGATAACGCTCCTGTCCAGATTCAGTTTCGCCGTCGCCAGCTTGGCTTTGGCACTGGCCAGCGCCGCCTCTGCCTGTCGTATCTGCGGCTGGCGCAGAACCAATGGCGACGTTGGTTCGGTGCCCGGATTGAGCTGGTCCCATTCGCTTCGCGCCACCTGAGCTTCGGCCTTTTCGGTATCCAGCGCAACAGCCGTCTCAGCAACGGCGGCTTCGGCCTGCTGGACGCCAAGCTCATAGTCGCGGGGGTCTATTTTTATAATTGCTTCGTTTGCCGGAATAAAACCGCCCGCCCGGAACTGCGGATTGACCCAGACGATATTGCCCGAAACCTGCGGAGCTATCTCGACCTGGAGTTTCGCCGCGACCGTGCCGTAACCATGCACGGTCATTGCAATATCGCCGGCCTTTAACCGCTCAACCTCAACCAGGGGTGCGGGCGTCTGCATTTCCACTCGCTTCGGTGCCTTTCGTGATATGAAAAGAATAACTGCCGCCAGTATGCTGACAGCGATTATTAAAACGGCCATTTTTAACTGCCAGTGCCGTTCGAAGATTTTTTTCAACCAGTCTTTTATTGTTTCAACTTTGCTCATTGCGACCTCAGAGTTTTGAAGTGGTTTTTTCATCGTCTTCCTGCTCAATCCAGTTGCCGCCCAGCGCCAGATGCAGGTTCACACGAGTCGTCCATATACTGCCCATGAGAATAGCGACCTGTTCCTGGGCCTGCTGTCTTTGTCGCTGAGATTCGAGCACGGTGAGTATAGTTTCGACGCCTCGCTGGTACCGCTGCTGCGAGAGATTTTCCGCCGCCAACGCTTCTGTAAGCTGAACCTGTGTGTAATTTAGCTGGATTTGAAGAAGCCGCTCACTGGCCAGCGCATCCTCAACCTCCCTCAAAGCGACGAGTACGGTTCCGGCGTAATTTGCCGCAAGCTCCTCGTAACGCGCCTTGGCTGCTTCCACCTGTGCCTTGAGCTGGCCGCCTTTGAAAATCGGCTGGGCGACGCCGATGACCGCAGAGTAAACTTCCGTTTCATCGACCCACAAGTCATTCCATGTATCGGAGCTTCGTCCGATGTTGCCGGTCAAAGTCAAATCTGGGAATAATTGCGCGATACTGACGCCTACTCTTTCGTTCGCCGCCCGCAGCGTAAACTCCGCCGCCTGCACGTCCGGTCTGCGGTCGAGCAGTGAAGCGGGAATACCAACCGGCAACTGCTCAAGCTGCGGCAGTTCGGCCAATGTATTCGGCAGCGGCTCCGATGAGCCGGGCCTTCGGCCAAGCAAAACGTCGAGGGCGTGCCGGGCGATAACGAGTGATTGTTCAATAGCCGGCTCCGCCGCCTGTGCAGCCGCGAGATTTTCGCGCGCCAGTCGAACGTCAACCGGGCCGACCAGACCCTGATTGTAACGCCTTTCGACAATCTCGAGGGTCTGCTGTCGGTTCCTTATGTTTTCCTTTGCGATTACCAGCCGTCTCTGCAGCGTGGCGATATCAGTCCGTGCACGAACAACCGATGCGATAAGCGAATTGGTCAGTGTCTGCCGGCCGGCCTCGCTGGCGAGCATATCAGCCCACGCCGCCCGTTCGGCGTGCCGGAGTTTTCCCCATAGGTCAACTACATAAGCTATGTTGATTCCCTGCGAATATGACGTGGTTAGCGCGCTGAATCTGCCGGTTCCGAAATTGGTAGAGAATTTGTTTCTTGTCCGGTCCAGTGAATAAGAAATATCCGGCAAAAGCGCCCCTCTGCTCTGGTCGAGACCGGCCTGTGCCTGAAGGACCCTCGCGGCGGCGGCCTTGAGGTCGTAGTTATTCTCGAGCGCATCCCGAACAAGCTCCGAGGTTACAGGGTAGGCAAAACTTTCGCTCCATGTGTCGATTTTGGGTATTGCGTTGGTGTCCTGTTTATTTCCAGAGATGTTATAATTAGGCGTATTGGTATCAGCCGGCGTCTCAGGACGTTCGTATTTCGGACCTACCATACAGCCGGTGATTTGAAGCGTTAGACCGACTATGATTGCGTAGCATATTGTAATTTTGTTGTTGTTTTGCATTTTGCTATTTTGTCTCGCAGGCGTGGATTCCGGCAGAGGTAAACCTGACTATGTGTTCGATTGTATTTGAAATATCAAAAGCGTCCGATTGAAATTTATCATCCTCCCTGAACATGCTTTTGACTTGTATGATGTGAACTAATTGGGCGATAAACGACAGGATACATTGCTGAAGTTGAATCTGGTCTATATTTGGGCACAATATTTCAATCGCCTCTGCCAGTGCGCTTAATGTCGGCTCGGCCATTTCTTCTAAAAACATACCTTTGGGCAGATGCTGCTCGAACATTTCTCTGGCAAACAATCTGGTCAGACGCCGGCTGGCCTCGGGGTCTGTGAACGGCTCAAAAAAGGCCCTTGAAAAGGCCCTCAGCAACCCTTCGAGTGTCGGGGCGGTCTGACTCATCGCCTCCTCTATGGCTGCACGCCGAGCATCGAGCATCTGAACCAGACGGTCGCGGAAAAGCTCTACATAGAGCCTTTCTTTGTCGCCGAAATAGTAATTTACGCCGGAAAGATTGCATTTTGCTACAGTAATAAGGTCGCGTATAGAGGTGCCTTCGAGGCCCTTTTGTCCGAACAGTTCCTCACCGGCATCGAGCAGCCGTTGTTTGGTATCTATGGCCTTTTTTAAGCGTTTTTTCGCGTTTTTACCGGTTTTGCGAGCCATTTCGCCCCCACTTATACACTTGTTTCATACAAAATTTTAAAACAAATGTTTAAAACATTTGTATGAATTCTCCCAAGTGGACACAAAGATGTCAAGACAATAATTGTAATGTCTTATAATATATGAAGTTATAAGAGCATTTCAATTTCATCACGCATTTTGGCGGGTTGACGAAAATGTAATTTTTCTAACACGAATTGAGAGGTTGCTTGACGTTTTGTATCAACAAATGGTAAGATAGGTAAAGATTATACCGGGGGCTAAGGGGCAAAAAGGGGATTATTGCTGGACATTTGCAATTATTGATAGGGTATCTCAGTATTTAAATAGCCGTATGTTTTATGTGCTGTGATTGTGACGATTTTTGAGAGGCGAGGAAATGGAGAAGGAATTGAGAACTGCGGTTTTTATGGGCTTATTATTGGTTATCGCAAACTTGGTTGTTCCGGCAAGAGGTGCGGATATGGGCACGGCTTTTACCTACCAAGGCCGGCTTATGGATAGTAACGACGTCGCCAACGGCATCTATGACTTCCAGTTTAAGCTCTTTAGCGTGGATGTTAACGGCCTGCCTTTGGGGATAGACGTGAATACTCCGGATGTTGAGGTAGATGACGGATACTTCACAGTCGAGCTGGATTTCGAGGATATGAATCTCTTTGATGGTCATGCGCTATGGCTCGAAATTGGAGTCCGCGCAGGGGAGATGAACGACCCGAATGTATATACCTTCCTGAACCCGAGGCAAAAAATTACGCCGACGCCGTATTCACTTTCGGTAAAGACGCCGCTTGAATTAATGGATGTTACTGCCGAACCGGTTCTCGGCGTTGTTAATGTGGGCACTGGTTATGGGATAGCAGCAGCCGCAGGCGACAAACCTGCCGTGGCGGGTGTTTATCTTTCGAACGGCAACTACGGCGCAATAGGCGATGTGCACGCCGGGGTTTATGGCCTTGCGGCAACCGGCAGCAACGCCGGATACTTCGATGGCGACGTGGTTTTGAATGGTGCGCTTGTCATTTCCGACGGCAATTCAATACTTTTCGAACATAACGGCTCAATCGAATTCGGCTATGATGCAGTGATAAATGTTCTCAACAAATGGGAGTCATATACGGGACAGGACGAAACCCATTCAATCGGCAGGGACTACCAGAAAACGGTCGGCAGAAACGAGACGCACACTATTGCTATGAATCACACTACACAGGTATTAGGTACGGATATTTATAATGCCGGCATGGACTGGAGACTGCACGCAGGGGTGGATGTGAATATAACTGCGGATGAGAACGTGTTTGTAAATTGTGATAATGATATGGATGTAACCGTCGGCAGGGATGAAACTCGCTCGATTGGAGGAGACCTTCAGACAATCGTGAGCCAGAGCGAGACGCGGACGGTTTATGCCGGTCGCATCACAACAGTCATCGGCTCGGATAGCTGTCAGACTACCTATAACTGGCATGTCCAGGCGGGGCAAGCAGCGACAATCGAAGCCGACGAAATCGGCCTCAATGGCAACGTGAGTATTGGCGAAATCATACCGACGGCCAAGCTCGATATCGACGGCTCCGTGCGGCTGCGCAAGCCAAAGGGAGGACTGGGGACGGGGCTGGTTGTGGATGCCAACGGGTATGTGTATAAATACAGTTCGAGCGAGCGGTATAAGGAGGACATCAGGAAGTTTGAGCCGGATTGCAATACAGTATTAAACCTGCAGCCGGTGCGGTTCAAATACAAAGATACCGGACAGGAGGATATCGGGCTGATAGCAGAAGATGTGGCCAAAATAAGCAGAGACCTGGTGATTTACGACAACCAGGGCAGGCCCGACGCCGTGAAATATGACAGGATTAGCTTATACCTGCTCGAAACAGTGCGCGAGCTGAAAATGGAAAACGAAGAGTTGAAGCAGAAAATCGATGATATGGAAAAAGCCGTTTATAAAACAGAAAGGGAGGACCGGCAATGAAAATGAAAATTGCGATTGCCCTGACGCTGGTCCTGATAATTACGCCGAGCGTATGGTGCGATTACTCGATAAGCTTCAGCACGATTGACGGCGGGGGCGGACGAAGCGAGGGTGGACAGTATAAACTTACGGGAACGATTGGTCAGCCGGATGCCGGGTATATGGATGGCGGAGATTATGAGCTGCTCGGCGGGTTCTGGCCGGGGGGGCCTTTGTGCTTTGTCGATTTCGAAGAATTTGCTGTCTTTGCGGAGTACTGGCTCGAAACCGGAAGTGATTTGCCGGCTGACCTTGATGCCGATGGGGACGTGGACCTTGAAGATTTGGATGTTTTTGTTTATCATTGGCTCTGCCTATGCCCCTATGACTGGCCTTTGAGGTAGATATTGAGTCGTAATTTTATAAGTGAACGAAGGGCTTTTACGTTAATCGAGCTATTGGTGGTAATAGCAATTATCGCACTGCTGATGGCGATATTAGTGCCGGCCCTTACTAAAGCCAGAAAACACGCACAGGCGGCGGTCTGTAAAAACAATCTTCGCCAGGTGGGCCTCGCCGCCCACTTTTACGCCGAGGCGTGGAACTGGTATATACCTCGCGGAACCGGCACCGAAAATGATGCGTGGTTTCAGCTTTTTATGCCCTACCTGTCGAAAAGGCCGGAAAATGAAGACTACACTAATGTCAAGATATACCGGTGCCCGAGCTATCCGGATAAGGAACAAACCGTTTGCTTTGTGAATAACGGCTGGGAGTTCGATGACCTCAATGATAAAGTCGGACATGCCATAGATGAGCCGACGAGTATCTTTGGGCTTAAAAAGCTGGACAGCACAATTTACCTCGCCGATAACGAGGATGGCGAGTGGAGAGATATCATCACAAAATACGACGAGAAAGACCCCGGTGGCTGGCATACGTTGGATGTATGGAGTGTAAATCACCTGCCGACTAATGTGAGCCCCGGCCAGTCGGCGTCAAACGGTCGGCGTGTCGCCAGATACAGGCACGCCAAAGGCCAACAAAAGCCCGGCTGCAACTATTTGTTCCTCGACTGGCACGTTGACTGGATGGCCGCCGATGATATGGAAATCGATTACTGGCGCTTCAGATATAAGTAAAGCTTTCCTGATTGCATATCCGTTGTCCCTAAACATCAGCAGCACAAGTAATATACTCAGCGAAGAAAAAGTAAAGCGCAATTGAGCTGATATTATTTCAGGGCATGGTCGAGGTCGGCGATGAGGTCGTCGGTGTCTTCGATGCCGACCGCCAGTCGAAACAGCGTATCGGTAATGCCTAATGCGTAGCGGCCTTTTCGGCTGTAGTCGTAATAACTCACCAGCGCCGGATGGGTAATCAGGGATTCGACTCCGCCTAATGACGGGCCAATATGAATCAGCCGGAGCCGGTCGAGCAGCCGTTTTGAAGTGCTTATATTGCCCTTGATATCGAATGACACAACGCCGCCACCGCCCTCCATCTGCTGTATGGCGACCTCATATTGACGATGGCTGGGAAGGAAGGGATAATACACACGCCGTATGGCCGGATGCGCTTCGAGCCATTCGGCTATTCGCAGCGTCGATTCGTTTTGATGGCGGACGCGCAGCGGGAAGGTCTTCAGGCCACGCAAAAGAAGATAGCAGCAGTGGGGGTCGATGGTGCCGCCCATCGATTTGTGCAGGTTGCGAATCTTTTCGATAAGCCCTTCTTTGCCCAGAACCGCGCCGGCCAATATATCATTGTGCCCCGCTAAATACTTTGTGCAGCTCTGCAGAACGATATCCATCCCGAATTCGATTGGTCTTTGATTATAAGGCGTGGCGAAAGTCGAGTCTATCAGCGTGAGGACCTTGTGTTTTTCGGCAATCTTTTTGATTTTCACGAGGTCGAAGATATTGAGATACGGATTGGTGGGCGATTCGGAAAAAATAAAGCGGGTGTTTTTCCTGATGGCCTTTTCGAGAACGCTGTAATCGCCAAAGGGCACAATCGTGCAGTCGATGGCGAATTGTTTCAGGTACGACCGGCAGAATTCGAGCGTCTTTTTATAGCTGTCATCGGTAATCACGATATGGTCGCCGGACTGCACCAGCGACAATATCGTAGTAGTGATAGCGCTCATTCCGGAAGAAAAAACGACGCAGTCCTCGGCTCCTTCGAGGTCGGCAAGACGCTGCTCGGCGATTTTCGCGGTGGGGTTGCCGTATCGGCCGTATTCGAAATGCTCTTTGCCTTTCTTGGTGTAGTCCTCGATGGCCTTGCTGTTTTTGAAGGTGTATGTCGAGGTTTGAATGATGGGCGTGGTCAGCGAATCCGCGTATTTTTTTCGTGGTTCGCCCGCGTGAATCGCCCTGGTTGAAAGCGATTTCCGGCCGATTATCGTTTTTTTCTTTGTTTTTGCCTTGGCCATACACTCGTTCCTTTCTCAATGGCTGAATACTCCGGCGACCCGTGGCGGGTCTGCCGAATACAGGAGATTTGTGTAACCGAAAAACGCTCCCGTTTCAAGCGTTTTTTGAATGATGTGTTTAGCTGCTGTAAATCCCGACCAGGCAGATTACAAATAAGCAAAGACCTGCGAAACCCGCGGCGGCGAGAACGTATAAAAACTTATCGAGGGGTAACGTCAGGACCAAGGCAGTCATTGCGGCCGTGGTCAATATACCGATTTTACTCGATATTGCCGCCACAATCGAAGCGGTGAAACCCACTTCGAGCGATGCAGCAGTTATAGTATATGAGCTTGAGGCGGCCTTTGCCGAGGCGGTAATCAGCCCGAATAACGCAAGGGCGAGAATAAAATAGCGTCTTCCGAAACCCTGCACGGCAAGCTGCCGCCTCAGGGAGCCTTTCGCCCGGAAAAACAGCACCCGAGACTGCATCTCCGAGCAATTCAGCACCTTCGCGATTTCGGAAAATCCCATATTCTCATAACAGCGAAGCAGCAGCACGTTCCTGTATTTGAGCTTCAGCCGTCGCATCGCCTTGAATACCGCGTTGGTCAGCTCCTTTCGTAAAAGCTCGGTCAGCCCGTCGTTGAAATCGCCGGAAACTCGCTGGTGAATGCGGAGCCGTTCGGCTTCGGACAGCTCTGTCTTTTTTTTGCGTTTGAGCTGGCGATAATGGTGCTGCACCTTTCCCAATGCCGTGCGATACAGCCAGTGCCAGAACTGCTCGACGTGTTCGAGTTTATTGAGCGATTGAATCATAAACAATATCGTCTCCTGCAGGAGGTCCTGGGTGAGGTTATAGTCGAGTGTGAGCCGGAATATGTAGGGGTATAAACGCTCCCTGGCAATCTCTGCCAGACGGTCCATACTGTCCTTGTTGCCGGTCATGGCATGATTAATCAGCCCCGGATTTATATTGTATAGTGTCGAGCTCATCGTTTTCCGCATATATAGTCCCGCCGGGGCGGCATCCGTTACAAAATTTTTAAAAAATCTTCGAAAAATCCTGAATTTCGCCAAAAAAACCGTAACGCCGGGGCCCTGAGCGGGACTTATCGTTGCGGAGACCGGCATTAACAGCCGGTTATTAGTGAATTTCGGGCGTTTT
>CAYLYB010000004.1:53416-53980 GCA_964387605.1 uncultured Pirellulales bacterium | reverse complement strand
CGTAATCGGCTATATAGCAATCAGGGTAATTCTCAAGGGTTGCCTTATAGGCCTGTTCGATTAAAGGATTCACGGCCTCGGCAAGTTCATTGGAGTCCGCCCCGGCGGATAAATCCCTCAGCGACTCATAACACCAGCCCACTGCCGCCTGAGAACCGCCCGCGTATATAAATTGCGGCCAGTCATCGACCACCCTTTGATAATTTTCAATCGCGTTTTCCCACCGGCTCAACTGCTGATAATTACAGGCCGAATAGTAATACAGATAAACGGCGTCTTTTCCCTGCGCCATATCATTTGCCTCTATCCGGCTCCAGACGTCGTCGGCCCTTTGAAAAAACCATTTCGCCTGTTCGGATTGTCTTTGTATTCTATGCTCCATACCCCGGCTATAGGCCTTAATCAATACCCTGCCAAGGCAATCCCCGGCATAGGGATTTTGGTTGTAATCAGCGATAAACTCATCAAGAAGGATTTCAGCTTCGTTTACATCTGCGGCCTGAATCGCCTCCCATATACCCAATCTGCGGATATCGAGTTCGGCGTTGCCTGCTTCTGCGCTTT
>CAYLYB010000004.1:0-53406 GCA_964387605.1 uncultured Pirellulales bacterium | reverse complement strand
CATACATCTGTTTTGCCTGCCCTCCTTTTTCCGGTCTTTCCTCGTAGCCGCAGGCGAGCCAGTATAATTCTCCGGCTAATTCCGGCCTGCCCGCGAATTCCTGCGTCAATTCTTCAATCGCGTCGTCGATATCGTTCTGGTCACCCTCGGCCATAAGGTTGAATATATTCATCCGGTGGCTCAGCCGGCGATAGTCCCAGTCCGCCTGCTGCCCGAACGCCCCGTGCCCGAACCGCTCGATAAGAATCTCGTAAACGCCCTTCGGCTGGTCATACCAGCCGGCGCGGTTATTCGTCGTTCCTTTCGACCATTCGTATTCCCTGCTTATCCAGAATAGCGCCTCCGCAAGTCCCTCGTTGCCCTCGAATTGTGATATCATATCATTTATGGCAGCAAATACGGTCTCATCATTTTTATTGCCTATAAGCGAGCATATATCGGCCCTGGCAGACCACAGCCGGGCCTGCTCACCATACGAATCAGAGGGGAATCTCTCGGCGATTATGTCGAAAGTGTCTTTTGCCTCGAGGTATTTTCTCTGCCAGACAAATTCCCTGCCAATACGAAAAGCCGTCATAGGCAGCCCTTCGACCGCGGCGTAATCAGCGACCATTAAATCCACAAGCTCATAAGCCGATGAATAACGCTTTTCGCCAATCAGCGAAAGAATCTCGACCGCCGCCATACCTAGCCGGGCCTTGTCTGCCCACTCGCCATCCGGCTGTTTATCGGTAATGGCTAAATAAACCTGCTCCGCCTTGTCATACTTGCCTCGCCAGGAATAGGTATCCGCGATGATTGATAGGGCCGTAGCCAAATTCAGGTTATCAGCGTAATCGGCAATAAGCCGGTCGGTTGTAACTTCAGCGGCGGGCAAATCGTCTTTTGAAATTTGCGAAAGCACTTTCGTCATTCCAGCCCAGACAGCGAAATCCTCACCGGAGAAGTTTGTAAGGACAAAATCGCAAAGCTGTATAGCCCTGTCGAATTGCTGGGCATCGAGATATGAGCCGGCGATTTGCTGAATGGCCACGCCCTTATCATAGCAGACCGGCCAGTCAGCAATAATCGCATCCACAACCGCGTCCGCACCAGCGATACTGCCGCTTTTGACAAGCGCATCGACCTGGGTCTTGGCCTGCTCAACATCCACAATTACGGTCTTTGGCACCGCAATTGTCTTGCTGACGATTATCAGGGCGATAGCGGCAAGGATGATACAAACCGGCAGTGATGACGCTAAAATGATTTTCTTAGCCATAGAAGGTCCCTCCGAAATAATGGGTGAATGAAATTGGACTGCGAATTGAAATACGGACTGCAATATCGGCCGTTCGTTTTTTCGGTGTGTTGGGTGTATTCATAAATAGATTCTCTATGTCGGCAATAACTACATCACAAGTGATTCTAATGTACCCCCCCCCCACGATTGTCAAGAAATATTTGATAAATATTTTCTATAATACCGGGAGTTCATAAACATTCCGTCGGGGCGGGGATTTAACAATATGGCCAAATACTGCAATAAATGCAGTGCATTAAGCGTCTATGCTCGTGAAACACACGAAATGAAAAGGTTTTAGAAAGGAGCCGAAGATGTCAAGAAAAGTCGTTATAACAGCCATAACGGGGGTTTTGCTGGTAACATTTGCGCTATCCGCGGCACAGAAGCAAAAGGGCAAAAAGCCCGCTGAAAAGCAAGCTCAGCAGACAAAGGCAGTTGAGCAGCAAACAAAACGCGTTGACCTTTTGGGCGAACTGGAGAAGGCCTATCAAGCCAACGACAGGGAAAAAATGGGCGATATTATCAAGCAGATGAAGGAACACAGGGAGGCAGTAAGAGAAAAGCGGCAGCAGGCGAGACAGTTTAACAAATGGCACAGACAGGCGCACCGCCGCTGGGCAATGAGAGGCGAGAGACCCGGCGGGAATCAATGGCAGAGGCCCCGCGGCGGGCAGCGATGCCCGATGGGCAATCGACCGTGCGCAATGGGACAATGGGGACCTGGCGGTGGTGGACAAAAGCAGATGCGCGGATGGGGACAAGGCCCGAATCAGGGTTGGGGGCAGGAACCCGGACCTCGGCCGCGGCCTCAGCGCGGCGACGGGCCGAAAGAATTCAACTGGGAACAAGACTGGTAACGCCAAAGAAAAAACGTTATCAGCTTACCCTATACATATAAGGCAGTGTCCTCTGAATGAGGACACTGCCTTTTTTGAAGTACCGCTAACATCTTTTGGCCGGGATTGATTTCCTTCTAAAATCGGGATTGAAAACACGATTGAAATGGTGTTTACGAAAGCAGGTCGTTTGGTATAATTTATCGTGCTGAGGGTCAATATTATGAAACAGATAATATTTGTATTTTTGATTGTAATAAGCGTTGGCATAATCCGGGCCGCGGAGAGCGCGGAAGACAAAAGCGAGTTCAGGATAAGTAAGGCCGTCCTTCAGGACAAAATAAAGGGGGGCTGGCTCGGGCAAGACAGCAGGGGTCTGTATCGGCGGCCCTACCGAATTCAAAGCCGAAGGCAGAATGTACACGGGCAGACTGAATTTCTCGCCGTCTTTTAAAAGCGGCTTCAACCAGGATGATATTTATGTCCAGATTACCTTTATCGAAGTGATGGACAAAAAGCTGGATGGCGAAGAGGGTATTTTCGAGGCGACTATGGCCAACTACGGCGAGGCCTTCAAAAACAGCGGCTATGAGCTATGGCACGCGAATAAATGCGCGAGGGAAAACCTGCGAAAAGGTATAAAACCGCCCGAATCAGGAATGTTCGCCGGAGATGGTAAGCGGTTCAATAAATGCGCCAACGATATCGACTGGCAAATCGAGTGCGACTGGATAGGCCTGATGTGCCCGGCGATGCCGGAAACGGCCGTTAAACTGTCTGACGGGGCAGGGCACGTCATGAACTACGGCGATGGTGTATACGGCGGGCATTTCGTCTGCACGATGGTTGCGCTTGCCTTCGATTGCAATGATATTAACAAAATCGTAAAAAGGTCAATCGAATCGATGCCGCGAAAATCGCAGTATTACCAGATAATCAGTGACGTTATCGACTTCCACGATAGAAATCCCGCTGACTTCAGGGCCTGCTGGGAGTATATCAACGATAAATACCTCAGGACCGCCGTCGATTGCAGCGGGCCGTCGGATGATTTCAGCATTGCTGCCTCGCTTAACGGAGCGTTCATCGCAATCGGTTTGCTTTACGGTAACGGCGATATTATTAAAACTATCGAATACTCAGCCATGTGCGGTCAGGATTCCGACTGCAATCCATCAAACGCAGGTGCGGTTATAGGGACGATGCTCGGCTACGAGAAACTGCCTCAGCAATGGAAGCAGAGTATCGAAAAATATCCGGATAATAAATACAGCCATACTAATTACACATTCAACGACCTTGTCGAAAGCAGTTTCAGGCGTGCGGAAAAAGCGATTCTTCAAACCGGCGGCCGGCTCGAAGATGACACGTATATCATAAAACGCCAGCGGGTTTGCCAGCCGGAGATGTTTGAAAAATATGGAAATGACCCGATAGCGAACCCTGATTATTCGTCCGCGATGTGACAGGTGGTTCCGGCGCTATGTCTATCGCCAGTTTTTGGGAAAGAAGATTTTTTCGGATGATACGTTGAAGTTTCTGGTAAGGGTCTCAATCAGGGCCTCTGTCCTTTTGATTTGCGAATCGCTCGGGTGTATGCTCCTGCCGTCTGCCACGAGGCAGATTCGAATCGTCCTGTTGCCGCCGAACCAGGTATTATCGGGAATGACAGACCACTGATTTTGCCACTTTTCGGAGGTTTGAATCTGGCCGTCATTGCCGCCGAGGCCGTTGCAAATCACGAAATGGCAGTTGATGTCGTCAGAATTGGCCAATCCGTTGATTGAGGCAAGCTGCTCGATATTACCGGCCTTGGTGCCGCTGTAAAAAATCTCGATGTGTTCCCATCTGCCGGGCACCTGGGTAACACGGGAATCGACCGCCTGGCGGATGGGGTCGAGCCGATAATAAGTCGAAAGGCAAAAAGGTCCCGCTGAGGGAGGATTATTACCCAGTGCCATCAGAACCACCGCACCAGTAGTCATCGAAATGAGCAGGACGACCAAAACCTTTGCCACCCTTGGCTGGTTTGACATATCTACTTCCCTGTGAGAGGTCCCGAGACTAACAAGCCGGCGAAAAAATCGGCCACTTTAACACTCATCGGCAGCACTCGGCTAAACGCTGTAAATTTTGTGCGCGAATTTCGCAAATTGTTGAAGCCGCAGAAAACGTCTTAAAATCTCTCTTAAGCTGGCGTCGAAAACTCTTGACCTGGACGCCGCCAACTGCTAAAACTACAGCACCGCAGGCCAATGACAAAACAGGGACAGGCACCGAGCGAAATAGATTGGCGAATTGGCTTTTGACAGGGCGGAATTGGCTGAATGAGTCCAATAAAATCAGGAGATGCGAATATGGCGGCAAAATGGCGTCCCTTAACCTCAGCCGAAACAAAGCAGCTTACCGCTCAAAATTGCACTTGCTCCGACTGGTCAAAGGTGCAGGTAGCCGACGGCTTCAAGCCCGAACGGGTAAAAACGACGCACTTTTCGGGCGACGTCCAGCTCGGGCGTTTTGAAAATGATGTCAGCTTCTGCGGCGGCCTTAAAAGACCTACCGGTATCTCCAAAGCCACTATTCATAACTGCCGTATCGGCAACAACGTATATATTAACGAGGTTAAAAGTTACATCGCCAACTACGTCATCGAAGACGACGCCGTGATTGAAAATATCGACCTGCTGGCTGTGGACAAGCAAACAAGCTTTGGAAACGGCGTCGATGCTGCCGTAATCAACGAGGCGGGCGGCAGGGAAATCCCCATTTACGACGAGCTTTCGGCCCAGCTTGCATACATAATCGCACTATATCGGCACAGGCCGAAGGTCGTTGAAAGGCTGCGGGAAATGATAAGCCAATATGTCGAATCGGTTAGTTCTTCGATAGGACTTGTCGCAAAAGCGGCGAAAATCATCAATTCCAGAATCATCAAGAATGTCAAGGTAGGCCCGGCTGCAACAATCGAGGGCGCAAACCACCTGCAGAACGGCTCCATCAATAGCTGCCCGCAGGACCCGGTCTATATCGGACCCGGCGTCTTCGCCCACGATTTCATCGCGTGCAGCGGCTCGAAAATCTCCGACGGCGCCATCATCGCCAAATGCTTCGTCGGGCAGGGAACGGAGCTTGCAAAGCAATACTCGGCCGAAAACTCCGTCTTCTTCGCCAACTGCGGCGGCTTCCACGGCGAGGCATGCTCCATATTCGCCGGACCATATACCGTCACACACCATAAATCAACGCTGCTCATCGCCGGCCTTTTCAGCTTTCTCAACGCCGGCAGCGGAACCAACCAGAGCAACCATATGTATAAGCTCGGGCCTGTCCATCAGGGTATTGTCGAACGCGGCTCGAAAACCGCCAGCGATTCCTATATGCTCTGGCCCGCAAAGGTCGGGGCGTTCACCGTCGTTATGGGCAGGCACTATCGAAACTCCGATACCTCGGATTTGCCTTTCTCATACCTTATCGAGCACGAAGACGAGAGTATTCTCGTTCCCGGCGTCAATCTCCGCAGCGTCGGCACCGTCCGAGACGCGAAAAAATGGCCTAAGCGAGACAAACGCAAAGACCCGAAGAAATTCGACCTGATAAACTTCAAGCTGCTCAGCCCTTACACCGTTCAAAAAATGCTCAACGGCTGTGAGATACTGCAAAATCTCAAGGCAACGAGCGGTGAAGCAAGCGATTACTTCACCTATCACAGCGTCAAAATACAAAACGCCTCCCTCTGCAGGGGCATCAGGTTTTACGAAATCGGCATCGACAAATTCCTCGGCAACTGCCTTATAAGGCGCCTCCAGGATAAAACTATCTCAGATGTCAGCGAGCTGCGCTCGGCGCTCAAGCCACAAACCGACACGGGACTCGGCAAATGGGTCGATTTGGCAGGCATGTTCGCGCCGGAAGATACCGTTACCCAGGTCCTCGATGATATCGAATCAGGCAAGCTGGCAAATCTCGAACAGATTGAAAAGGCCTTGGCCTCGATACATGAAAAGTATCCGGATTACGAATGGGCCTGGGCAACCAACGTCCTGCAGCAGAGAATCGGGAAATCCGTCGACGCCGTCGAGCCGAAAGACATCGTCGAAATGATAAACAAATGGAAGTCGGCCGTAGTGGAGCTTGATAATATCGTCTATAAAGACACTCAAAAGGAATTCACTGCGACCGCGCAAACCGGCTTCGGTATCGACGGCGACGCGGCAGTCAGAGCGGCCGATTTCGCGCAGGTCCGCGGAACATTCAAAGAAAACAGCGTCGCAAACCAAATTAAGGAGCATATAGAGGAAAAAACAAAACTCGGCGACGACCTTATCCGCCGATTGCAGAAAATATAGCGGTACCCAATACCAACCCAATGCCAAAAAGGAGCAAATTATGCGCGTGATAATTCAACCCGACTACGCACTCGTCTCGAAATGGGCGGCGAACTACGTCGCAGCAAAAATCAATCTCTTCGGCCCCACGAAATCGAAACCGTTCGTGCTGGGCCTGCCTACCGGCTCGTCGCCGCTGGGAATGTATAAAGAACTGATTAAGCTCTACAAATTGAAGAAGGGCAGCTTCAAAAATGTGGCAACTTTCAATATGGACGAATATGTCAAAATCGCCGAAGACCATCCCGAAAGCTACCATTCGTTTATGTGGAATAACTTTTTCAGCCACGTCGATATACAAAAAGAAAACGTCAACATACTTGACGGCAACGCCAAAGACCTCACATCCGAGTGCGAACGCTACGAGAAAAAGATACGAAAGGCCGGCGGTATCGACCTGTTTGTCGGCGGAATCGGGCCTGACGGCCATATCGCCTTCAACGAGCCCGGCTCATCGCTGGCCAGCCGGACCCGCGTTAAAACGCTCACTCAGGACACCATCATCGCCAACTCCCGCTTCTTCGACAACGATGTGAATAAGGTCCCCAAAACCGCACTCACCGTCGGTGTCGGGACCGTAATGGACGCGAGGGAAGTTATGATTATCGTCAACGGCCACAACAAGGCCCGCGCACTGAGGCACGCTATCGAAGGAAGCTTCAATCATATGTGGACTATCAGCGCCCTGCAGATGCATCCGAAGGGCATAATCGTCTGCGACGAGGATGCAACCGTCGAGCTGAAATACGGTACGGTGAAATACTTCAGGGATATCGAATCGAAAAACCTCAATCCGGCAAAACTGCTCAGATTGAAATAGGCGGCAGCAAATAAAAAAGTCGAATCATCGCAATAAAAAACGGGCCCCCGCTAATATGGAGCCCGTTTTATATTTTATCCAAATACATTGATTTAATCGGTCGCCGGGGTCTTCTCGAGCGGGCGTGAAATCACTGCCTCGTTCGGGTTTTTCCCCGCCGGATACTCAATCTTTGCCTCGGCTTTCAACTTGTCAAGGTAGCCTCTTGTAATCTGTCTCATTTTCATTTGTTTAAGCATTTCAATAATTTGGGGTTTGGCCTCTTCGAATGGTGTCATGCCCGCCGGCTTTCGGTCGGTAACTTTGATGATATGGTAACCGAACTGCGTCTCGACTACACCGCTAACCTCGCCCGGCTTCATCGCAAACGCCGCATCCTCGAATGGTTTCACCATCTGACCTCTGCCGAAAAGGCTGAGGTCGCCGCCCTTTGCCTTCGACGGACAATCCGAATTCTCCATTGCGAGCTTGGCGAAATCCGCGCCCTCCTTCACCTGCTTGAGAAGCCCCTCAATTTTCTCCTTCGCCTTGGCCTTCTCCTCTTCCGACGCCGACGGTGATACGCTTATGAGAATGTGGCTTGCCCGAACCTGCTCCGGAGTATTGTAGTCGGCCTTGTTCTCGTTATAAAATGCAAGCGCATCCGCGTCATTTATATCAACTGCCCCGGCCTGTTGCTCAATCAGCTTTTCGAAGGCCAGCCCCAGCTTCATCTGTTCGCGGAATTGCTCGAAGGATTGTCCCTGCGCCTTCAGCAGTGCCTTGAAACTCTCTATCGGGATATTCTGCCGGCCTGTGATTTCGCTGATTTTGGCGTCGACATCACTGTCGGAAACAGGTATACCGGCCTTTTTTACGGCGTCCTTAACGACTTGCTCAATAATCATCCTGTCGAGTACCGAGGCCCTTATATGCGTAACAACATCCGGTGTTAATTGACCGGGCATTCTGGTCATCTGCTCTTGTATCAGGGACTCGATTTGACCTTCTGTAATATTGACCCCATTAACAGTAACAACGACCTCGTTGCTTTTATCAGTAGTATCTGCGGCCTTATCGGGTTTGCTCGCCGCCATGTTTGTGTCCGTTTCGGCTGCGAAGGCCGTCAACGCAAATATACAGGCCAGCAGCAGAGTAAATTTCGGGCTGATTCTCATTGGATATCCTTTCGAGCAATACAAAGATTAATAATAAGTTTCGGCGAAAGTACAAAAACTTAAATCTCTCATAATAAAACCCAAAAGTCAAGGACTTAATTGCCCGGATTGGGGCTATTATGCGTTTGGCCTTAAAATTCGGCTATATATCCCTCACAGGCCATATAGTCACCAAAAGCATATTGCCGCAACCAGCCGAAACTTGACAAATCCCACGCCGCTGATATTCTTGGGACTAAAAGTTTATGGAAAGATGAATAAAATGAATCTGCCCAAAAATACGACCATTCAATCCTGCACAATAACCGTCCAGCCCCGCTACAACGAAACCGATCAGGGCGGTGTTGTCCACCACAGTATATACCCCGTTTATTTCGAGATGGGCCGAACCGAACTGCTCCGGGCCAATGGCCTGGCGTATAAAGACCTCGAAGCAGCCGGAGTTTTCTTCGTCATAGCAGAGCTGAATATCAAGTATCGCAGGCCCGCTTTTTATGATGAGCAGCTCGAGCTTACAACGACCTGCACGAACGTCTCCGCCAGCAAGGTCGAGCATGGCTACCGCCTCACCCGTCCGGCGACCTCCGAACTGCTGGCCGAAGGTGAAAGTGTTCTTGCCTGCGTCGATGAAAATGGCAAAGTCCGCCGAATGCCCGATTTTATGTACCCCGAAGAGTGAACCTCTGACTTTCGCAGGATGGGCTTTAGCCGGTGCGGGCTTGTCGAAAGTAGTAGCTGTATTTTAGCTTTAAGGCCTGCCTAATACCTTTTTCGCCGCGGCAACTACAGCGTCCGGCGTGATGCCGAATTTTTCGAAGCAGACCTTGCCCGGCGCCGATGCGCCGAATGTTGACATACCAACAAACGCGCCGTTTTCGCCTAACCATTTATGCCAGCCAAGCTCCACCGCCGCCTCGACCCCCACCCTCGCCTTAACATTCGGCGGTATTACCGAATCGCGATATTCCTTACTCTGCTTCTCGAACAACTCCCAGCACGGCATATTCACCACTCGCGCCCTTATCCCTTCAGCCGAAAGCTTGTCGTAAGCGTCGAGTGCGACCGCCACCTCAGAACCCGTCGCTAAAAGTAAAACCTCCGGGTTGTCCGCACTGATAAGAGTGTATCCCCCCTTGACTATATTCGCAGCTGACGCGCATCTGTTTGTATCTAAAACGGGCAGCTTTTGCCTCGTAAGCAATAGCGCAACGGGTCCCTTGTTATATTGCAGTATGAACTTCCACGCCTGCGTCGTTTCATTGGCGTCCGCGGGCCTTATTACCAGCAAATTCGGTATCGCCCGTAGCGCCGCGAAGTGCTCGACAGGCTGATGCGTCGGCCCGTCCTCACCGATGCCGATACTATCGTGCGTCCACACGAAAATCGTCGGGTAATGCGATATCGCCGCCACTCGCACCGCACCGCGCATATAATCGCTGAAAACGAAAAACGTCCCGCCGAACGCCCGCGTCAGCCCGCTTATCGAAATGCCGTTCATAATTGCGCCCATCCCGTGCTCGCGAACCCCGAAACGAAGGTATCTGCCGTCGAGCGCGTTTTTCTGAAAATCCTTCACATCTTTCCAGCGGGTATTATTCGATGGCGTCAAATCCGCGCTGCCGCCCAAAATCAACGGCATATGCGGCATAAGCACGTCTAATGTCTTGCCCGATGCCGAACGCGTCGCAATCGGCGTTGCCGCATCGAATTTCGGCAGCAGCGAATCTATATCGACTGTGATTTTGCCTTCCGCCGCGTTTTTGAATTGCTCCGCAAGCTCAGGATACGCAGCCGAGTATTTCTTGAACATACGGTTCCATTTTGACTCCGCTTTTTTACCCTTGTCTATTGCTTGGCGTGTATGCGCCAAAACTCCTTCCGGAACGAGGAACGTCTTTTCGCCGTCCCAGCCGAATTTTTGCTTGGTCAGTTTAATCTCATCCTCGCCCAATGGTGAGCCGTGCGCCTCGGCCGTATCCTGCTTGTTCGGGCAGCCGAACGCAATGTGCGTGCGAAGCTTAATCAGCGTGGGCCGGCTCTTCTCCCGCTTAGCCGCCTTGAGCGCCTTCTCGAATGCCGCCATATCGTTTCCGTCGCCAGGTACCTCGATTACCCGCCATCCGTATGCCTTGTAGCGCTTCGCCACGTCCTCGGTAAATGATAGCTTGGTATCCCCGTCGATTGATATGTGGTTGTCGTCGTAAATCACAATAAGGTTATTCAGCGCAAGATGCCCCGCTAATGAGCTTGACTCGCTTGCCACGCCTTCTTCGAGGTCGCCATCGCCCGCCGTAACGTAAATCTTGTAATCGACGATGTTGAATTTGTCCCGGTTGAAATAATTGGCCGTGTACTTTTCCGCAATCGCCATACCGACCGCGTTCGAGATTCCCTGCCCTAATGGCCCCGTTGTGGCCTCGATACCTAATTCGGGCGTATATTCCGGATGCCCCGGCGTCTTGCTGCCCCATTGGCGAAAATTCTTCAAATCATCGAGCGCCATATCATAGCCCGTCAAAAACAGCAGCGAATAAAGCAGCATGCATCCGTGCCCGCCCGACAGGACAAACCGGTCCCGGTTCAGCCACTTCGGATTGGCGGGATTGAATTTCAGATGCCGCGTCCACAACGTATACGCCGCCGGCGCCAATCCCATCGGCATTCCCGGATGGCCTGCCTTGGCCTTTTGAACCGCGTCCGCGGATAAAAATCTAATGGTATCAATACAGAGTTCGTCCAGCCCTGTTACGCCCTTGACTCTCACTGCTTCAGCCATGATTACTTTCCTGCAAATAGTTCTTTAATCGTTAAATTTTAGCGACAAAACCAGCCGGAATAATAACCCAAACCCGCCTTTTTCGCAAGGTTTTTTAGAACTTTTACAGTCATCGAACGCTATAATCACAACCTCGATTTGACAAAATACATAATATAGGGTAGTAATAGTAATTGGTTTGCAAAATGGGGTAGTCTTAATGAACGATTCCATTCAGCAGAAATATGATATATCGATAATTCGACCTCAATTGCGGTTCGACGACATTCGCCTGAATCGTGACCCTATGCCCAGGAAAAACTCCAGGGCAATCAGAAACGCCCTTCATACCTTTCATACCCTCGAGACTATGGCCGCAAATATCTATAAGTATCAGATAACCCAAAAGCCCACCGAGCATAACCGCCAGCTCATAGCCGCGATGTGCAATGAGCTGACTCATAAACAGGATTTCCAAATCAAGCTCTACGAATTCGGCTTCGCCCCCAGTCCCTTCAGAATCGCATACTGGATGGTCGGTTTTATTTTTGGATTCGGCTCCCGCCTCCTGGGCACAAGGGCGATTTTGAAAACGGGTATATGGGTCGAAAAAAAGGCCGTAAAACATTATGCTAAACTGCTCGATACTATTGAATGGGACGAACAAACCCGAAAGATGATTGAGAAAAATCAGGCCGATGAAACCGGCCATATCAGCCGATGGCAAAACCTGCTTAAACAAATCGGATGACTTCGTAACAGCTAAAACAAAACTGTATTTGAGGGTGTGATAATGAAAAATATGAAACGTCGTGAGTTTTTAACCCGCTCGCTCGCCGCGGCTTCGGGACTATTGCTCGGTTCTAATTTCGCCAAAGCCGCTTCACAAATCGCAGTCGCCGAGCCGAACGTTGCGCCGGCCTCGGCCAAAATGTTCGACCCGTATGAAATGGTATCGCTCGGCAAGACAGGCCTGAAAATTTCAAAAGTCGGATTCGGCACGGGTATGAACGGCGGACATCATTCCTCGAATCAGGTCCGGCTGGGAAAGGAAAACTTTGAGGCGCTCTTGCGCGAAACATATGACCGCGGCTGCCGGCTCTTCGATTCGGCCGATATGTATGGCTCGCACCCTTACCTAATACCCGCCCTAAAAGGCCTCCCGAGAGATAAATACAACATCGTATCGAAAATTATGGTCTGGCACCCTGACGAGGCCGAACGCGAAAAACCCCAGGTTACCGTCGAAAGGTTCTTAAAGGAGCTGAATACCGACTATATCGACCTGCTGCTGCTGCATTGTATGATACCCGCCGACTGGAATAAAACTCTACGACCCTATATGGACGGAATGAGCGAGCTTAAAGCTCAAAAGAAAGTCCGTGCCGTGGGCGTCTCGGTGCATTCACTCGAAGCCCTGCAAACCGCCGCCGATGAACCCTGGGTCGATTCCGTCCACACAAGAATAAACGCATTCGGCTCGAATATGGACGGCTCGCCGGAAGAAGTAGTCCCGATTCTGCGAAAAATCAAAGAAGCAGGCAAAGGCATAATAGGCATGAAACTCATCGGCGCAGGCGACTTTAGAGACGACCGAAAGATGCGCGAAAAAAGCGCCGATTTCGTTTTCAACCTCGGCTGTGTCGATGCCGTCGTCGTCGGTTTCGAATCGACAGATGAGGTCAGCGATTACGAAAATATCGTTCGAAATACCCCTCGCCGAGTTGCCGTCGTTGCCTGACCGTCGCTACGCCAGCCCAAGTCTTTCCGCCTCGGCGTAAAGATTGTAGCGACGCATTTTCTTAAATAGCGTCGTGCGGTTTATCTGCAACGCCCTCGCCGTGTCCTGCCTGTTCCACTGATTCGCGTCGAGGGCCTTTAATATAATTTTTTTCTCCAACTCCGCTAACGCATCTTTTAAATTAATCGGTGAGTTTGTCGTTTCGTTTTTCATTTGTCCCTGCCTGACGTGTACCGGCAAATCCTCGGGATGAACGAAGCTGTTTTTGCTCAATAGTACCGCTCGCTCGATTACGTTCTCGAGTTCCCTAACGTTGCCCGGCCAGTGGTATCTTTCTAAGCAGGCCGTCGCATCATCCGTAATCCCCAGCTTTTTCCTGCTGTGCTGCCGGCAGTATAATTCTAGAAATTGCCCCGCCAAAAGGCCGATATCGCCCACCCTCTCACTCAGCGACGGCAAATTCACTGCCACTATGTTTATCCGGTAATACAGGTCTTCCCGGAATCTTCCCTGTCTTACTTCCTCGGTAAGATTTCGGTTCGTCGCTAATATAATGCGCGCGTCTGCCGTAATCGTCTTGTTGCTGCCCACCGGTTCGAACTGCCTGTCTTCGAGCACACGCAGTAATTTTATCTGCAGAGCAGCCGAGGCGTTGCCTATTTCGTCTAAAAAAATCGTCCCGCCGTCCGCCGCAAGGAACTTGCCCATTTTGTTCGCTACTGCGCCGGTGAATGAACCTTTGATGTGCCCGAACAATTCGCTTTCGAGAAGCGTCTCAGGAAGTGCCCCGCAGCTCACTTCCACAAACGCCTTGTCGCGCCTGCTCGACCTGCCGTGTATCGCCCGCGCAAGTATCGTCTTGCCCGAACCCGAAGGACCCGTCATCAGTATTGTCGTTTTCGTGTCCGCCACCGCCTCGACGAGGTCGAATATCTTTGCCATCTTGTAATCATGACTCACTATATTATCTAAGCTGTATCGCTGTTCTAATTGCGACCGCAAAGAAATGTTTTCACTCATCAGTGCCTGCTGTTTCGCCGCCCGAGTCACCACCATTCGCAGCTCGTCGTCGTTTATCGGCTTGGTCAGGTATTCGTATGCCCCCGTCTTTATCGCCCTTACCGCGCTTTCGATGGAGCCGTATCCCGTTATCACGATGGTGACAATATGTGGGTAATTCCCCCGTATTATATCCAGCAGCTCGAACCCGTCCCCGTCGGATAAATTGATTTCCATAATTACAAGCGCGTAATCCCGTTCCTCCAGTTCAGCCGATGCTTCTTTAACGCTTCCTGCCCCGCGGGTCTCGTATCCTTCCTGATTGAGAAAATCTGTAAGGCACTCACGGATGACCGTGTCGTCATCTACTACGAGAATTGTTTTTGCGTACACTTTTTACCCTGCTCCTGAGAGTTTTTACGGGTGTGGTGTCGCATTTTCACCCTTACATCCCTGTGATTTCGGGCCGGGCCGCTTCCTCCTGATTGGCCTTTTGTGCGGATATTATAGGACTCGTTGATTTTTGTCAATGATTAATGTTGATAAAAAACAACGCCCTGACGATGTGTTTTAATCCCTCTTAACGCTCACCTCTGGGGCCACTCGCCCTCGAATACCTCTTCAGCAGGCCCCGTCATATAAATGCAGTTGTCTTCGCTCGACCACTCAATCCGCAAATTGCCCCCCGCCAATTCCGCAGTGCATGAGCGCCCGCATCGCCCCGTCAGCACACTCGCCGCACAGCAAGCGCACGCACCCGTCCCGCAGGCAAGCGTTATACCGCTGCCCCGTTCCCACGTCCGCATCCTGAACCTGCTCTTCGTCTCCGCCGTTACGAAATGAACGTTCGTTCTTTTCGGGAACAGCCGGTGGTTCTCGATGGCCGGCCCCAATCTTTCTAATTCGACTTTATCGACGTCTTTGCAGAAAAATACCGCGTGCGGATTCCCCATCGATACGCACGTCATAAGCAGTCGCTGTCCCAAAATCCTGATTGGCCTTTCGATTACTTTTTTACCCGCTGCCTTTACGGGTATCTGTTTCGGCTCAAATCTCGGCTGGCCCATATTCACGCACGCGCTTCGAACCTTGTTATCTTTGCCGATGTCTAATCCGATAGTCAGTACGCCGTTGCCCGTCTCTATCCGTAGCGACCTGGGATACCTTTTAGCTCCCATTTTCACAGGCCCCGCGCCTTTGGCGTTTTTTTTCTCATAAACGTATTTCGCAACGCATCGTATTCCGTTGCCGCACATCTCCGCCTCCGAGCCGTCCGCGTTATATATACGCATCCGCGCATCCGCCCTGCGGGATGGGCAAATCAGTATCAGCCCGTCCGAGCCGACCCCGAAATGCCGGTCGCTTATCGCCCGCGCAATCTTCGCCGCATTAGTTATGCGCTGCCGAAAGCAATCGACGAACACATAGTCATTGCCGATTCCGTGCATCTTCGTAAATTTGATTTTCTTTTGTCTCATATCCGCCAGTTTAAATTCCCCCGCCCCCCAAGTCAATCCCTTCATAATAGGGACAGTTACCTATTTTCCTCTCACACAGCGCCGAATCCATAATCGGAATCGACCTCCAAAAAAACGGGGCCTGCACCAAAGCACAGGCCCCGAAATCAAACTCCACAACATAAACCAATCGTTACCGAACACTTATCCTCGCATCTATATCCTCAGATGGAATGACCCCGCGTCACCATTAAGGGTCATCATGCTCCGGCCACAGCATCCCCTCGTCAAGCCAGTAACCAGCCAGCACGGCAAAGTCCTTAAAGTCAATTACCAGGTCGCTATAAAGATCCGCCTGAGTCCGAGTCGCTCTCGTTCTGTTCCAGGGGTTGGGGTCAGGCACGGGGGGCTCGTTTGCATCGTCGGGCCAATATCCCAGTTTTGGTGTGTACTGTCTGTTAGTAGTCAGCACAAATGCCGTGTCCCACGAAATGCCTTCCGGATACTCTATCGGCTCACCGTTTTCCCAGAAAGAACCGACTACCGGCGGCCACTGGTTGTTGGTAAGCGGACAGCTCCACACACGCAGAATCATATAATCAACACCCGAGTCGTCCTGGACACAGACGTCCAGGCGGCCGGTAGTGTTCATATGGGCTATGACGCTCGCCGCAATATTCAGGGTAACTACGGCCATTTTGTCAGCAGGTTCCCACCCTCCCGGTACGAGCGTACCTATCAAAGATCCCCACGTGAACTTACCAGTCGCGTCATTCAGCCCAAGGGCAATCGCATCGCTTTCTCCGCCACCGGCATAGTGACTCCGCTTCAATCGCATCTCTAACGTGGCTGCTGTAATGCAGCACGGCAGGTTTTCAAACGTATGGGCAAAAAAGCGATTGCAGTTTTCTGGATCAGGCCAATGAGTTGGAATCTCATCAAAATTCATCGGCGTGCGGTGTTCGCTATCGTGTGCAACAACCCAGGCCACCAGTCCCGGGCGCGGGGAGGAGTACTCGACAGGGGTAGGGGAGGCGAAAACATCATTTACACCGGCGGGCAGCTCTGAAAAATTCGGGTCCGGGCAGGAGTTGGGACATATCGATGTAGGAGGTCTTATCCGAAGCGCATCATCATTATAGAGATGCGGCCTTGTCTTCCAGCCCCACTGATGTGCGGGCGTATTACCATCATAAATCGCCGCAATGCTCAACCAATATACTGTCCCATTCGGCTCATTGCCATACTGGTAGAACCACTTGTCCTGGGAGAGCAACTGGTCGAACTTGAAGCAGGCCTCATTCTGGTCTATGCCGCGCGGGTCAATATCGCAGCCGGCGTAGCTCCATACGGAGCAGTCACAGATGTTCTCCCAAATCAACAAGTCGGGATGGCTGAATGTACTCGGGTTATTCATGTCGGGGTTTGGCACGTCCGTCCAGATGCCAATGTGGAAAGCAATCGGCTTGTCAGGCGGCGGTACGTGTTCTGTCCATCCCTTAAACGAACCCCACCAGTGGATTTCTGTAACCGGGCGATTATCCATACACACCCAGTCGTCGGCTATGACCGGCTCGGTGTTGTAGATAGAATCCTCATCCCAGCCGTTGATACATCCGGCATAATTTTCCGGGGGCTGGGACCACTTGATATCGTCCGCAAAGGTGGGCGGACCTTGTTCACATTTGCACTTGCCGTCGCTGCCGGCCTCATAGATTGCCAGAATCTCGTCTTCTGTAAGGGCGCGATTAAACAGTTCAACCTCGTCTATGCTGGCGCTGATGGTGTCTAAGCTGAGACAATTAGCCCCGATAAGAAGGTTACCCGTATTGGTCAGGTTTCCGGAGCGCCCGGTTGGGTTGAATTTCTGGCTTATGCCGTTAACATACAACACCAAACCATTCGGGTCGTCCCTGTCAACAGTAACAGCGACATGATTCCATTGATTAGTTTCAACGCTCAGTGAGGAGCAATAATTCGTCCATCCCACACCAACGCCATTAGCCAACTGGAAGCACAGATTCCTACCAGACAGGGCTAACACATAGCCCTTTACAGGCGAATCTGTCCTCTTATCTACAATCGCACCAGATTGCTGGTTTGTATCTATCCAGGCATCAATTGACAGGTCGCCTGTGCCGAAATTCAGCTCCGGGGCATCGGGGACCTTTACGTAGTCGCCTGTTATACTATTGAGCTCAATCGCGCCTGCAACCATACCTTCTACCGGTTTCGGTGAGCCCATCCACGTGCCATCGTTATTCCAGACGGCGTCATCCGAGATATCACCGACGTTCTCATCAAGGGGCCACCACGCGACCATGTTTGCAGGCGGCTGGATACAGTTACAGCAGTTTTCACCGCTTGTCGTGAAGCTCCAGACGTCACCTATCCACGGACTGTTCGGCTCAAAATCATTAACATCGTCAATTCGCCAATAATAAGTCGTACAGGGCCCAAGTCCGCCGGGGTAGTCATAGGTGTTGGACACCTGTTGCGAGCTGACAAGAGGTAGAACGCCGAAAGTTGTACCTAAGTACACATCGTGAAAAATGGCACGGTCTCCTGGCGACCATGTAAGGGTTGTATTCGGGTTCACGCATTGTGCTCCGTCAGCAGGGCTTGGGTTCGATGCGATATCACCTCCTGATGCGTGTCCGACAAAACCAATGACCAGTACAAGAGAGCTTAGAAAAATCAACCTTTTACACATGCTACTCCTCCTTTCAAAAACTAATCTTGAACTGTTTTTATGCGGGGCAAAGCCGAAATCCTGGCTAAATGAAAATCTAAATGATGCTCTTCTCCCGCTCCTCATCCGCCGATACGGGCCGGGTGCAAATTGTTCCCTTCAACAGTCAGATTACGAAGCAGTTGTACCTTCTCTAATGTCAATTTGCCTATTTGTCAAGATAAATCCCGCCAAAATACTGGGAATTATGACTTTCTTGTACCCCTGTGTTCGGATTTTACACCTACCTGCCCCGCAACGACTGCCCTCACATTCCTTTAGTGGGGATTCGGCGAAGCCTTAGCGAAGACGGAAGTTTTAATGAAGGCGGTTTGATTTTTGATTTGGGGCAAAAAGCGGGATAATACTCGAAAACTCTTTCCAACAACCGTGTAAATCCGTGTGAATCTGCCTGCCCGGCGTAGCTCTGTGAGCGAAGAAGGGTGGCTAAAATTCTATGCCTTCCCTCGAAATTTGTAATCGGGGGTGGTCTCTGTGGCTGCCTTATGATGAAAATTCCCGCTTGCGGGTATTTAGCTGGGCCTTCAGCCGGGCCACTATCGATGAGTGCATCTGCGAAACTCGCGATTCCGATAAATCCAGTGTTGCCCCGATTTCCTTCATCGTCATCTCTTCGTAGTAATACAGTACCACAATCAGCCGTTCCGCCCTGGTCAGCCCCTTTGTCAGCAGGTCCTTCAAATCCCGCTTTTGCGCCTCGATAGGGGGGTCCTCGCTCTTTCTGTCTTTGATTATGTCTATTTCGCGGATGTCTTTTTCGTTGTCTTCGTCGCCCAATTGGCTGTTAAGCGATACCATACCCGTCGCCTCGGCATCCTGCTGCAGCCGGTTGAATTCCTCCATATTCATATCCATCTCTTCAGCCAGCTCTTCTTTACGCGGCTTTCGCCCCAAATGCGCCTCCAGAGATTGCTTCGCACGCGTAAGCTGGTGAGCCCTCGCCCTCACCAATCGCGGCACCCAGTCCATACTCCGAAGTTCGTCCAATATCGAGCCCCTTATTCTCGGCGAGCAGTACGTCTCGAATTTCACACCTCTTTCCGGGTCGAATGCGTCGATTGCGTCCATCAATCCGAACGTGCCCGCGCTGATAAGGTCATCTAATTCAACCTTGTCCGGCAGCTTGCTGTGAAGACGCTCAGCCGTATAGCGAACCAGATAGCGGTAATGCTCCAAAAGAAGGTTGCGATACTGGTCCTCGTGTGTTTTATAGTAATTCTTCCATACCTCCTCGACGTTGGCCTGCTGTTTAGTCTTCACCAGATTCCTCCGTGAATATCGGTCAAGCTTAGGCATACCCGCTTTCAAAACCCCCTGTCAGTACGTTTGACGTCGATTTCCAGTCCCATAACTATCCGGTTGTTTGTTCGTCCGCGTGAACTGTTGGCTCTCTGACTAAAATTGCTGATTTCAAAAATCCTTATCGGTCTTTTCGCGGACAACTTTAATAAAAACGAATTCGTATAATTCCTGTTGTTGTTTTATTAATTCAGGTGCCGCCCAAGGTACGAGTCATTCGCCCGTTTTGTTTTTAATAGCTCCAGTGCAATCCTCTGGTTCAGCGAGTTTTCGAGCATTTTTGATATCTGGCACTGAAGGTATTTATCCCGGTTTTTCTCGAATAGCTTTTTCGCATTTTCATCGATTATCGGCGTCGCCTCGAAGTTGCCCCCTGACCCGAATTTCACGTTCTTGCCGTCCTGAAACACCAACTGCTGGCTGAACGCGTGCTCCTCGATGGCCATATGCATTAGCTTCGAAAATTCGTCCACCGGCAAATCCTTCGGCACAAAATCACCTGCGCCTATCCCGTTTATGTTCTGTGTGAGGATTATCTGACGCGTCTGGGTGAATTCGATTATCTTCAGCAGAACTTCGGTTATATTGTCTGTTGCCAGTGTCGGCAGGTTCATAGTTGCTTCTCCTCGTAACAGGCCCCTGCATACCGGCAATCGCGGCCTTTGTTCGGCCCGCTGCTGCCCCCGGTGTTCGTTTCCCTCTTGTTCATCCCTGTTTCTTCCTTATCATCCCTGTTTTGCCTCAGCTTCCGCTGCCTCGGCCCTTATTACTCTTCTTCTTATAGCGCGGTTTACTCCCTGATGGGCGTCCAGGTCTTTTTTGACGCATCAGTTTTTGTCGATTGGGCCCTCTTCTTTGTCCGGCCGAATCCCGATTTGCTCCTTACTTAATATCTTTCGTATCTCGAACAGCGACTTGGTCTTTTTCAGCTCCATAATTTGTGATAGTTTCACAAAGACGGATTCGTCATACAATCGATGACCACCCTGGGTCCACTCTGCTTCCTTGATAAGTCCCATAGTCGTGTAGTTATGGATGGTTTGTCTGGAAAAGGGGGTGTACCGAACAATATCACCTATTCGGTATAGTCTCGCTGGCACACCGAGCATTGCCTCTGTCATCCTCGTCTGAATCACCAAAGTTTTACCCTCTCGGTGTTGGTGCCTGTTATGGTTCGAATTCTTTTATCCACTTGTTATCCGGTTAATCACGACTTACTTTTATGCTCTTTTTTTAAGTCCTGTATTCTTTTCTGCGCTCGTCGTTAAATCGGGATTTCGTGCAGGTAGTTCCCGGTTTGCTCTCGTGAATTCCTCTCCTTTCGTTGTCGTGCTGCCTGTCATAGTTGTGCCGGCTGCGGCTTTGCGAATTAACTTCTCTTTGTACGTCTTTGTGGTGCCACCCAGGGTTTTGTGATTTTAGCTGCCGGGTTTTCTCAACGTCCCTAATCACGTTTTCTTCCCTGACGACACGTATCGTTAAAATAACTTTTACATTTTATAAAATGTAAAATACTAACCGTCAAGCTGTTTTTAAAAATTTTTATTTTTTTATTTTGCAAATCGCCCCGGCTCTTTGCGAAATACACCCCTCAAAAGAACCGATAAATGGACTGGAACCCGGTGCCGCATTTTTACCGGCCGGCGGAAGGGCTGCGCCGTAGAAGACGATTGGACAAATCGGGAACAGGGCAATTATGGGACGAAAACACACCAGTTCGAATGAAAACACCAAAGATTCTTTAGGGGGAATTTCATTGCTTGAGCAGGTTACTCCTCTGGCACGGCAGATTAACTGCCTTGATATTCAGCGTATTGCTACCATATGCGTAAGGAAAATCCCCCGTCTTTTGGGGGCAAAGCTCGCCTCTCTCTATATCCTCGATGAATCAAGCGCAATGCTCCACCTCAAAAAATGCAACCACCCATATATGATAAATAAGATTGTATCGCTGAATCAGAATCCGCCGACGGCGATGACGATTGCGGCCAAAAGCGGCAAAATTATGCATATCGAGAATATCGATGCTTATAATGAGCCGGTTATCAGAAAATCGCAAAGGCCATATACCGAAAATTATGGGACGAAAAACTGCATTGTCGTGCCGCTGCTGTGTCAGGATAAGGTTGTAGGAATTCTGAACCTGGCGGATAAGACCGCTGAAGGGGGCTTCAGCAATGAAGATATCGCTTTAGTTGAACTGCTGGGGCAACTAGTAGGGGCGTCTGTAGGTAATATCACGCTTTTCGAGCGAATACAACACCAGGCAAAGACCGACGGCCTGACCGGACTGGTCAACCACAGGACGTATTATGAGATTCTCGAACGCGAGCTGTGGCGCTCGAAGCGGTATGAAGAGCGTATTTCGCTGATTATGGTAGATATCGATAATTTGAAAACGATAAACGACGAATATGGGCACCGGGCCGGCGATAAGGTGATAAAAGAGGTAAGCACGCGGATACAGGCCTCCATCCGGCAGATTGATACCGCGGCACGGTACGGCGGAGATGAATTCGCTATTATCCTTCCCAATACCTCGCTTACCGATGCGGTCGGTGTGGCCCAGCGTATGGTCGAGAATGTTGCCGGCGAGTTGGTTGTATGGCAAAAGGATGAGATACCGGTAACTATAAGCGTCGGCCTGGGCCAGTATGGCCCGGGCGACAACCCCGATGATATAACCAGCAAGACCGATAAGGCCCTCTATGGCGCAAAAGAGGCCGGTAAGAATAATTTCAAAATCTTCCAGCACGGCAAAAAATAGCTGTTCGATGTTCAGCAGCCTTTCAAGTTTCCTCTAAAATTCAGCGGTGCAAATACTCCGTAGTATTATTTTTTTGCCTGAGACTCTAGACTCAAAAGCAGATGAGTTATGAACGATTCAGAAAATAAATCGAAGTGTTGAGGATTGCTGCGAAAGAGACCCAGCAAAAGTAGGGGATGAGTAGAAGTGCAGACGGTTTCGAGACCCGCCAAAGAGCGACAATGGTCAGCAAAATGGCGAGTAACAAGATGATGATATCAAAAAGCGCAAGCAAAGGCGATTGCAGCAGAAAAAATAGCGGCGTCCATAAGACATTAAAAATTAGCTGAATAAGGAAGAAAAGCATCGGAACACGGACGGGGGATTTGTCCCAGCCCTTTCGCCAGATGAGAAAAAGGGCCACTGCCATTAATATATAGAGTATGGTCCAGACGGGGCCGAATAGCCAGGCGGGGGGAGTGAAGGAGGGTTTAACAAGATTTGCATACCAGTTATTAAGCGAATCAGAAGTCGTAAAAAATGAGCCGACAATTCCCGCACCAAGGCATAACACAAGAGATATTGACAGCTTTGCGATATTAACTGGCTTCATAAATATATATTATCACGACAGGGACGGGTATTTGCAATCACTGTGAGCGAGAAAAGGGCTTTAAACTAATAGTTTTCAATGCTATAATGGTATAAGATATATATACCAAATGTGTGAGGAGAAGAAACTCCGCTTTTACTTAGGCCTGGGAAGGGTTTTTGTTTTGATTTTTAAGGAGGAAGCAGCGATGTCATTTTCTTATTCGAGGATTCTTTTGGTATGCGTTGCGGTTTTTGGTGTTTTGGCTGTGGCCCAGGGCGCGATAATAGCCGACCATAATTCGGCGGGGGCCTTTTGGAACGTGCCGGAATCGGCGGTTGTGCAGGCCAAGGCGAATTTACATATCGCCTATGGTCATACCTCTCACGGCAGTCAGCTGATTACCGGGATGGATGGGCTTGTCGGCTTTATGAACGGCCTGGGATACCCGACGGATTTGTATGCCTGGGCCTACGGCGGGTCGCCGGCGGCACTGGACCTGCATGATAATGCAATGGGCGGCGACGTCGGCTATTATCCCGACTGGGTAGATAATACCGTAAGCTATCTCGGCCTTCCTGATCCCAATACAGGCAGGGGCACTACTCATCCGGCCACAAATGTCATTATCTGGTCGTGGTGCGGGCAGGTCTCATCGCAAACCGAGCAGTCAATGATTGACGTTTATCTCGCTCCTATGACTCAGCTTGAGCAGGATTATCCCGGCGTGATGTTCGTTTATATGACCGGCCATCTCGACGGCGGCGGCGAGATGGGGAATTTGAACGTGCGAAATAATCAGATACGGGCCTATTGTATTGCCAACGATAAAATTTTGTATGATTTTGCGGATATAGAAAGCTACGACCCGGACGGGCTGGTTCATTATATGCCTTTGCTTGCTAATGATAACTGCGATTATGACAGCGATGACAACGGCTCACTTGACCGCAACTGGGCGACCGACTGGCAGGGTTCGCATACCGTAAATGTTGACTGGTTTGACTGCTCGCCTGCTCATACACAGGCCCTCAACGGCAATCTCAAGGCATACGCGGCGTGGTGGCTTTGGGCGAGATTGGCGGGATGGAGCGAGTGCGTGACCGGGCCGACGGCACTGACGGCTGTGGTGGATTCGAACCTCGGCGAGATTGAGCTTAACTGGATGGATAACGCCGCTGAGCCGAATAACGAGGACAGCTTTATTATTCAGCGAAGCGTCGACGGCGGGGCGTGGAATAATAATTACGCCTTAGTGACGGCGGACGTAACGACCTATACCGACGACTCGCTTACTCCGGCAAGCTACAGCTACAGGGTTGTTGCGCATCTCGATGATGACGGGTCGGGTAATCCGTGCGAGTCGGGACCAACGAATACGGCGACGGCGGTCATAGTGAGTATGGACCCGCCTGCGGCGCCCTCGGCCCTTGTGGCAACCGGGGATTCGTATAATAAAAGTGTTTCGCTCGTTTGGAACGACAATTCGACCGATGAAGACGGCTTCACGATTCAAAGACAGGTCGACGGCGGGGCGTGGAACGATAGCTACGCGAATGTAGCGGCGAATGTTACCGCTTATGACGATATCGATTTGCCGCCGGGGACGTATAATTACCGCGTTGTTGCATATAACGGCTACGGCGATTCGGGCGCATCGAACGAATCGCAGGCCGTGATTCTCGATATTCCCGATGCGCCGGGCGATTTGTCGGCTGTTGCGGATTCGGGAAGCGGGACGATTGCGCTGGGCTGGAGCGATAACTCGGATAATGAAACCGGGTTTGTAATTATGCGCCGACTCGACGCCGGTGCGTGGGATGATAATTACGATACCGTCGCCGCCGATGCGACGGCATATATCGATGATAATCAGTCGATGCCGCCTTTGCCGGATGGTACGTATACGTATCGCGTGGCGGCGTTTAATGCTAACGGCACCTCATTGCCGTCGAACGAGGACTACGCGGTGATATCGGCGGTTACGCCTGCGGCGCCTTCGGATTTGAGCGCGGTGGCGAGCGGGTTCGATATTACGCTGACGTGGATTGATAACAGCGATAACGAGGAAAACTTCGTGATTGAAAGGGCAGTCGACGGCGGAACGTGGTATGTTTTGGATGACGCTGTGGCGCCCGATACGCAGACCTATGACGATGCGGCGCTGTTGCCGGGGCATACATATAACTATCGCGTCAAGGCCCAGAACGAGCTTGGCGAGTCGGGCTATTCGAATGAGGCCTCGGATACTGTTTCGCAGACGACGGCGGAAATTACCCTTAAGCAGAGCGTCGATGGTTACGCCGGCTGTCGTGATGCGTTTCTCGATTCGGAATATCCCACGTATAACTATGGCGGAGACCTGTATAACGATGTGGAGAACGACCCGAAGTGTAATTTCGTGATTGGTTTCGATTTGCCAGCCGAGGTTATGGGCAAACAGATTAATCAGGCGACGATTGGTTTTTACTGCTGGTACGTAACCAACTGGGTGGACGGGCAGTATTTCGAGCTTTACCGAGTCAGTGAGCAGTGGGAGGAGGGCTCGGCTGACGGGGCTTATGAGCAGGGCAGCGCAAGCTGGAATATACGCGAATCGACGACTGCCTGGACGACGCCCGGCGGGACATACGCCCCGGCACTATTGGGCAGCTCGCTGATTCAGTCTGCAGACTATTATCCCGAATTCGATATTACAGAGTTAGTGCAGGATTGGGCCGACGAAACGATTGCGAATTACGGCGTGATACTGGTGAATAATTCGACGGTGCTGACGGGAATCAAGGCGAGCGAATACAGCGAGTATGGCCGGCCATACCTGATTATAAATTACAGCGACAGGATACCGTTATGCCCGAACCTGTATGGTGATGGGATGGTGAGATTCGGTGATTTCAGTCTTTTTGCCGAAGACTGGCTTACGGTGCAGGCAAACCCCTTTGCCGACCTTGACGGCGATGATTTGGTCGATATCAACGACCTGGATATATTCTGCGATTACTGGCTTACCGACTGCGAGCAGTAAAAGCAGTGTTATCAGGCAGGGAAAGCAGCTGGCGGAAAGCAGTTGGCAGGTCGGGGCAAGTGCGTTATAATCATATCCCGGCGGCAAAGCGGTTTTTGCGCCTCGAATTCATATTTTAAGACGTTTTTATCAGGGGAAAAAATGTCGGGACATTCGCACTGGTCGGGAATAAAGCATAAAAAGGCGGCGAACGACGCCAAACGCGGCAAGGTCTGGAGCAAGGTCGCGAGAATGATAATCGTCGCGGCAAAGCAGGGCGGCGGAGACCCGGGTGCGAATTTGTCGCTGCGTTACGCCATAGACAAGGCCAAGGCGGCCAATATGCCCAAAGACACCATCGAGAAGGCGATAAAGAAGGGCACCGGCGAGTTGGGCGGTGTGCATTACGAGGAGGTTATATACGAGGGGTATGGTCCGCACGGCGTCGCCATTATGCTCGATGTTTTGACGGACAATCGCAACCGCACCGCCGGCGAAATTAAAAAACTCTTCGAACGCCACGGCGGCTCACTCGGCACAAGCGGTTGTGTGGGGTGGCTGTTTTCGAAGAAGGGGTTGATAACGGTGGGGACGGTGGCGGCGAAGGAGGTGGAATTGCTGGAGATGGCGATGGCGGCTGGGGCGGACGATATGCAGAAAACGGGGGAGGTTTATGAGATAACGTGCGAGCCGGGTGCGTTCGAGGAGCTTAAGAAGGCACTGGAGGCGAAAGCGATACCGATGGAGGTGGCGGAGGTATCGATGGTGCCTTCAAATAACGTGGCGATAGATGACGTCGAGACGGCGAAGAGGGTGATATCGCTGATGGACGGGTTCGAGGACCAGGACGACGTTCAGAATACATACGCGAATTTCGATATTTCCGAAGAGGTCCTGGCGAAGTTATTGTGAGGGTTGGGGGAGAGGGGATTTACTCAGGACCCGCGTAGTGGACTTAATTCTTCGATTTGCTTTTTTGCACGGAGGTAAAGTTCTTTCGGTAAACGACTGAAAACTTCCCTGCCTGGATACATCAGTCGGAACTGTACACGAAAATCATCTTCTATTTTGACGGCTTTTTCATATTGTTCGAGAGCTAATTCAAGCTGTCCAAGCTCCTGGGCAAGCATAGCCGCCTGGATATGCAGTTCTGCATCGCCGGGATAAAGCGATATTGCGATGTTTGCGGTATCGAGGGCTTTTTGTAACCAGAGGTTTTTTTGACCTGGCTGGGCTCGTGAACGGATTGTGTATATTTCGACGAGGACTTCGAAGTTTCTGAAATCGACGGGATTTCGTTCGATAGCGGTGAAGAGGGCCTGTTCGGCATCATCGAGCATTTGAGTTTGCTGCATATTGGGGTAGTAAAGATGCTGGAGGTAAAGCCGGCCATTTATTGCGGGGGCATCGGGACCAATGGAGTCGTAATTTGTGGCATCGGCGAGGAGACTATGGGCGAGGGGGAACTGGCCAAGCTGGGAATAACGACGTGCCTTTGCGATATTTGCGTTGCTTTTGGCGACGGGCACGAGGGCGTAGAGAAAAAAGCAAAATATCAGAATCACAAAGACGACTATGGCCAAAGGCTTTAGCCAGAGTGGTGCGGCGAAATCTTTTTTCGGTTCCGGCGGCGATTTTTGATTGAGGGCGATGAGGCAGGCAAGTTCGGCGCAGAATGTAATCATAACGCCGGGTTCGAAGATGGCGAAATCGACGAGGTTGTGAATAAGGACGCCGAGCAGAGCTGAAAGAAGAGCCAGGGAAGTGAGGGAAGTATTTTCTACGAAAGAGTTATCTTTCGAGGATTGAATTGATTTCAATAGTAACCAGAAAGCGACGACGAAGGCGGCGGCGGGGGCGATATAGGCGGTGAAAACGACATACGTTTTTTCGAGGTAGGTAAAGGCGGTGTTTGAGGGCAGCAGGAACGGTCGCAACAGTGGCATAATGAGGGCTGGGGCGAGTACGCAGGGAGTAATGAGTTTTTTAAAACGTGTGGCAGAAGGTTTTTCGAGAGCGGCAGGACAGGTAAGCGAGGCCCGCCACAGAGGGATAATTATTATGGCGAGAAAGGCGAGGAGGCCGAGGGGGCCGTATTGGGTTATAAGGTTTAGGACGAACGAATGGGGGTCGGAGACTGTTTCGAGGGCGGCGGGGATTTTATATTGGTAGTATGCAGTAGTGAAATTGCCCGGGCCGACACCGGTTAATGGGTGGTCGGCGAGGATTTTTGCTGAGGCGAGCCAGTATTGCCACCTGACGAGAACTGAATTACCGCCGGGAAGGCGGTCGGAGTGCAGACCCAAATATATGACGGTGGGGACGAGTGCGAGAGCGCCGATTACAAAGGCGATGAGTATGATATTTTTGAATAGTTTTGGGCGTTTTATGAGTAGCAGCAGGGCAAAAATAATCAGGGCAACCAGGAAGGCGGCGATAGCGCCTTTACTGTGGGTTAGGATAAGGCCGAAGAGGACGAAAGCGGCGACCATAACGGCGGGTATGAGCCGGGCGATTGGGAAATTCGATAATTTTCGATTTTTGAGAAGCTCAGCGAGCAGGGCGATTGAGGCGAAAGAGGTGAGTATGGCGAAAGAGCCAACGGAATTACCAGTAGTAAAGGCGGCGCGAACATCTTTGGCGTAGAGGTGATTTTCGAAGAGTATGTGATTCATAGAGCCGGGCTTTATGCCGAGCGGCTCGAGCAGGGAGTTCGGGTCATCTTCGTATTGCTGAACCATAATGTCGTTGCTAACGAAGAATTGTTCCGAAGACAGCCAGGAGGCGATGAATCCGAGCGCGACTATGACGATAAGCATTATTTTTATTTTGTGGTGGGAGTCGAGCAGCTGGGTGAGGAGGATTATCATGAGCAGTGGGGCCAGCAGTATTATGGAGGAATTTATTGCGGCGCGTTTATTAGCGGCGTAGAAGGTTGCCGAAATTGCGGCTATAAAGAATATCACGAGGCCTATTTCAATCGAAGAAAACCTGTAAGAGAAACGTCCGGTGAGGAATTTTACGAGCAACAGGAACAACAGGGCAAAAATCAAAATTCCTGAAAGACAAAGCGAATAGACGGTTCCGTTTAACGATGAGTCGATTTGTGAGGTCTGGAGTGTGGGGGTTTCGGTATATGTAGTACGGAGGGCGATAACGACAACGCAGACTACGAAGAGGATGTTTTCGAGCAAAAGCATGGCGTAGCTTTTCGGATTGTCGAGTTTATTTTTCGGAGTCATTTTTAGCGGTTGATTCGAAAATGGCGATAATCGCGAGGACCATAAGAGTTTGAACGGATATAAGTACAGCGCCGTAAAGGTTTACCTGATAGAGGAATGTGGCGCCGATACCAGTGGAGAGTGTGGCGAGGTAGAGCGTCAGCGCGGTCTGGGAATCGGAGAGGCCGCGTCGCCTGAGGCGATGAGAGAAATGCTGAGTGTCGCCGACGAATGGAGAATTTCCCTGGCTGATTCGGAGGAAGGTGACACTTAGAAAATCGTAGAGGGGCACTGCCATAGAGATAAGAGGTATGAGGACGGGATACCATGGGCCGGAGAGGGCCTGCTGGTAATAGGTGGTTCGCAGGGTGAGCATAGCGAGTATGAAACCGAGGGGCAGTGAGCCGGCGTCACCCATAAAGATTTTTGCGGGGGGGAAGTTGAATACGAGGAAACCGAGGAGCGTTCCGATAAAGAGCAGAGCGAGGGCGCCGATGAAGACCTGGCCGCTGACGGCGGCGGCTGTGAAGAGGATAGCGCTGACGATGACGGCTATGCCGGCGGCTGCGCCATCCATATTGTCGAGGAAGTTGAATACGTTTATGACGAGCACAATCCAGAAAGCGCTGATGAGTGAGGTGAGGAGCTTGCTCTGGATGAACAGCTCGACTCGGATGTCGGCGAAGAAAGCGGCGGTGAGTGCGACGGCGAACTGGACGGCGAGCTTGAGGAATGGGCCGAGGTGTTTTTTGTCGTCGATGAGGCCAAGGGCGAACAATGCGGCGATGCAGGCGATGACGATTAGGAGCTGGGAGGTTTTCTCGATAAAGCCGTCAGTATGGATGGTTACAGATTCATCGAGGGAGACGAGCCAGCCGGGGGCGATAATGAATCTGACGATGAGTATAGCGGCTGCGAGGAAGGTTAGTATTGTCGAGACGACGGCGATACCTCCGCCGAGGGCGATGGTTTTTGTGTGGTAGCGGTCCTGTGTGGGGCGGGCGACGAAGCCGGATTTTACAGAGAGGTGTTTGACGACGGCGGTGAGCAGAGTCGAGACGACGAACGAGGCAGCGAGCAGGATTATGGCGAGCGATGTCAGTGACACGATTTCAATTGCTCCAATAAACGGGTTCTGACTTTTGTAAAGAAATCATGGTAACAGGACTGCCTGTAGTCAGGGAAGGTATAAACATAATGCCGCCAGGCGCCTTTATCATAAGTTAGCGTTACCTCGGCGTACATTTTATTGCCGATGTAGATGCGATGCGAGAAATTTTTTGTGGAGGCGAGGATGAGTTTTGACGGCTCTATAAATCCCGGGTCGAGATTTATCGGCCGAGGCAAGGCAAGGTTTAGTGAGTCAGCAAGCTGTTGTTCGAGAGAATTTGTGGCGTGCTTTATATCGGCGAGCGAGCCGGGGTCGATTAGCGTTTCGATGGATACGAACCGGCGGAGTATATCGGGGCCGGTTTCGTCTTTGTAATAATCGGTTTGTGTGAAGGGCCAGGTATCGCTTTCGAGGTCGGTTGGGCCGAATTTATCGATTATTGCCTTTTGTGCGGCGTCGAGGGCGTCAACATTGGCGGCGAGAGTGCCGATGATGAGCTTTACGGGTTTGGGGTTTTTGAGTTCCCACATAAAAAGATTAACCACAGATTACACAGATTTCACTGATATATTTAACCACTCGCCCGCGGCGGGTAAACCTGGGGGCTAAACATTTTGGATTCCCGCTTTCGCGGGAATGACAATTATTATTTATTGAGTTTTGCCTTTAGTGAATTTACGAGTTCGACGACATTTTCCGCGGCGGAGTCGGCGGGTGTTTTTCGAATATCGGATTCAGTCCGCAGTTTTATCTCGACGTTGCCGTCGGCGAGGGCCTTTTTGCCTACCGTTACGCGAACGGGTATTCCAATCAGGTCGGCATCCTTGAATTTTACGCCAGCGCGTTCGTCGCGGTCGTCCCAGAGCACGTCAACACCTTCGAGTTTCAGGGCGCTATAGATTTCCTCGGCGACCGATGCAACTTTTTCGTCGTCCTGGTTGACACTGGTGACGAGCACTTCGAAGGGGGCGATACTGACGGGGAATATTATGCCGCTTTCGTCGTTTCCGGTTTCGATTGCGGAAGCGACGATGCGATTGATGCCGATGCCATAGCAGCCCATAAGGCAGGGGTGCTCTGTGCCGGTATCATCGAGGAATTTGCAGCCGAGCTTCGAGGAGTATTTCGTTCCGAGCTTAAAGACCTGGCCCACCTCGATACCGCGTTTGAAGAGCAGTTTTTTGCCGTCGTGAGTGTCGCCCTCGACTGCGTTTCGGATATCAGCGACGACAATATTATCGCCTTCGAGCGGGAAGTCGCGGCCTGGGACGATATTTTTCGTGTGGTAATCGGTTTTATTTGCGCCGGTTACGCCGATTGGCATAGCTGCTACGGCGTGGTCGATAATCATTATCGAGACTTTTTGGGCTAAGGCCATAGGGCCTGCGAAGCCGACTTTAGCGCCGGTGATTTTTTCGATGGTTTCTACGTCTGCCAGCTCATTATGTTTGCCCTGCAGGGCCTGTGTGAGTTTTTCGGGATTGAGGTCGTGGTCGCCGCGGACGAGCGAGACGACGGTATCATCGCCGGCTTTGAAGATAAGCGTTTTAATCATTTGTTTTGGTTTTGTTTTGAGAAACGCGCAGACTGCATCGATTGAGCCGACATTTGGTGTATGAACAAGTTCTGGTTTTAATAGATTCCTCGACTCGCTGCGCTCGCTCGGAATGACGGGTAATGGGTCAACGGCGGCTTTTTCGATATTGGCTGCGTATGAGCCGTCTTCGGTATAGACGATTACATCTTCGCCGGAATCGCAGGGGATAGTGAACTGATGCGACCCGGAGCCACCCATTTCGCCGGATTCGGCTTCGACGATGACGAAGTCGAGGCCGCAGCGTTTGAAGATTCGTTTATAGGTTTCATACATATTCCAGTATTCTTTATCGAGTGAAGCGGGGTCGGCGTGGAAGCTGTAGGCATCTTTCATAATGAATTCGCGGCTTCGCAGGACGCCGAACCGCGGTCGGAATTCGTCTCGGAACTTGAAGCTGATTTGATAGAGGTTGAGCGGCAGTTGTTTATAGGAGCTGATTTCGCCCGCGGCGACGCTTGTAACGACTTCTTCGGCTGTTGGAGCGAGGACGTTTTGCCGGCCGTGGCGGTCTTCGAATCGTGCCATCGTAGGGCCATAATCGACATCGCGGCCGGTCTGCTGCCACAATTCAATAGGCTGGACGGAGGGCATCAGTATTTCCTGGGCGCCGGCTTTATTCATTTCGTCGCGGACGATGGCGATTACCTTAAGTATGGAGCGCCAGCCGAGGGGCAGATAAGTGTATGTTCCGCTGGCGAGTTTTCGCATCAGGCCCGCTCGGAGCATTAGTTTGTGGGAGGGGATTTCGGCGTCGGCGGGGGCCTCTTTTACCGTTGGTATAAGCAATCGGCTGTATCTCATAATATTGTATCTCGTAAAGCGTTAGATTTTCGTATTTTTGCTAATATTTCGAGGTATATATAGCCCATAAACGTAAATGCTTCAAGATTAAAGTTTTGCGGGTGTATCGAGAGAGGAAAATTGATTGTGCGCCGGGGCGAAAAAGAGATTTGCATTGTTCGCGGGGTTTTGGTAGTATAAAAGGTGTGTTGATTGTTTTAATCTGCCCCGGCGAATGGATGAAGGGGGCGGGCATAGACAGTCGCCGGGGGCGGGGAAAGGAGAGTTCGGCTATGGACAGGAGAAAAGAAAAAACCGGTTTCACATTAATGGAATTACTGGTTGTTATCGCAACAATAGTCCTGATGATGGCGATATTACTCCCGGCTCTGAACAAGGCGAGAAGACAGACAAGACGGACGGTGTGTTTCAGCAATATCAAGCAGCTTATGACCGCGTGGCTGGCATACGCGGACAGCTATGACGGCAGGATTGTCAACGGTGGGCAATCCCCTGAGAATACCCCTGTGCCGAAAGAGATTTACTGGTGCACGCCCGCGAAGTCGGCTGACGGCAAATTCGACTGGGACGTCGATAAATTATCGCTGGAGCAAAGAATCGAAAAACTCAAGGAAGGCGCGCTTTACCGGTATCTTAACGAGGTGAAGATTTACCGGTGTCCCGAGGCCGAGAAGGATATGCACCGGACATACAGCATAGTAAATTCGATGAACGGAAGCTGGGTAGGCGGTGCGGACAGAAAAGAAGTCGGGGAAGGCGAGATTATCAAGAACCTTAACCAGTTGAAAAGGACGCAGGAGCGGATTGTGTTTATGGAGGAGGGATATCCCAGCCCGGACAGTTTCATAGTTCCGTATAAAACCTCGTCGTGGTGGGACATACCTCAGTGCCCTCACGAGGGCAGGTGCAATTTCGGATTTGCCGACGGGCACGTTGAGACGTGGGAATGGGAGGACAACCGGACGCTGCAATTTTGCTTAATGGGCTGGTCGAAGATTTCCAGCGGGTATTACCCGCAGCCGGGAAATAAAGACATCCAGAAGGTGCAGATTGGGACGTGGGGCGAATTAGGTCATTAAGGCGGCAAGGCAGAGTATTAATTTGCGGCCCGACATTCCGGTATTTGGGGGCGGTGTAAGTGGGTCGGAGAGGGTGGATAAGGAGCAATTTAAATGAGAAAAGAAGAAAGCGGGTTCACGCTAATAGAGTTATTGGTTGTTATAGCGATAATCGCGCTTTTGATGTCCGTATTGCTGCCGTCATTGAATAAGGCAAGAAGGCAGACCAAACGGGCGGTGTGTCTGAGTAATATGAAACAGCTTGTGCTGGGCTGGCTGCAATACGCGGAGCACCACGACGGCAGGATTGTTAACGGGGGACAATCACAGAATAATAAAATCAAACCTAAAGAGGTTTACTGGTGCTCGCCCGTGAATCCGTCTGACGGTATATTTGACTGGACAATGAGCGCGCCAATCGAAACAAGAATAGAGAAGATGAAAGAGGGGGGGCTTTATCGATATCTTAAAGATATAGACGTTTACCGCTGTCCCGAAGCCGACCGCAGGGAAGTTCAAAGGACGTATCTGATGCCTAATTCCATGAACGGGCACTGGGATGATGCGTCTAAAGACAATAATATCGGCGAAGGTGAGGTTATAAAGAATCTGTCGCAGATAAGAAGGACTCAGGAGCGGATTGTATTTATGGAGGAGACCAAGCCGACCCCGGATGCTCTCATAGTGCCTTACTTAGTTCGGAGTTGGTACTATACCGACCATCCCTCCTGTCTTCATGAGAACGGGAGTAATTTCGGATTTGCAGACGGGCACTCGGAATACTGGAGGTGGGAATGTGACGAGACGCTCGAAGCGTGCCCGTATGGAAAGGATCCGGATACTAAGAACTGCAAGGACGATATCATAAAAGTTCAAATCGGGACGTGGGGCCGACTGGGACATAAGCAATGAGGAGGCGGGGGAAAGAAAGCTTTAGAGTGTTTTTTATTTCGCAGGATTGACTGCGATATCGCTGTTGAGCGCGGTAATAATTGATTTTCTGAATTTGTGGTAAGAGGGCCTGTATCCGGATGGGTATAGGCCTTTTGGTTTTTGATTGCTTATCGGGTTATAATTCCGCATAATCGGGGGCAATGGGAACATTGTAAATTCAATTTGAGGAGTATCCGCGGCAGGCGGGTAAGAGAGATGGCGCATAAGTTTATAAACAAAATAGGGCCGGGCGAAACGATTGATGATATATACCTTGTGAAGGAGCCGATTCTGCGCAGCACGTCGCGGGGTGATTTGTATATAGCGATGTTTATCAGCGACCGGACGGGGCGGGTGAACGGGAGGGTGTGGCAGGCGAGCGAGGAGATGTATAAGGCGCTGCCGCAGCCGGGATTTGTGCATATCAAGGGCCGCAGCGAGGTGTATCAGAATTCGCTGCAGATTGTGGTGAATAATATGAGCGTGATTGACGCCGGAAGGGTGAATCTGGAGGATTTTCTGCCGAGGACGAGTAACGACGTCGATAAGATGTTCGCGGAGATAAAGGGTATCGTAGGGAGTATAAAGAATGGCCAATTACAGACGCTGGTCGGAGAGTTTTTGGCCGATAAGAAGCTGATGGCGAATTTTCAGACCTGTCCCGGCGGGATGAGTATGCATCATGATTATATCGGGGGGTTGCTGGAGCATACGTGGAATATGCTGCGGGTGGCGTCGGCGATACTGCCATTGTATCCGGAGGTGCAGGCGGATCTGGTTTTGGCGGGGCTATTCATACATGATATGGGCAAGACGGAGGAGCTGACCTACGACGTGGCGTTTTCATATACGGATTCGGGGCAGTTGATAGGGCATATAAACAAGACGTTTTTGATGATGCATCGCAAGGCGGAGCAGTTAGCGGGGAAGGGCAAGCCGATTGACGGCGAGATATTGGATGCGCTGGGGCATATAGTTTTGTCGCATCACGGGGAGTATGATTTCGGCTCGCCGAAGCTGCCTGCGACGGCGGAGGCGTTTATGGTTTATTATATCGACGACTTAGACGCGAAGATGAACCAGGTTACCCGGCTGATTGAGGGCGATATGGGCGATTCGAACTGGACAGGCTGGCAAAAGCCGTTAGAGACCCGGCTTTATCGCAAGAAAATCGACGAGAAATAGCGGTGAGGGCGGGCCGGCGAAGCGGTTTATTTGGAAGATGTCGGTTTAGTTTTGGCGGGGTGAGTAATCGGCGGTTATGGCGGAACAGAGGGTCAAGATATATACGGTCGGGCAGGTAAATACGCTGATAAAGACGGCGCTGGAGTCGAACCTGCCGGGTCGATTGACGGTGGCGGGGGAAATTAGCGATTGGAAGCTGCATTCGAGCGGGCATTGTTATTTTTCGCTGAAGGACGAGGGTTCGGTGTTGCCTTGCGTGATGTGGGGGAGCAATTTCAAGAAGGTGAAATTCAGGCCGGAAAGCGGTATGGCGATTTTGGCGACGGGCCATATCGATGTTTACGAGCCGCAGGGCAAATACCAGTTTTACGTTGAGCGGATGGAGCCGGCTGGTGTGGGTGCGCTGCAACTGGCGTTCGAGCAAATGGTGAAGCGGTTGGCGGCGCAGGGATTGTTTGATGAGAAGCATAAAAAGCCACTGCCTAAATATCCGCAGCGGATTGGGATATTGACGAGCGAATCAGGTGCGGCGGTTCACGATATCGTTGACAGTATTTTCAATCGCTGGCCCTGTGTGCGATTGTATTTGTATGACGTGCCCGTTCAGGGAGATGGGGCGGCGGAGAAAATCGCGGCGGCGATACGGGAGGTGAACAGGCGAAACGACAAGCTCAAGCTGGATATTTTGATTGTCGGCAGGGGCGGAGGTTCGTTGGAGGATTTGTGGGAATTTAACGAGGAGGCACTGGCCAGGGCGATATACGATTCGAAGATACCTGTGATAAGCGCGGTGGGGCACGAGGTTGACGTTACAATAGCGGATTTGGTAGCGGACGCGAGGGCATCGACGCCGACGAAGGCGGGGGTTGCGGCGGTGCCGGATGCGCGGGAGGTTTTGGAGCAGTTGTCGGCGATGGCGAGCCGATTGGCGGTCGAGGTTAAGGGATTAGTCGAGCTTGCGGGGGAGAAGATGCGAACGCTTCTGGCGAGCAGCGTTTTCAGGAACCCGCTTTTGGCGGTGCGCAATCGCGAGCAGCAGTTGGACGAGACGGCGAGCTTGCTCGGCGAAATGATGCGGGGCAGGTTGGCGGAGGCGAAAGAGGATTTGGGCGGGCTTTATGAGCAGGTGGTCCGGATAGAGCCGCATCGGCTTTTGGGCAGGAAGATGGTAATTGTGAATGAGCTTGGGGGCAGGGCGAACGCGGCGATACGAGCGATATTCGGCAGGGCGGGGATGCAGGTTACGGCTTATGAGAACCGGCTGAGAGGATTGAATCCGAAGGCGGTTTTGAAACGGGGCTACTCGATAACGACACTGAAAAAGACGGGGGCGGTTTTGAAGAAGGCGGGCGAGGTGCAGATTGGCGATACGCTGGTTACGGAATTAGAGGGCCAGAATTTGATTGAAAGCAGTGTGACGAAAAAGTAAAAAAGCGAGAAGTCAGAAGTTAGAAGACAGAAGGTAGATGCGATATGGCAAAGGATGAAGGAAAAAATGGTTCGACAAAGCTCACCACGGGCGACGTCGGCAAGCTGACCTTTGAGCAGGCGATAAAAGAGCTGACGGGTATAGTGGGCAAGGTGGAGCAGGGCGAGATTTCGCTCGGGGACAGCTTGGGGCAGTATGAGAGAGGGATGACGCTGATTAAGCACTGCAGAAAGATACTGCAGGAGGCGGAGAAGCGGATAGAGAAGATATCCGGTGGCGACGAAAAATCGCAATAACAAAGCAATTTAGCGAGAGTGGCGGAAATGGCAGACGCGCAAGGTTTAGGTCCTTGTGGGCAATAGCCCGTGGAGGTTCGACTCCTCTCTCTCGCAGTGAATTCACCGCAGAGGTCGGTGAAATTTACAACCGATTATTGATAATTGATGATTTTAAAACAGGTATCGTGTCAGTCGTTAGCAATAATCAATAATCATTCATCAATAATCAATTGCTGCGCACTCTGCGATAAGACAGGAGGTCGATTATGGCAGGCGATTATTTTAGATTAAAGGAGCGGGGGACGAGCGTTCGGGTGGAGGTTGTAGCGGGGGTGACGACATTTTTGACGATGGCGTATATCATTTTTGCGCAGCCGGATATTCTGAGTGAGGCGGGGATGGACAAGGCGGCGTTGATTGCGGTAACGTGCATAATGAGCGGGGCGGCGACGCTTGTAACGGGTCTTTTCGCCAATGCGCCGATTGCGATGGCGCCGGGGATGGGGCTGAATGCCTTTTTCGCATACAGCATTGTATTGGGTGAAGGCGTTAGCTGGGAGACGGCTTTGGGGGTGGTTTTTATTTCAGGCGTGATATTCTTTTTGCTGACCGTTATGGGGCTTCGAAAAATGATAGCGCAGGCGATACCGTCGGGCTTGATTTCGGCGATAGCGGTCGGAATCGGATTATTTATCACGTTTATGGGGTTAGTGAATCTCGGGGTGGTGGTCGGTAATGCCAAGACGCTCGTATCGGCTGGGAATCTGACACCTACGGTTTTGATTGGATTGGCGGGTCTTTTGGTGATGATTTTTTTAGAGAGCAGAAAAATCAAGGGGGCGCTGCTGGTTGGTGTGGTATTTTCGACTGTTTTGGCGGTGCTGCTGGGATATGTTGCGAAGCCGGATTCATATATGTCGCTGAATATCGATATATCGGCTGTAGCGTTCAAGCTGGATATCGCCGGGGCTTTTAAGTGGAGCTTGTTCGGCGCGATATTCACTTTGACTTTTGTGGATATGTTCGACAGTATCGGGACATTGGTAGCGTGCTGCAATCAGGCGGGGATGGTGGATAAGAATAACCAGATAAGGGGGCTTGACCGGCTGCTTGGCATTGACGCTATAGCCACCGTCGCGGGGGCGGTTTTGGGGACATCGACCACGACGTCATACGCAGAGAGCGCGGCGGGAATCGAGCAGGGGGGCAGGAGCGGATTGGCTTCGGTTATTACGGGAGCTTGTTTCTTTTTGGCGTTATTGTTTGTGCCAGTTGTGGGGATTGTTCCGAAATACGCGACTGCGCCGGCGTTGATTATGGTGGGGCTGTTTATGATGAAAGAGGTCAGGCGGATTGATTTCGGCAAGATGGACGAGGGTTTCCCGGCTTTTATCATAATCGTGATGATAGCGCTAAGCTACAGCATCAGCACGGGACTGGCTTTCGGGTTTATTTCGTTTACGCTTATCAAGGTGGTATCGGGCAAGCTGCGGGATGTTAGGCCTGCTATGTGGGTAATAGCAGCAATGTCGGTATTGTTCTTGGCGGTGGATAAATCGAGCGGGTTAGTGGATTTTATCAAGGGGCTGTTTTGAGTTTCTCCCAGAGGGGAAAATGCACCCCTTCGATTTTACTCAGGGCAAACTGACCCCTTTTTTCAGATTGAAAGGAGAATGTTATGGACAAGCTGTATGAGAATTCGGAGACGGGGTGCTGTCCGAGGTTTGTGCCGGGGCCGTGGGAGAATAAGGAGGTGACGTTTGAGGACAAATTATTCGTTAAAGACCACGTAGTAAGTCTCCTGCATATACCTTTGAACTTCGGCAGGGTGATGGTTCGGAATATGGAAAGGATTGCAAAGGCAAACGCCATATCTATCGAGCAGATGGTTCTATGCGACGAGAATTCGCTTTGGGGTACGGATGTCTATATCGCCGTATCGAAAGACGTGCCGGGTGCGGAGATGGTAAAATTGTCGGGGACTTTTTTGAGCAGGGTCTTCGAAGGGCCGTATAAGAATATTCGCCAGTGGGTAAAGCAGATGACCGAGTATGTCCGTGAGAAGGGAAAGACCCTGAAAAAGCTTTACTTTTTTTACACGACCTGCCCCAAATGCGCGAAATACTACGGCAAAAATTATGTGGTGCTTCTGGCGCAAATATGAAGACGAGCGAGTTAGGCAATTTAGCAAAGTTTATATTGAGAAAAAGATTCCTGACCCCTTTTTTGCTTGGATTCCTGCTTTCGCGGGAATGACAAGTGGAGACGTTTATATCAGGCGGATATTTTACCGATGACGGAGGCGGCGTGGAGTCCGAGGAGCATAAGATAGTCGAGGTCGCCGAGGTTGTAGTGGTCGTCGCGGAAGGTATTATTGGTATAGATTACGCCGAAGCAGCCGGCGGGTGTGAGCAGGGGGGCTATGAGGACCGAGCGTATCTGTGTTTCTTTTTTGATAGACAAATCCCTGGGGAATATGAACAGCATGAATTGTTTTTTGTCGATGGCTTCGCCGATTTTATCGTTGAATTCGAGGGAGGCCTGTTCGATGCTCATGCCGCTTCTGTCTCTTCCGGCGTGAGCGGTCATAGGTCCGGTTGTTTTCGGTCGCATTGCTCCCCAAACGTGATATGTTTTGAACTGTTTTGTGAGCAGCTCCAGCAGCATAAGCAGCGTTCTGTCGAGGTTGTCCGGTTTTCTGAGCTCTTCGATTGCCTGCAGGAAGTCTTTTGCTCTTTCGGCCTGGAACCTGATAGCGGGAGCTTTTTCAGCGCCGATTTTTCTAATAATAATTTGAGGACCGGTGATGATTGTCGAGGGTGCTTCTTCCAGCTCGACTGTTTCACCCGGGTCGGGCCCGACCTGTTCCTGAAACGTTACCTCGATTAAAAAATCGGAGATGCGGACAGTGTCGCCATTTTTTATTTCGGCTTTGCGTATTTCGCTGTCGTTTAGATATGTTTTGTTGGCGCTGTCGAGGTCCTCGACGACCCATTGGCCGTCCTTGGTGTTGTAGATTACGGCGTGCTGGCGTGAGACGGTTTTGTCGGGCAGGAAGACCTGGCTGTTGGAGTGCCTGCCGATGTAGACGGGGCCTTTATCGAAGTGAAATTCGTTGACCGTTCGCTCACCTTGTTTTACGACCAGGCGCATTGCCTATCCTCTCCGTAATGGCAGTCTAATTCCTTACTTATATTATAATAACATTGTTCTCAAGGGTTTGTCAAGCAAAAGGGTTCTTTAAACAGCGATTTTGGATGAATTGGAGGTGCGTGAAAAGACGCATCAGCAGCGTTTTGTGGCTGTTTAGAATGTGAACTGGTCTTTGAAAATGGTTTTGAAGTCGTAAATGTCATTGAAATCGTCGATTGAGTCGGTTGGCTGTGCTCTCATCCATTTATGCTTTATCATAAGATAGACGATTTCGCCGAAATCTCGTGTGTTTTTGACCCGCCAGGAGTTTAGTACGAGCATAGCGAGGCGGCCCCATTTTTTCAGTGCCAGTTGCCGCAGGCCTTCGCAAAGTGCCTGGCCTGTAACGTGGCCTGGCTGGTCTGCGATTTTTGTTGCAGTGTAACCGAGGGCCTCATAAACAAATCTTACGGCGGCTGGATTGTAACGCCCATCTTTTTGTGAGAGTTCATCGAGTGAGATTTTTCCGCTCATATCAGTTCAGCTTATCTTAGTGCCCGGCACGGCGCCCGGGTCCGAGGTCAGCATAAAGATATCTTTTCCGCCGGTTCCCGATGCAAGAATCATACCTTCGGACAGGCCAAATCGCATCTGTCTCGGCTTGAGGTTGGCGAATAAAATGACTAATTTATCTTTCAGCTCTTCGGGCTTATATGCATGGGCTATTCCGGCCAGCACAGTTTTTTGTATGCCGCCGACGTCGAGCTGCAGCCGAAGCAGCTTGTCCGCACCTTCGACGGGTTCGGCAGTTACAACCTTTGCGATTCGAAGGTCGATTTTCTCGAAATCCTGAATCGTGCATTCCGGTTTTATGGGTTCGGTGGTCATAGGTTTTTTCTCTCCTGTTTCTTTGCTGTCCTCAATCATAGCATTTACCTGTTCTTTGGTTACCCGCTCGAAGAGGCGTTCGAAGTCGTTGATATTTTTTTCTTCGAGGGTTGATCTGATATCCGCAAATGAAAGGTTCTCGACGCCGAGGATTCGCTGTATTTTTTCGGCAAAGGCGGGCAGTATGGGTTTAAGGTAAATCGTTAAAATCCTAACGGTGTTTACGACGGCAGTAAGCGTCATGCGGGTTTTTTCGGGGTCGGTTTTGATTGTCGTCCAGGGCTGGTTCTGCTCCACGTATCGGTTGGCGAGGTCAGACAATCCTGTGATTGTCCGCACGGCGGCCGCGTAATTAAGGTTCTCGTAGTTTTGTATGATTTCTTCCGAGGCGGAGGCGATTTTATCGATTAGCGTCCTGCCTTCGTCGTCGAGTTTGCCGAGCCGGCCGTCAAGTTTTTGCTTGAGCATCGGAACAGAGCGCGAGGCGAGGTTGGCGAAGTTGCCGACGAGGTCTGAATTGATTTTATTGATAAAATCGTCGATGTTCAGGTCGATGTCCTCGACAGCGGAGGTCAGTTTGCTGGCGTAATAGTATCTCAAAAACTCGGGGTTGAGATATTTCAGATACGTCGAGGCTTTGATAGACGTGCCGCGTGACTTACTCATTTTCTGGCCGTTGACCGTGAGGAAGCCGTGGACGAAAAGCTTGTTCGGGGTTTTGAAGCCGGAGCCCATCAGCATCGCAGGCCAGAACAGGGCGTGGAAATACATTATGTCTTTGCCGATGAAGTGGTAAAGCTCGTATTCAGGGCTGTTCCATATTGTGTCGAAATCGAGATTGTTTTTTTCGCAGTAGTTTTTGGCCGAGGCCATATAGCCGATAGGTGCATCGAGCCAGACATAGAAATATTTATCTTCCTCGCCGGGGATTTTGAAGCCGAAATAGGGGCCGTCGCGTGTTATGTCCCAGTCGCGTAAACCCGTGCTGAACCATTCATCAAGCTTATTGGCGACCGACTGCTGTGTGTAGCCGGCTGCGATAAGGTCCTTGAGACGTTTTTCGTAGTCGGTCAGCTTGAAAAAATAATGTTCGCTTTGTTTTCGCACTGGCGGGCTTCCGCAATTGGCACAGCGAGGATCGATAAGTTCGGTGGGATTATGCGTCCCGCTGCAAACTTCGCAGGAGTCGCCGTACTGGTCGAGTGCCTTGCACCTCGGACAGGTCCCGCGAATATAGCGGTCGGGCAGGAACATTTTGCACTTTTCGCAATAGGTCTGCTCTATTGTTCTTTTAACGATAGAGCCGGCCTGGTTGAGAGAATTAAAAATCCCCTCGCTAAGCTTCTTGTTTTCGGGCGAATGGGTGGAATAATAATTGTCGAAGCCGATATAAAAGCCTTCGAAGTCTTTCAAATGGTCGGCGTGGACTTTTTGAATTAGTTCTTCGGGTTTAATTCCGGCGTTGCGGGCGCTAATCATAACCGGCGTGCCGTGCGTGTCATCGGCACAGAAATACAGGCAGTGATTGCCGCAGAGCTTCTGGAACCGGACCCAGATGTCTGTCTGGCCATATTCGACAATATGACCTATATGGATTGGGGTATTTGCGTAGGGCAGGGCTGAGGTGACGACGATTTTACGCGGCATAGGTTTCCCGTTTATGAGATAATTTTAATGACTGCGAATTTTGGTTTTTTAATCAGCGTTTTGCTCATCGTTGTTTTGTTCTTCGATATCCGTATCTACCTGTGAATCCTGCTGCCTGCTATCGGTTTTTGTTTTTGAGATTATCTCGATTTCCTCTCTGGGCACAACAGTTTTTGTGCCGTTATCGAGTTCGACCATAATAAGCTGCGTGAGAATCTGGGAATCGATGACTTTTCCGGTCCCGGATTTTGTTTTTACCAATGTATTTCTCGGAGGCAGCATTTTTTTGAGCTGTGTGTATGTTTTGTCCTCGTATCGGAGGCAGCATTTCAGCCGGCCGCAATAGCCGGAGATTTTAGCTGGGTCCAGCGTTGCTTTTTGCAGTTTGGCCATGCGCATATTGACGGGTTTGAGTGTTTTGAGAAACCTGATGCAGCAGCACTCCTGGCCGCAGCTTTCGAGGTCGCCGAGCAGTTTTGCTTCGTCTCGTGAGCCGATTTGCCTCATTTCGATTCTGGTCTGATATTCCTGCGCGAGTTTTTTTACAAGTTCCCGGAAATCGACCCTGTTGTCGGCCATAAAGTAGAAGATGATTCGTTCACCGCCGAGTATGTGCTCGGCGTCTACGACTTTCATCGGCAGCTTCATTTCTTCGACGAGTTTTTTGCAATACTCCATCTCATCGGCGGCAATTTTTTTGAAATGTTTTTCTTCGTTGATATCTTCGGGAGTTGCGTACCTGATGAAGCTGCCGGCCGGCTCGGTTGAAAACGGCAGTTCAGAATCGCCGTAGTATTGGTTGATTTGTTCGTCGGTAAGTTTGAGCTGGCCCGTTCGGTAGGCGCCGAGCTGGCCTGCGAGACTGCCGAGCTCCAGGCCCTTTTCGGTTTTGATGATTACGCGTTTCGGCACAGAGGGTATGTGGGTTTCGTTGTGCTCAAACAGGCCGAGAGTTCCCATCCGGCCATACCGAACGAGCATATATTTCTTCATCCGAGAAGGCCTGGTTTTTGTCGTATGCGTATCTTCCATTTATTTTATCGCTTCAGAAAAGCTCTGTCCGACTCGACGGGTTTACAGTTAAGCCCTCTGGTTTATACGAACCAGCCACTCGCCGGTGCGGATTGACCAAATATTATGACGTGATTTTAGCAGACTCGGCCAGAGTTAACAATAGTTGCTCGAAAATAAGCTTTTCGTTGACGGAAGATTCAATCCAATGCATAGATTTGAAGCAATCGGCGATTTTTTGCGAGGCCTGTTCGGCGTCGAACTGGCGGGCGATTTTCTCTATTTGTGTTTTCTGGTCGGAGTTGACGAGGTGCTTTTCGGGGGTGATGTTTGCCATCATCGCGTCGTGCAGGGCGCTGATAATGATGCCGACGATGATTTTGGCTGATTTTCTGTTTATATCGGTTTTACTGGTATTGGGCTCGATTTTGGCCCAGACGGCCGAAAGGGCCTTCGATTGGCGGAGCATTTCTTCGGCTGATTCGAGTGAATCTTCGTAATCGAGTCCGGCGAGTGTATCTATTATTTCCGTTTTGGTCTGGTATAGATTGGCGTCGGTGAGTTCGAGCCGGGCACAGGTGCAGGCCAGACCTATACTGCCGTCGGCGAAACGCGCGAAAAATTCCGTTTTTTTGCCGTCGAGGCCAAGCTGATTGAGCTTTTCGATAATCTTTTCTTCGGCAATGGGGCCGAACTGGACAATCTGGCATCTGGACCTGATAGTTGGGAACAGTTTGTCCGGGCGGGTGCATATAAGTATGATGCAGCAGTATGCGGGCGGCTCTTCGAGGACCTTGAGCAGGCAGTTTTGCGATTCGTTGTTGAGCTTTTCGGCTTCCGTGAGGACGTAGATTTTCTTCGCGGACAGAGTCGGCTTTGCCGAGACTTTTTCGATAATGAATTCTCGGACGACGTCGATTGGGAATTGTAACGGCGGGCCTTTGCCTTTGCCGTCTCTTGTGAATTCAATCAGTTCTTTATATACGTGCTCGAAATCGGGGTGCGAGCCGGCATCGAAGGCCCGGCAGGATTCACACGAGCCACAGCTATCGGCGAAGTCATTTTCTTCGACGGGATTTTTGCACAGCAGCAGCTTCGCGAATTCGCGTGCGATTGTGAATTTACCTACGCCGTCGTGGCCCGCGAATATGTATGAGTGCGCGACCTTGTCCGCCTGAAAGGCCTTTTCAAGCGAGTCGATTGCTTTTTCCTGGCAGAATATATCTGTTAACGGCATTAGTTCGCCTTTAGCTTTTCGATGATTTCAACGACTTTTTTATGAACGGCATCAATATCGGAAGAAGCATCGACGACAGCGAAATTGTTTATTTGTTCGGCCAGTTTGAGAAAACCCTCGCGAACTTTTTTGTGATAACCGTCGCCTTTTTGCTCCATACGGTCGAGGGTGCGATTGAGCCGATTGGCGGCGGTAGCGGAATCGACGTCGAGGATAATCGTCAGGTCGGGCCAGGGCTTTTCGAGGCAATCAGTCGCGAGCTTGATGACGTTATCCATTCCGAATTCGCCGGCATAACCCTGGTATGCGCAGGTGCTGGAGAGCCAGCGGTCGACGACCACGCATTTATTTTGTTTCAGGGCAGGAGCGATTTTTTCATGCCATAGCTGTACCCTCGCGGTCATAAAAAGCATTACCTCGCTTGCGGTGCTCATCGCGATATGTTCGGGATTGAGCAGTATATCCCTGATTTTTTCGCCGATAGCGGTCGCGCCCGGCTCGCGAAAACTTACTGCGTCGATATTTTGTTTTCTGAGCCAATCGACCAATAATTTGACCTGCGTGGTCTTCCCGCAGCCGTCCGGCCCGTCAAGTGCGATAAATTTACCTTCTAATATTTTACTCACGTTATTCATCATCACTTTTTACAAAGGCATAGTTTACCTTGTTAGTTGCAGGTTTTCTGGGCCGATTAGGTGGCGGATTTTACGGCAAAAGTCCGGGTCGGGATTGACGGAAAGATTTCTGTCAACGGCTGCGTAAACTTTGCCCTTATCGGTTGTGATTGCGACGTAGATACTGCTTTTGCCGCGGTGACGCCGGCAGATGCTTTTTATTTCAGCCACTTTTTGCTTTGTGATTTCTTTCGCGTCGAGGTTGATTTTGACCTTGCCTGCCAGTTTTTCCGTTGCCTGGTCGTAGTCGATAAGTTCCGTTGCGATAATGTTCGGCTTTTCTCTTCTGAAATCCAGCCGGCCTTTTACGAAAACGATGGCGTCGTTTTTAAGCAATTCTATAAATTGATTCAGCGTCGAGGGGAACAGGACGACCTCGACCTGTCCCTGCAGGTCTTCGAGGACGAATACGGCCATTTTGGCGCCGGCGTTTCGGCCGCTCTTGGTGAGGTGGTATCGAATCCTCGCTATCATACCGCCTATAATGACCTCTTTATCCTGGGCGGATTCGGTAAGCTGAGAGGTGTTGATATTCGAAAATATATTGATTGTCTCGGCGCAGTGGCTTAAGGGATTGCTGGTTACATAAAAGCCGAGGACCGATTTTTCATAAGAGAGCAGTAATGGTTCGGGCCAGGGCGGTATATTTGGCAGTCGGGTATGGTCCTGCGAGTAATCGGGTTCGGATTGCTGGCCGAAGAAGCTCATCTGGCCGTTTTGCCTGTCGGCCTGAACCCCTGCCCCGAGCTGCATAGCGGCTTCGAGGCCTTCGGTCATCTGGGCGCGGTGCCCGCCGAGATGGTCGAAGGCACCTGCCTTTATCAGCGACTCGATTACCTGTTTATTTGCGGCGCGAAGGTCGACGTTTTCACAGAAGTGGAACAAGCTTTTGAATCTGCCGACCTTTTCGCGGGCGGTGATGACTTGCTCGACGGCTTTTTCGCCGACGCCTTTTACCGCTGCGAGACCGAAACGGATGACGCCTTTTTTTACCGCAGAAACCGCAGGGCTTTTTGAATGTTTTTTCTCTGCGTGCTCCGCGGTGAGTTCGGTTTTGTAGAGCGGCGTGAAATCGACGCCGCTTTCATTTATATCGGGCGCCAATACCTCGATGCCCATATCGGTGCACTCATTGATATACTCGACGACCTTGTCGGTATCGCCCATTTCGTATGTGAGCACGGCGGCCATATATTCGACGGGCCAGTAGGTTTTCATATATGCGGTCTGATAGGCAATCATGGCGTAGCGGGTCGAGTGGCTTTTGTTAAAGCCGTATCCGGCGAAGCGTTCGATAAGCTCGAAAATCTGCTGGGCCTGCTGTTTTTTGAGGCCTTTTTCGACGCAGCCATCGACGAAGCGTTCTTTTTCCTTGGCGATGGTCTTTGCCTTCTTTTTGCTTATGGCCTTAATCAGGGTATATGCCTCTCGCAGCGGGATATTGCCTAACAGATTGCAGATTTGCATCACCTGCTCCTGATAGACCATAATGCCGTATGTTTCTTCGAGCACCTCTTTCATAATCGGATGCGGCAGGGACCATTTCGAGCCGTGTTTGCGGTCGATATAATCGGGGATGAGCGTCATCGGGCCGGGGCGATACAGGGCGTTTGCGGCGATGAGGTCCTGAATCCTGTCAGGCTTCATCCTCATCAAAAGCTCCTGCATCCCGCCCGATTCGAACTGAAAGATGCCTTTTGTTTTGCCGGCTGCGAAAAGGGCGAAGACTTTCGGGTCGGTAAGGTCGATTTTTTCGAGGTCAATATCCCGGCCGTGAATCTCTTTGACCCTTTGCCTGGCGCGTTCGAGTATGCTGAGGGTTTTCAGGCCGAGGAAGTCCATTTTCAGCAGGCCTACTTTTTCAACCATCGGGCCTTCGAATTGTGTGATGATGTCATCGGTGCCCGATGCCTTGTATAGCGGTATGAAATCGGTGAGGGGATTATCGGCGATAACGACGCCCGCGGCGTGGACGGAGGCGTGGCGGGCGAGGCCTTCGAGCCGTTTACTGATATCGATAACTTTTTTCGTAAGCGGGTCTTTGTCGTATGCCTGTTTGAGCTGCGGCTCGGTTTGCAGGGCGATATCAAGCGTCATATTCAGAGAATCAGGGACGAGTTTCGCGAGCCGGTCCGCTTCGGCCAATGGGACGTCGAGCACCCTGCATATATCCCGAATGGCCGCCTTTGCCTTCATAGTGCCGAAGGTTATGATTTGAGCGACGTGGCCGTATTTCTGACGGACGTAGTCGATGATTTTGCTGCGTCCCGTCTGGCAGATATCTATGTCGATATCGGGCATTTCGTTTCGATGAGGGTCCATAAAACGTTCGAACAGCAGGTTGTATTTGAGCGGGTCTATATCACAGAGGCCGAGGCAGTAGCCGACCAGGGTCCCAACCGCGCTTCCTCTTGCTCCGACGGGTATATTGTTTTGATGGGCGTAATTGCAGAAGTCCCATACGATTAAGAAGTAGCTTGCAAATCCCTTCGACTCGATGACGTTGAGTTCCCTGTCAAGGCGGTCTTTGATTTTGTCGTTGATTTTGCCGTAGATTTGTTCGGCTTTTTCATAGCAGAGTTTTGTCAGGAACTGCTCAGGCGTCGAGCCGTCTGCGGGGGTGAATCGCGGGGCGTGGTGATGTTTGAGGTCGAGCTCGACATTGCATCGGCCGGCGATTGCCAGCGTATTATCGCAGACCTGGGGCCATTGCGGGAAAAGCTGCCGCATCTGGTCCGGGCTTTTCAAAAACACGTCGCTGGGGTAAATCATTCTGCTTGGGTCGTCGGCTTTTTTTCCGGTGCTTATTGCGCAGAGGCAGTTGTGTGCCTCGTGGTCGGCTTCTTCGAGGAAGTGGACGTCGTTTGTTGCGACGATGCCGAGGCCCGTTTTATTTGCCACTTCAATAAGCCCCGTGCAGATATCGGGCGAGTCGCCCTGATGGCTTTGAATTTCGACGAAGAAGTTATTCTCGCCGAATATTTTAGCGTAGCTTTCGGCCGCGGCGATTGCCCCTGCCTTGTCGCCCGATATTAGCTTCGCTGCGATTTCGCCTTTGAGGCAGGCCGAGGTGGCAATCAGGCCTTCGCTTAATTCGGCGAGTATTTGCTTATCGATTCGGGGGCGGTAATAGAAGCCCTCGGTATAGCCGACTGTCGCCAGTTTGAGCAGGTTTTGGTATCCGATATTATTCTCGGCGAGCAGGACGAGATGATACGCGGCTTCGCCGATTGATGATTTTGTGCGGTCGTGCCTGCTGGCGGGCGCGACGTATGCCTCTATTCCGATTATGGGCCTGATATGCGAGGCGTGTGCCTTTGTGTAGAACTCGATTGCCCCGAACATATTGCCGTGGTCTGTTACGGCGACGGCATCCATTCCCAGCTCTTTGCACTGTTTGAAAAGCTTGTCGAAGCTGATAGCCCCGTCGAGAAGCGAATACTGGCTGTGCAGGTGAAGATGAGTAAATCCTTTGCCGGAAGCCACGGCCCAATCCTTTTCGCAATGTTAGTTTCTTATTGATTATTATTTATTCGTGTATGATAATTGTAGCGACTGATTGGGTATCAATCAACATTAACCGACAAATGCCAAGAGTCTGGGAAAGGAAAGTTTTATGGACTATGAAAATTTCGGGAATTTTTCGCAGCAATCCGGTGCACCAATGCCGCAGCCGGGGCCGAATCAGGGAGCCCCTGTTAAGAAGGTATCGGGCTGGAAGGTGCTGTGGGGTATAATCACGGGGCTGTCGGTTCTGGCGAATATCGCGTTATTTCTGGTGCTCATCGGAATGGTATTTATAGTTGCCGCAGGCCGTGAACGGAAATTCAGTGAGGAGGTTCTCGAAGAAGGTCCCAGCTCGTCCAAGATAGCCGTGATTTCGATAGAGGGCATAATAGACGAGCAGCAGGCCAGGAACGTATTCTGGCAGTTGAAAGAGGCCCGCAATGACCATAATGTCAAAGGATTGGTTATCCGTATTAATTCACCGGGCGGAACGCTTTCAGGCAGCGACCAGATTTACAACGAGATATTGAAATACCGCAGCGGCAAAGGCAAGCCGGTTGTTGCCTTTATGCAGGGCGTAGCCGCATCGGGGGGTTATTATGCCTCGGTTGCCTGCGAGACGATTGTAGCCGAGCCGACTACAATAACCGGCTCCATCGGCGTTATAATGGGCTATCTTGTTTTAGAACAGCTTCTGGAGGAAAAACTCGGCATTCAGCCGATTATCGTCAAGGCAGGCGACAAGAAAGATTGGCCAAGCTCCTTTCAGGCGCCTGACGAACAGCAGTTGGAATATATTCAGAAGAGAATCGTCGACCCCGCCTATGAGCGATTTGTAGAGGTTGTCGCACAAGGCAGGAGCGATTTGAGCGCCGACGATGTGAACCGGCTGGCCGACGGAAGTATTTACTGGGCTGATGAGGCGAAAGCCGAAGGACTTATAGACGAAATCGGTTATCTCGAAGACGCCGTTGATTTGGTCAAGTCCCAGGCGGGGATTGACAAAGCAAAGGTGGTTGAGTATCGCAGGCCTTTCTCATTCGCTGATATTATGGCAGCCCAGACGAAGTCGGCCCTGAAGATAGACCGCACATTTCTTTACGAGCTTTCCGTCCCGCAGGTCTTATATCTGTGGACTGGCGCTAAATAGCAATAACACAGCGGGTATTGCCGGAATTTGAGAAAAGTCTTAAAGGGGGGAGATTCGCGCATTTCATACGCTTAAACACCTTCCCTGTAACATACCATAATCGCGGTTTTTTATATGGACAGAGAAATAAATATATGGTATAATTATCCCCGGATTGCTATGGAGGAAAAGAGATGCTTATGGATAGAAACGCCTACCGGCTTAAGTTCTCTGTCATAATAGAATTATAACTTTTTTCAGAAAGGGCCTGATATGTTTAATAAAAACAGCAAAATCCTGATTCTGCTTTTTTTGACACCTGTAGTTTGCAGTGCGGCGGACATTACTTTCACATCAAGCGGCACAATCGACGACGGAGATATTTATGACAATGTTTATGTGGAAAACGACGGCACGATAGTAGATATGACGGGGGGGCAAATAATCAACCTTTTTACTACCGATGCCAGCACTTTTAACTTTTCAGGTGGACAAATTTCGGGGCCAGGTTCCGATATTGATATCCTTCCATTGGGTAATTTCAATATGACAGATGGAATTGCTGATTTATCCGGTTTTTATCTTAGAGGCGCCGGTGCAATTTATAGTGCTGGAGGAATTGCCTCAATCACTGGTGGTGCTATGAGTGCTGATAGTGTTAAGGTTTATTCCGATGCGTATCTATCACTGGATAATGCGAGTATAAATTTCGATTTATTCAATGTTATGGATTATGGACAAGTTGATATATTCGGTGGCGAAGTGGATATCGACTCTGCATATATTGCTTATGGGTATTATGTCGGAGATGAATATATGGATGTTGGTTCAACCATAAATATATATGGTTACGACTTCAGCTACAATTCTACGACTGAAATACTTTCAGGTTATTTGCAGGACAATAACTATTTTCAAATCGGTGGTGTTAATGAGTTTGAATACACTTCTTTCAACCTTGTTCCGGAACCGACAACATTTATACTGTTGTTTCTCGGGGGAATATTTTTGAGAAAGAAAAGATAGTTCATATCAAAAATTTGTTTAAGGAGGAACGTGATGAGAGCATGGAAATCATTTCTGGTTCTTTTCATAAGTCTTTTTGCAATCAGCAATACCGCCAAGGCCGTTATGTGCGCACGGCTTTCAAAAGTTTCTGCCGGAGAAAATCATACCTTAGCACTTATGGATGATAATACGTTATGGGCATGTGGTGGTATTATTCATCAATATCAGTTAGGATTAGGTGGTAATGTTTACAATGTGTTATCTTTGCAACAGGTCAAGGGGGAAAATGGAAACGGCTATTTACAATATGTTACGGCATTTGACGCGGGCTGGCATCATTCTTTAGCTGCGGACTCAAATGGAATTCTTTATGCCTGGGGCACAAATCCATACGGCCAACTTGGCGGCGGTTCCGGTGTGAGTTATTGGGATGTTCCCCAAAAGGTCCACGGAGTCAATAATGTCGGTTATCTAAGCGATACTGTTGATATTGTTTACGTCTCGGCCGGCAGAAGCGGAGAACACTCACTGGTTGTTGATTCAAATGGGTACGTCTATTCTTTTGGGTATAACGATTATGGTCAATGTGGCGATGGCTCTTATACTTCCCGCGAAACGCCTGTCTTGGTACTTGATGATGACCCAGAAACTACAGATGTTTATTTAGGTGACATTGCTACAATCATACAAGCAGATTCCGGGGTGAATCATTCACTTGCCTTAGATGATGAAGGATATGTATGGGAGTGGGGTGAAAATAATTGGAGTGCTTATCCACAAAAAGTTCCGGGAGTTAGCGGCACAGGTTATCTCAGTAATATTATTGGCATTTCGACCTGTGAACATAACTTAGCTGTTGATAGTAATGGCTTTGTCTATGAATGGAAATACGGTTACCCTTCCAAAGTAACCGACGGCGAAATGGAGACTAGTTCCGGCTATCTTGAGGATATTGTTGAGGTTGGTGCTGGTAGTGGTTATTCCATGGCCCGTACAAGTGATGGATATGTTCTTGTATGGAATTACGGCGGAGCGCCCCAATATGTAGAAAATGGCGAGATGGAAACCAAGTCAGGTTTGCTTGAAGGGATTATTTCTATAGGTGCTGGATTTACTCATAAAACCGCTATCTGTGAAAATGGTTATGGATGGGGATGGGGAAATAATGGCTCTGGAATGCTTGGTGTTGGAGACATTATCTCACATCCTGAACCGACCCGAATGCTTTGTGCAGAAATGTCTTCGTCTGTTTACCTGACGAAAACTTCTGAAATCCAGGGCAGTGAACCCAATTGTGTAAGGCCGTTTATAGGTATGGGCATAGAGGACAATTATCTCGTTTACGATGTCAATTTCGGAAACCCGATAACAAATCCCGCTGACCCTAATTATCATGGAAGCGTTTATGATGTTAATATAATTGACCATCTGCCTCTTGAGCTTGATTTTTATTCAGCAACAAACGGCGGTTCATACGATTCTAATGCTCATACTGTAACCTGGACAATCGGAGAGCTTGAACCCGGTGATGCAAATAGCTTCGCAATTACTACAAAAGTCAACAATTATGCCCGGCCGGGTGGAGAGATAAGCAACTTTGTCGAGATGACTGCTGATAGATATTATTTCTATACGACCGATACGGTGCCGGTTTGCAACTGGGGTGGCGAAATTATATACGTTGATAAAGACGCCACGGGTTATAACAATGGAACAAAGTGGGATGATGCCT
>CAYLYB010000003.1:0-57729 GCA_964387605.1 uncultured Pirellulales bacterium | reverse complement strand
CAAGGCGGCCATATAAAGGACGCAACGAATGTCCTTTCGGCCACCCCAGATGTGGGATTTGCCGGCGAAGCGTCCGGAACGGAAGTCATAAGGAGCAACGCCGACGAGGGCGGCGATTTGCTGACGATTGAGCCGTCCCAGTTCGGGCAACTGGGACAGCAGTGTCGCGCTGGTATGTGGGCCGACGCCCGGGGTGCTGCGGAGGATTTGGTCTTTTTTGCGGAATTCGTCGTCGGAGGAGATGTGCTGACGAATGAGTTCGTCGAGTTCGGCGATTTGGTAGTCGAGCGTTTTGAGCATCTTTCGGACGCTTTTACGAACCTTAGGATGGCGTATAGTTTGGCTTCGATTCAATTCCTGAACACGCAGGTCGGTGAGTTGCCGGCGGCGACGCACCAGGTCTGCCAATTCGTTGGTTTCGGGGCTGGATGGCAGTTTTGGCTTCGGCTGAACGACCTGAGCGAAACGGGCGAGGACATGTGCGTCAATGGGATCGGTCTTGGCGAATTCGCCAATGCCTCGCGCGAAGTGACGAACCTGTCGCGGGGAGGCAACAACGACTTTAAGATTTGCTCCAAGCAGTTCGGCGACGATGGGACGCTCATAGCCGCCAGTTGCTTCGAGGACTATCAGAGAGATATTGTGCGGCTGAAGGGTTTTGATGAGCTGCTTTGTGCCCGAGGGACAATTGGGCAAAGAAGTGTTTATTCCGGCGGGACAAGAGGCGACGTGGAAGGTGTTTTTGGCAACGTCGATGCCGATGAAAAGCGGTTCTGGCATGGTTTGCTCCCAATCTTGCAAATTCGAACTCACCCCCGCTCTTGTCTTCGACAAGAAGACACGGGGACGGTTCTTTCGGCTGTTCGGGTTAGTTCCACAGCGGCGGCGAGGATCACGCTCTGTGACGGCCTCGCGGACCAGTTCACGACCGATCTCTCGTCGCCTGCGTTTTGCGGCTCGGCTCGCTACGCTCGCCTTGCCGCAAGACGCCTTTACTATGGAACCTTTAACCATGACGGATGTCAACATACAAGGACACAGAGAATTTTAGACACTGATTTACACGGATTCAATTAACCGCGGAGGACGCGGAGACCGCGGAGGATACATTGATTATTGATGAATGATGATTGATGATTTGCGGTATCCCTGCGGGATGATTTTTAAACACTGATACCTATGGCACAAGTTAACACAGATTACACTGTTTTTTAATTGGCCACAAAGGGCACCGAGGACACCCCTCTACGCTTCGCTTCCGTCTTCGCTACGCTACGCCGGACAGGTCGCCGGGGCAGGCAGAGAATACATTGATTATTGATGAACGATGATTGATTCTGGATACTTGATACTCGATACTTGATGCTGGATACCAGTTACAGATTGCGGGATGATGATTTGAAGTAAATTTAAAGTGTAAAACTCAAACCTAAAAGCCATAGCTTAAAGTTGGTAGTTTTGTGTTTTGTTGGCCGAGCAAGGGCACTACCTGTCAATGACACCTAGCGATGAAAAACAGGTTGCTGGTAGCTGGTTACTAGTTACTGGTTGTCCGCCGGATACACAGAGCATCCCTGTCGGGAGGCGTGTAAGGTCGGTGGAGACGTGATGGACACGATGGACAGAATGGACATAGAAAAATCTCCTTTCGGCGGATAAGTTCCATTTGGGATTCGGTGGTTTGAGGAAAAAATAGGTGACTGTCCCCCTGTCCCTTATGAACTAGTCCTTTCGACTAATCGAAAGGACTATGGACATTTTAATAACAGGCAATAATAATTGTTTCGATGTGTATGCGTATAGTCTTTAAGACTATAGACATTCATAAAATTGAGGATATCGGGTGAGCAGGAAAACGGGATAAAGGAGAGCAGGGGGACAGGAGGGGGGCGTGGCCCGTTGTCCGGCGACCCTGCTTCGTCCTTCGGACTACGCAGGGCAAGCCCGTGGCACGTGAAGGGGGGCCGCCAGAAGGACCCGTCTACGCCCGCCATGATGTGGTGAGATAAACTGCGTTCAACGGGGGAGTTTAAAGGTTAGAACTTAAAATTAAAAGCCATAGCTTAAAGATGATAGTTTTGCGTTTTGTTGGCCGAGCAAGGGCACTACCTGTCAATGACACCTAGCGTGAGACAACGCTGTTTTATTTAGCCACAGAGCAAAAACTATAGGGGAGTTTGATTGGAGTTGTCAGGAAATTGCTTTTGCGGTATGATTTGTCGGTAAATATTGAGGTGTATTTAGCATTCGGCAAAACTATGTAATCATTGTCCATCTATTGAAGGGCAGAGCGTGGCGCGATATCCGGCCAGAATTCACGTTTTACTCGCAAGACAGGCAGCCGTCGGTCTGGTTCTTCGGCGTGGGCCATCGAAACAGGTAGCGGCGATTCTCTGGGACAGGCATCGCGACGAATTCCGGCTCGGCCAATGGTTAAAGGGGCGCATATACGAACGACGAAGCGACTTGTCCCCTGACGGCAAATACTTTATTTATTTCGCAGTGAACGGCAGGTGGAAATCTGAGACCCGCGGAGCATGGACTGCCATATCCAAAGCGCCATACCTGAAGGCATTAGCCCTGTTTGCAAAGGGTGATTGCTGGCATGGCGGAGGTCTTTGGACAGGTAAGAGGCAATACTGGCTCAACGACGGTTATGGGCATACTGTTATCAGAGATACAAAAGATGTTCATCGCGATGTGAGTTTCAAGCTGCCGGAGTGCTACGGGAGCGAATGTTCGAGTGTCTATTATCCTCGCCTGTTACGCGACGGCTGGAAACTGGTGAAGCGTGTAACAATAGCGAAATGGAAGAGCAAAGATATTTTCGAAAAGTCAATTTCCAAAGGGTGGATATTACGCAAAATCGCCCATGCGGAAACGGGACCACACCCGGAAGGCAAGGGATGTTACTGGGACGAGCACGAACTCGTTCGGCCGTCATCCGAGGCTATAATATCGTGTCCGAAATGGGAATGGGCTGAAATCGATAAAAAGCGATTGGTATGGGCAACCGGCGGTAAACTATATTGTGGACAAATGATGGAAAACGGTCTTGCCAACGAAACCGAACTGCATGATTTCAACGAAATGACGTTCGAGGCAATTAAATACTAATGAATTGCCGAACACTGCCATAAATTTGCCAGAAGAACCCTTCTACGCTGCGCTACTCCCATAAGGGACGCCTAACGGTGTGCGGCGAACCCCTCAATAAATCCCCCTTCGCTAAAGCTTCGTAGGGACAGGTTGAGGGGCTAAGTTTATAATGAGGCCTTACGGCAGTGAGTCTTAATAGATTCCTCGACTGCGCTCGGAATGACCCATGTACCAAATATAAAACTAAAATTTGTATATAAAGGACGTCTGTGCCCTCAGGTTATCCGCATTGCCTTCGCCCTGATATTCCGTGTGCCATTGCGAGAGCTCGAAGCCGATTTCGGCGTTTTTATCCACCGAGTAAATTGCATTGCCGAATACCGTGCGGTTAAGCTCGCGCTTATCCCCGGTTATGCCCACGAGGTCCTCGTTGTCCACGTCATCGACGCTGAAGCCGAGGTTAAAACGCCACTTGTTGCCGGGCGTTATATGGGCAGCGACCCATCCGCCAGTGCTGCCGATTTCCTTGTCATAGTTCGGCGAGGCGGTGGTCCCTAAATTTCTGACACCCTGGCCTATGCCGCCGAGATAGGCGCTGAGATTTTCGCCGGTGAAAAACTCGCCTTTGAAGCTGAGCCATTCGTTTACCGGCTGAGTGACGTCAAGGTTGAGCGACCAGCTATCGAATTTATCATTCGAGCCGTTGGCGTCTGTATCGTATTCTTCTTTTGCCCAGTGGCCTGAAAAGCCGATAGTGGTCGGTTTATAATCGAGCAGGGGGAGTGTGATGCTGGTTCTGCCCTGAAAGCCGGGAATACCGGCGTCTTCGCCGGCATCGCCGGGAGTGAAATCACCGGATAGGCCTATTGTCCTCGCAATTGCGCCTTCGAACTTAAACTCGACGTCTTTGGCGAGGGTATAGGCCTTGGTCAGGCGGATTTGCGGCCTGCGGTATCCTATGTTGCCGGCCCACCAGGCGACGGAGTAATTCAAAGTTTCGGGGACGAGCGGCGAGATGACGTCGGAGGTCTGGCCGGCCAATATGCTGAATTTATCCTCGGGCCAGTCGAGATTCAAATAGGCGTGACGCATCATAACACTGGGTTTGTTCTCCGCTCCGCCCTCGTAAAAATCTATTTCGACCCTGCCGCTTGTTTTTATAGCCGCGTCCTTAGGCCCATATATTAACATTCCGAGGCGGGTTTCGTTGGCAGTCATATTGAATTCATCATCGTTTTTATTGGTCGCATCCGGCTCGACCCACCTGGCGTAGTTGCCGACTGACATTCGCGACGTGTCATAGGCGGCATCCAGTTTCAATCGGCCATAAAGCTGGATTTCAAGTCCTGAAACGACGGCGATTTTTTCTTTTTTCTCCGGCTCGGCCTTTTGAGTCGTCTCCGCTGTTTTGGCCGGGGCCTTTGCCTGTTCCTGCTGCATTACAATTTTCTTCAGCTCCGAGAGCTCCTTTTCGAGTTTTTCAATTCTGGCCTTTAGCTCTTTGTTTTCCATGGTCGGTTCAGTTCCGACATCCGCGAAGCAAATAGTGCATGCAGCCAATAGCAATAAGACCACGATAACCATTCTCATCTTAATCACAGTAACGCTCCTTAATATCTAATTAATATCAACCAATTTAAAGTCTGACATTTTATGAATAATCCTGCCCCTCGTCAACATTTGCCCCAAAAGAAACGGGGCCTGCTTCGAATTTCTCGGAACAGGCCCCATTAAGGCAAGTCTGATTGTGGATTAAAGCCGTTTAGTCCCTTGCCCGGCGGTATTTTATTTCGACTTTGGTTTGATTCGCACGTTATCGAAGTAAAAGTGTCCTGTTTCGCTTACGGGATTTTGCTGTATCGAGATGCTGATTTTCATCCACGCAGCGCCAGTTGAATCATAATCCGAAATATCGAGCGAGCAGGTTTTTGTGATGTCGCCCTGGCCCGGGGCCCAGTCCAGGCCGGCCAGTTCGCCTGAATTACTATCGACGGCTGTAGTGAGATTGTCATACTCTTTCCAGTCGGAAGGGCCGTTGCTGCTTATTGCAATTTTATCGGCGACCTTTGTCCAGTTGCTTTCAGTCCATTCCGAAGCAATCATAGTCAGGTCGAACTGAAGCGTCATATCGTTTAAGTCCATCGGCTCACCCTGCCATTCGAGGACCCAGTAGCCCTGGACGGAGGGTTTTAAATCGAGACTTCCGCTGCCTGAGGTAACACCTACCGTGCTGCCGGGTTTAAGTACGGCGTTGGCATCTTCTTCTCCCGCAGACCAGCCGTCGTAGCTATCGGGTTTTTCCCAGTCGCCTATCACCACGTCGGCATAGCCGGTGCAGGTTATAACAAGTGATAAAACGATGCTTAAGCTAATCATACTTTTACACATAACCTATTCCTTTCATCTTTCCCGTTTTTTTATCCTGCCGGATTCACGCATCCGCTGCAAAAGGGTATTTTACAGATAGTTTTGATTTATGACAATGCCGGAGCAAAAAAACAGGGGTTCGAACATTAAAACAATCAAGCCCCTTTTTGGTGTGACTTTTCTATTTTTATGCGTTTTTTAATTATCTTTTTCTTCGAATGAGCGTGAATCCGCCGAGGGCGAGGAGTGCGATAGTGGCCGGCTCAGGAACATAACGTAATTGTGCATTATCGAAATAATAAACTCCGCCGGGGGTGTAACCGTCCCAGATTGTCGAAATGACAAACCCAAGATAGTCGCCCGGACCACCAGCTGCTGCAATGGAATCTCTTATAGAGGAGTAATCCCAAGTAAGGGTCATAGGATTTTCACCATCTTCAGGAGACCAAAAGCCGGCAAAATCTAATTCCGTCCATGAAACGGTTTCTGACATGATACAAAGTCTAAGTAAGGACACTTCAGCTACATTTGGATCAGCAGAGGGTATCCATTCAGAAACCAACCTTGTGACATCAATAGAAAAGTATGAGTGGGCAACAAACATATCCCTGAAAGCTACTGGGTCGCTGAGTGTCCAGTCTTCTAAGGAAATCGATAGTGCAGTACTGTCCGTTAGCACTCTGAGACTGCTGGTTCCGTTGGTAACACCAATATTGTCATATGATAAAACGACATCAGGATTATCATTGAAAACTCGCCATCCATCCATTTGCTGTTCCCAGTCACCGATAACGGCATCGGCATAGGTGGCACAAGAAAGAGTCAGAATGATATTAATAACAGAGGTAACAATCCTCCTGCACATACTCATCTCCTCCTTCTTTAGTCATTCACCATTTCATCGGGACAGCCCCTTCTCAGCTATCCTTAGACAACATTTAGTTTACCACAATTTACCCCCGCGATGTCAAGAAAAAAATGAAATAATCTGTTTTTGTAAGTTCTTGTGTATAAAGCATATAAGGGTCATAAAGGAAAATTAATTTTTTACTACTATACAGATACGGCCATAATAGAGTCGAAGGTTGAAATTTCACAATCACTCTTGAAGTTTCGTGCTTTTTTTGGTATTAGAATAGCTAATGAAATTCGGCCAGAGAACAAGGACGTTTTTATTAGTATTGATAACGGCTTTCGCCTCAACGGCCGTTGCCGACCTCACGCAAAGCATCGATTCGATTGTTAATGCGCCTTCACAGAATAACGTTATTTTCGCCGTCCATATACTTGACCCCGGCACAGGCGCCATTCTTTACAGCCGAAATGCCTCCACGCCATTGACGCCCGCCTCGAATATGAAGCTTATTACAACAGCGGCTGCGCTGAAATATCTCGGCCCGAATTTCGTATATGAGACGCGAATCGGCCTGATTGGCGATGCGATCGCAGTCATCGGAAGCGGGGACCCGCTGCTCGGTGATAAAGCAACGATGCAGCGCAACGATCTCGACCCGCGATGGATGCTGAAAGATATCTCCGAGCAACTGCGTAAAAACAATTTCAATGTCATAACCGACATTATCGTCGATAGTTCCGTATTCGACGATGAGCGGGTCCATCCGAGCTGGCCCCGGGAAGACCTTAACAGGTGGTATGCCTGTGAAGTAAGCGGTTTAAATTACAACGGCAATTGTGTTGAAGTAATTGCTAAAGCCGTAGGCAGGAAGGTCGAGTTGACTCTCGAGCCGCCGACTGCTTACGTCGAGATTATCAACAAATGCAAACCCTCTTCAGGGCCTCCTGATACCGTCTGGTGTGCCCGGCAGCCCGGTTCGAATATCATTGCCGTTTCAGGGCTGTGCCATAAAGAATGCCAGCCCATCCGTGTTTCAATCGACCGCCCGGCAGCATTCTTCGGCTTTCTACTTGCCGAAGAGCTTAAATTCAGAGGTATTGGCGTCCAGGGTCAGCTCGTCGGCAGGGAGGTTTTAGCCGAAGAACCATTCAAGCTGCTTTGCTCCTATCGAACCCGTCTGTGGGATGTCCTCGAGCGATGCAATAAGGATAGTCTGGGCCTTGCTGCGGAGGCGCTGTTAAAAACCATCGCCGCTCATGAAAGCCCAGGCGGCAAAGGCGGTTCCTGGCCCGAAGGCCAAAAGCTTGTCTCTAAATATCTGCTTTCTCTCGGAATTCCTCCCGACCAGTTCATCATCGATGACGCCAGTGGACTCAGCGATAAAAATCGGCTCAGTGCCAATGCCATAACGGCTGTTCTGCTCGACATTCGAAAGACCCGGAACTGGCAGCCGTATAAGGATACTCTTTCGGTAGGGGGCGTGGACGGCACAGCGGATAAATATTTCAACGAACCACAATACAGGGGAAAAATCTTCGGCAAAACCGGGTATATCTCCGGCGTTAAATCATTTTCAGGCGTTTGCACCACTGCCTCAGGCGACCGTATATTTGCCATACTTACCAATAAGGCCAACGGCGGCTCACGTCAGGCGATTAATGATATTGTAAAAGCTATAATCAACGAATCTCAATAAAACTCACCAGCAGCAGGGGGCTACCACTCGGCCAGTTCTCCAAAAAGTTCTTCAGCGAGGTCCTTCATAGTAACTATGCCTGCCGGCTTTTCCTTCCCTGCCGCGGCTCGTCTTGTAACGAGGACCATCTGTGCCCCCTCTTTTCTCATAAAGGCCATTGCCTCTGAAACAGTCACCTCCAAAGCAAGGGGGCGAATCGGCCTGATAAAACTTTCGAGCGACCATTTTTCTTCGCCTGACTGCAACGCCTCGTATATATTTACCACTCCTTTAATCTCGTGAGTTTCGCCTTCACATACGGGCAGTCTCGTATATTTCGATTGTTTTAGCTTGTCAAGCAGTGTTGCTCTGTCGCTGTTGATATCAATCATTTCGACCTTTTCAAATGGTGTCATTACAGCCCTGAGATTCATACTCGACATCGCCGCAAGCCGGTTGAATATCTCCGTCTGGGTCACACTTAATATCCCTTCCTCTTTCGTATGCCGTATGATTGCCTCGATATGCGGATGCCTTGTTGTGGCCGTCGGGTCTTTGCCCGGCTTCGATGCTCCCGCCACTTTGGCTGTAATTGTGGCAAAACCCTTCAGCATCGGCACAATCCCGGTGATAACGAAAAGTTTGTGAAACGCCGCAATTACCGGGGCAACCGCCGGCATAAGAATATCCGCCCGGTGATAAAAAATATTCTTCGGTACAAGCTCCGAAAACACGAATAATATCGGTGCAGTAATCATAGTCGCCGCCAGCTCAGGTGCTTCGCCGTTGGTTAGCCTGCTGTATAGCAATACCGTAATAACAGATGTCGCGCAGTAATGGGCAAGATTCGTTCCCACAAGCATCGACATTAACAGCCCTCGAGTATCCTCCATAATCCTGCCAAGCATAATATACGACAATTTCTTCCTTTGAACACCAAGGCGCAGACGAAGCCGGCTTATTTGATACATTCCCGTCTCCGCCCCAGCGAACAAGCCTGCAAAGCAAACAAAAATAACAAATGAAACTAATATAACCAGTTTACTTATCATCTTCTTTTATTGGTTCCAGTCTCAAAACAATCGTCTCTACACGATTCTTACGTACCCGCTCGACCGTGAAACTAATATTATTCAATCTTGCCTCATCACCGGCCTTGGGAATCTTTCCCAGCAGTTCCGTTACAAGACCGCCTAAGGTCGAGGCCTGTGTCTGCTCTATATCCACACCGAAAGCATCTGCCCAGTCATGAATCGGCAAGCTCCCGGCCAGCCGATATTTTAACGGCCCCACTGATTCGATTGTATTTTTCTCTTCTATTGTCTTCATTGGTCCAAAAAGCTCCTCAGCAACATCCTCAATACGAACAGTTCCGGCAATGCCCCCGTATTCGTCCACTACTATTGTGATATCGGTTTGCGCTTCACGAAAGAAACCAACCAGCGATTCCACGCTTTTTTGTTCGGGGACATAATGTGCCTTCTGAATAAGCTTATCAAGCGGCATATCGGGATTGAGCAGTATATCCCGCAGGTGCACAATGCCCGTAATATTGTCTATTGAACCGCGGTAAACCGGTATTTTGGTAATAATGTGTTTCATCATCATTTCAGCAGCCAGCTTCGGCTCATCGCTTGATTTGCAGACTGCCATATCGACTCGAGGACACATAACGTGCCTGACCTTTAACAGACCAAGTTCGACGGTCTCGGTTAAGAGGCGATTCTCGTCGGCACTAATAAGACCTCCCTTACGCGCATGGTCGATGAGCGATTTTAACTCCGCATTTGTGATTGGCTTTCTGCGATGACTCGACCCAAGAATTATGGTTAATACAGGTCTTTCTACTAATAAACGAAATATATATACAAATGGAGTAAATACCTTAATACATATATATACAGGAATCGAAGCTACGACAGCAAGCGGCCTTGTATTTGTATATGCAAGCGACTTGGGTAATATTTCCCCGAGCAAAACAAGGAGGAGAAAATTAATAATGCCCGCAGCAGTTCCCGCTGTCACACCGTATCGTTTGCCTGTTTGTATTGCCAGAATGCTTGAAATCGCAAAAAACAGGACATTGACCAGCATATTCCCGAAAAGAAGACATCCCAATAATTGACCGGGCCTGCGCATAATATTACCTACAAGCCGTTCAAGTTTGTGGGACGATTTTTCAAACAGCTTGATTTGTCTGCGGGAGAGGGCAAAATATGTCGTCTCGCAACCCGAAAAAAAAGCAGAACAAACAAGCAGAATCAAAAGCAAAACAAAATGAGCTATCTGCCCCGTCACAGTCCTGTGTCAATCCTTTGGCTTTTTTCCCAGCAATATCGTAAAAGTTGTCCCATAATCAGGTTGTGAATCAACTGTTATGGTTCCGTTATGAATTTCTATGACTTTTTTACATAAAGCAAGGCCAAGGCCGGTACCTGACGTGTGACCTGAATCTTTCTTTTGCTTCGTGGTAAAAAACGAATCGAATATATTCTTCATTTCTGATTTGTCTATCCCGCTTCCCGTGTCGCTTATCTTTATTTGTATATTCTCATCTTTCTCGCGGGCCGCGATTGTAAGCTTTCCTCCCCGCGGTATCATCGCTTCTCTCGCGTTCAATATCAAATTCATCAACGCCTGTTGAAGCTGCACGGGCACGGCCCAGACCTTTAAATCTTCATTAACCTTAATTTCGACGGTTATCCCGTCTTTCTTGAAATCCCTGCAGAGGCAATCGAACACTCCGTCCAACAGTTGCAGCAGGGGGGTTTCAACTCTCATTACGGACCCGGCCTTTGCCATTGACAGTATGCCATCAATGACCTTTGCCACCTGTCGGCAGTTCCTGGCTGTCTTGCGCAGTGACCGGGTGGTCAATATTCGGTCTTCAGGGTTTTTCAGTGCAAGCTCGGCATAATTCATTAAAGGAGTAAGAAGATTATTAAGCTCGTGTGCTATCATGGCCGTTGCCGAACCCAGATTTGCAAGGGCCTCGAGCTGGACCGCCTTTTGCTCGAGTTCCTCATTGAGTTTTTGCTGGTGTGTTAGCTGCCTGTGTATAGCCCGTCGTTTTTCGATAATACTTGTCAAATCGTGCCCTCTGCTGTAAAATCCAACCTAAACGTGTTAGTTATATTATCCAATAGAAATCGTTTGTTTACAAGTATTTGTATCGACTTGTTCAATGCTCTTTCTTGAGTGTCTGTTAAAGTTACCTTAAAATGCCGGAAGCTCTCATTATGAACGAGCAAAGGATACTTGAAGAGCTTTTAATGCTTCTTGAAACTAACGGCGTCACGATTCGGCGAGAACCTCTTGCCGGCGGTGCAGGGGGGCTGTGTGCCGTCAAAGGCCATAATATTTTTTTCGTTGACACACAGGCCTCATCCGCTGATGTAGCCGCCGTAGCCGCTGATGCGGTTCGAAAGGCAGTGAACATAGAAAATATTTACATAAGGCCCGAAATCCGTGAGTTTATCGAATTGCATGGTTCTGTGGCTAAGGAGTAATAACTATGTCAGCGGGGAAAGTTGCGATTATGGTCGATGAGCAGTATCAGGTTCTCGAAGTATGGTTGCCATACTATCGATTTATAGAAGCCGGCCTTGATTGCGATTTCGTCGCAGCCGAAGCTAATAAAGATTACCCCTCAAAGGAGGGGTATCCCTGTCGCTCTACCATAGCTGCAAAAAACGCTAAAACCGGTGACTATGACTGTATGCTCGTTCCCGGCGGCTTTGCCCCCGATTTTATGCGAAGAAGCGAAGATGTAATCAAGTTCGCAAATGATATGGTAAACGCCGATAAAATCATCGCGGCTATATGTCACGGCACCTGGCTGCTTTGCAGCACAGGCATACTGAAAGGGAAAAAGGCAACCTGTTTTATGGCTGTCCGCGACGATATTAAAAACGCCGGCGCACACTATGTTGACGAAGAATGTGTAGTTGACGGCAATCTCATAACCGCGCGAAAACCCGATGATTTACCCGCATTTTGCCTCGCGGTTCTCAAGGCACTTGGCAAATGACCTTTTAATACTGATGGAGATATCTTCTTATGAAAAAGAAAAGAAGCGAAAAAGAGCAAACCACTACCTCGGTAATACTTGTCGTTGACGATAATCGTGAAAATCTCGAACTGCTCGAGGCCTATCTCGAAGATATCGATTGCCGTACAATTCCTGCTTATGATGGACCTGAAGCCCTTGAAATCGTTAAAAAAGATAAACCCGACCTCATCCTGCTCGACGTTATGATGCCAAAAATGAGCGGCTTCGAGGTCTGCCGGAAACTGAAAAACGATACTGCAACCGCTAATATACCCATTATTATGGTCACTGCTCTGAATGAGTTTGGCGATATGCAGCGTGCCGTCGATTGCGGCACCGATGATTTCGTGTCAAAACCCGTCAATAAGCTCGAGCTGCTCACACGAGTCCGAACGATGCTCAAGCTAAAGGACCTCACAGACCGCTTAGAACGCACACTTGCTTACCTCGCTGAGGTGGAAAAACAGGCACAAACAGCCCAATGAAGGCGTTAATTAACAGTTTTCCTTAATAGAACGGAAGGGGGGTAGGTCCTAAAACCACATCCTCTTAATCGATACATCAGTCGCAATCGAAACACCCCTGTATATAAAAAATCGTTATTCCGGTGGTTTTTCTAAACCTGCCTCAACTGCTAATCACCTCTTACCGATAAATCATATAACGGAGGAACAAGCCATCTGGGCTCTATAAGTCACAGAATCGGTGTTGAATGGGGACGGCTTCCCGGTTTACTACTGAAGATTCTTTATGGGGCACTTACTTCAAATTTTCGGCAGGGGCATTGAGGTCGAAACCACCGACCTCATCTGGGGGTGGCTTGGCCAGACGGCTGAGGCACTTGCTGATTCCGATCCTGACCATTCCCGTCAGCTGGATATAATTATTCAAAATGCAAACACTAAAAAGCCGGCCCTAATGCGAAAGAGTATTGAACAATACCACTCCGCACATCCTCGTTGTTACTATGCGAACCTTGCCGAAGCCGCCGGCGCCCTGGCCGATAGTCGACTCAACGAGGCGTATGACCTGTTAAAGAAGGTTTATTCTCGATGTCCCCGCAATGTTACTGCCCTATATGCACTCGGCCATTGCTGCGAACGGCTCGGAAAAGAGGATGACGCCATCGCCTTTTACCAGGACTGCCTTAAATTCAAGAATTATCTGAAGTTACCGCGTCAGAGGCTTGCCGCCATTTATTTCAAAAAAGGCCAAATTGAAAATACCATCCGGGAATATCAAAATCTCGCCACTGAATACCGTGAAGACCTTACAGTGCTGTTAACCCTCGGATATCTTTATATTGCCGCCTCCAGATACAAAAATGCTGTCGACACATTCTCTGCCGCCATACTGATGCTGCCCGATAACTTCAATCCTGATACTGACCCCATAGATTCACTTATTGCCTCCGACAATCTTTACGATGCACTTCACGAAATCGATGAATTTCTCTCTCAATACCCCGACAGGCCCGACCTTCTTCTAAGGCGTGCCTCTGTCCTTGCCGCACTCGGTCACCAGGACCAGGCAATTGATGATTTCAATAATACTATTACCTTATACCCTCATTTTATTGAGGCCAATATCAATCTCGGTGTATACTATCTCCATAGCGACAAGCCTTCCTCTGCGGCCATGCAATTCACTCGGGCCGCACATATTAATGACTGCATAGTTGACGCCTATATTGGCCTTGCCACCGCACAAAAACTCGCCGGTAATACAAAAGAAGCCCTTGTTTCGCTTTCTCTGGCCGCGTCTATTGAAAATAATGGCCCATTGTTATTTGCCGAAGCCGCTCGTCTGCAGCTCCAATCGCCGCATGTCGACCATCATCATAAGCTTTGTGGTTCCCTTGCCCCCGTCCTGGATGCCCATATTCAAATGCTCAATTTACGGCCATATAATCCGGAATTGCATTACCGTTTCGGCACGTTACTAATGAGTATAGGCCGCGTTACCGAGGCAGTTGCGATGTATGAAAAGTCTCTCGAACTCAATCCAAACTTTTCCACTGCACGTAATAAACTTGCAGTATGTCTTTATGAAACCGATGAAAAGGCCCTGGCTTTCGAAACATTATGCCCGCCAACCTGTGTTCATCCTGATTCTCTTGACCTTTATTATCGAATCTCGCTTCTTTACTGCGATAAAATCAAATTTGCCTCTTCGTTACTGAATCTTGAGCAATGGCTCGAAGAAACCCTGACATTGAATGATTCAGCCAATATATCGGTTGTATTGCAGAATCTTGGCCTTATAGACCCGGCAATGGCATCCTGGGACAATCTCCAGCAGGCCGTAGACTATAACTTCAGCTAAAGCCCGGTTAAGCCCACGTTTTTTGAATTCTCCCTTTTTAACACGATTTGCCTGAATGAAACATAACATATATTATGAGACGTTCGGTATCGTGTTTTAATTTAGGAACGGCTACTTAGGTATTCAGGCTTCGTCATTCCGCAGGAATGTATTTAGAAGGTCTGGTCTCGCAAAGCCGTCGGCTTGCCCAGTATCTCTGAATGCAGGATCGCCTTTCGCAAACCATCCGACTCCGTGTATTGCGCAGTAAGCTCTTCGATAAATGATTGCGGCCCGGTATGAATTATTTTTTCAGCTTTTCGAGGTTCGAGTTTCTTTTTCATAACTTCCGGCGGTGTGGGTTGTTTTACTGCCGGCTTAACTGGTTCTTGTTTAGGTTCTTCAATAGTATATTCATACATAGGATGCATAACTTTAGGTTGGGACTGAAATAAGCCCGGCTTTACCTGCTGCTTTTGAAATTGAGAGATCGGCTCGGGCTGCTGCATCTGGGAAGATTTATGTGGTATTGCTGCATGAGGTTGGCGAGGCGAAGGCTTGCCGGTTCTCATGTTTGCCTCTTCCATTGCATCTTTATAACGCTCCTTAATCAGCTTAATAACACCGGCGAGGTCAGTCGGCTTTTTAGCAGATTGCACTTTGTGCTCGCCTGGTTTGACGGGAAGTTGTGGTTGTTTATTTTTCTTGGCTGAATTGGCAGCCTTGGCGATAAAGCCAAAAAGCCAGATAATGCCGAAGATAATAAAGGGCAGCATCTCCATAAAGGTGTTGACTTCTTTATCTTTGGCCGCGAGCATATTGTCTAATAAAGCATCAATCATAATAAGCTGCAAGGGGGGGGCGTTAAGCCCCCCTGTCGCCCTTATTCTTTCTTTTTATCCGTCTTTGCAATCGAATCTCTCATAGACGTATCGGCATTAATATTCCGCATTCGGTAAAAGTCCATTATACCGAGATTGCCCTTCTGGAACGCCTCTGCAATCGCAAGCGGCACCTTTGCCTCATTCTCAACCACCAGCGCCCTCATCTCCTGCTCTCTCGCAACCGCCATTGCGCGTCGTTTTTCCGCCTCAGCTTTTGCTCTCCGCATATCCGCTTCCGCCTGCGCCGCCTGCAGTTGTGCGCCTACATTGTCTCCCACGTCAACGTCCGCGATATCAATCGAAAGAATCTCAAAAGCCGTTCCTGCATCCAGCCCCTTGTTCAATACCGCTTTCGATATCTTGTCCGGATTCTCCAGGACTGACTTGTATGCTGTCGCGCTTCCTATCGTTGTAACAATTCCCTCGCCAACTCTCGCGATAATTGTTTCTTCCGTTGCTCCTCCTATCAGCCGCTCGATATTCGCCCGCACTGTAACCCGCGCCTTGGCTTTTAACTGTATCCCGTCCTGCGCAACCGCATCCACAGTATCTCTGCCCTTCTTCGGATCCGGGCAGTCAATCACCTTCGGATTAACCGATGTCTGCACCGCTTCCAGAATATCCCGCCCGGCCAGGTCAATTGCCGTTGCCGTCTTGAGCGAAAGCTCGATATTCGCCCTGTTTGCCGCAATCAGTGCCCGCACGACATTCGGCACCCGCCCCCCTGCCAGATAATGACTTTCCAGGTCCTGCGTTGTTAGTTGCAATCCCGCCTGAATAGCCGTTATTTTGCTCAAAACTATCGTCCTTGCGTCAACTTTCCTCAGCCACATTCCTATCAGTTCCGCAAGGGTTACGTTGGCCCGTGAAAAATACGCCTGCAGCCACAATCTCGCGAATTTCATAACCAGCAGCAGTAATACGAATCCTATCAGACCCAGCACTATTATCCCTACTAATCCTATTGTTATCGCCCTACCACCCGCACCCAGAATTAAGCTGTTTGTCGTTTGCATATTCAAATTCCTTTCCTTTTAACCTGTCTCAACCACCCGCACTGTAAGTTGAGTGCTCTCGACTCGAATCACTTTTACCTGTTTACCTTTTTCAACGAATCCCGCCTCGGCGACGCATTCAAGCCTGCGTCCCGAAAAATCGCACATACCCACCGGCCTCATTGTTGATATAACCATTCCCATCTTGCCCAACATCTTCTTTAATTCCTCCGTATCCGGTATGGCATCCCCCTGGTCTCGCTTTGGCGGTGCCAATGTTACTCTTTGTCCGAATTTTGTCTTCGGCAAAATCTTATAAGCGCCCACTAAAACACTCGGTATCATAACAACCGCGACTGCTATTCCGACCCATCCCATCGCCGTACTTTGCCTGAAGAATATCGCCACGCCCCCTGCCAGGCATATAATGGCCATTATCGAAATCAGTCCCCCGCTCGGCACAAAAACCTCTGCAACAATCAAGGCCGCGCACGCGAAATACAAAAACACCGCGAATAAAAGCCACCAATCCATTCACTTTCTCCTGCTTTAGTGCTCTATTGCTCTTACAACGACCCGGTTTCCGTGAATCTCGATTATCTCTACTTTTGCGCCGTTGTCAATGAAATCACCCTGTGCCACGACGTCCACAATCGCGTCGCCGAATCTTGCCTTTCCTGCCGGCCGTAATCTCGATATCGCTTCGCCTTTGTCGCCGACCTTTATACCAATCGGCTCTCCCTGCGTTGGCGGCGAGGTCATACTTGCCTCGACTTCAGTCCCTTTTTTAGCGACAGCCGGCAGCAAGACCATCCCGCTCAAATACGGCATCTTCGGCATATATTTGGCAAGCAATATCGCGCATATCATAAAGCCCATAAAGCCGAGCGATATCGCCGCAACACTATATAAAAACCACTGCCAGTCAAACACGGTTTGAGGCCAGGGCAGTCGGTTAGGCGGGTTCTTTATCAGCATCCCGAATAGCCCGACCATTATGCAAAGTATTCCTGTAATACCCGTAATACCGAATCCCGGTATCACAAAAACCTCCACCAAAAGCAGCACAATTCCGACTAAAAAGAGCGCGACCTCGACCCAGTTTGCCATCCCAATCAGAAACTTGCTGCCGATTATTATCGTAAAACATATCACCGCAACCAGTCCCGGCAATCCTATACCCGGCGTGTTGAATTCCATATACACGCCCAAAAGGGCGAGCATCACTAATATCCCTAATACCGCCGGTGAATTAAGCCAGCGAACCATCTCCTCCGACCAGTTTGTCTCCAGCACAATCGGCTTAGCCGTAAATTCGACGCCGTCCCGGCCGGCTAAAAAATCAAGCGCCCCGTCGATGTCTTTTACCACCGCCCTTGCAATGCCGTACTCGGCTGCCTGCGATGCCGTCAGCGTCAGCAGTTTATCACTGCCGACTATCAGCTCTTTGTTTTCGAGGTCGTATTTCTTCTCATCTTTCGGAAGCTCCTGGGCCTCGAAAAATTCATACTGCCCCGTTTCGAGGTTCTTCACTCGATAAACTTCCGTCTGAATGCTTACCATTGCCCTGAGCAGGGGTTTCGGGTATCCGTTCGCCTCTGCGCCGCGGTCAAACATCGCACGAAGCGGCGATTCCGCCTTTTCCCTCTCCACCCCTTCGAGCTTACCGCCCGGCATAATCGGTGCGCAGTCGCCTATCGTCGTATGCTCACGCATTATTATATCTTTGCACGATATGGCTATTAAGGCCCCCGCCGATATCGCCTCGGTATTCACATAGGCGACCGTATGCGTCTTGTCTTTCAATTCCAGAATGAAATATTTTGCGATATCGTCGCCCGATTGTGCCCATCCGCCGTATGTTTCGATTTTATAAATCACATAATCCGCCCCCCCTTCCAGCGCAAGTGCGGTTCTGCGCCTGATTGACTTATACAGCCCGTCGTCAATCATCCCCTCGCAGACAATCACCGCCGCCTGGGCCGGCTTTTTCGCCTGTGGCCCGACTATCTCGTTTGGTTCGCCTGCTGTGCTCAGGGCACACAGTATTAAAATCTGTAAAATAATCGCTGCTCTGGAAAGACCGTTGCTCATATCCATAATCTTAATTGGCCTGAGCATAACTTACAATCCTTAATTAAGCCGTTTAATCTTTTTACCCATCAAGAACAGGATATTCACCTGTAAGTGAATTGCCGTCAATGCCGTCCCATTGCAGGCCTCCTATTACCGACTGTGCGATATTCGTCAAGTGGTCGCCGACCTTTTCGACGTTGTCCACAATATCTATAAATATCAATCCGACCTCCGGCTTGGCTATACCATTGGTCATTCGCTGCACGTGGTTTCTCCGAAACTCAACCTGCATCCTGTTAAGCTTGTTCTCGCTCAATAATGCCGTTTTGGCCGATGCAACATCGTTATTTTCCAATGCGGCCAGCAACAATTCAAACATTTTATTTACTTCGGCTTTCAGCCGTGCAACTTCTTCCCTGGCGTAGCTGCTGAACGTAAGTTTCTGGTCAATCTTGCGTTGTGCTATCTGGGAAATGTTTACTGCGTGGTCGCCGATACGCTCCAGGTCGTTAACCGTATGCAGCAGTATCGGCAGTGCCCCCGAAACCTCGTCGGAAAGCGTCTTTCGCGAAAGTGCCGTCAAATAGGATGTAATCTCATATTGAAATTCGTCGCACATGTCCTCGGCCTTATTTGCCAGCATCAGCTTTTTTATATTGTCTTCGCTTAGCCCATCAATTGCATAGTTAATCGAATCTCTCGCCACCCTCGTCATGCGAACAATCTCCTGTCTGGTCTGTTCCAGCGCCAGCTCAGGCGTGCTCAGAAGATGCCGTTCCAGAACAATCGGTTTGGTTACTATGTCCTGTGCTCTCGCCGGGACGGTCTTGATAGCAAGAGCCTCGAGCACGTTGAGCATGGGTAAAAATATCAGTGCATTTACGATATTGAACAGACTATGAGCAATGGCTATATGCAGCATAATGGTGTTCTTCGTCAGTTCCAGCGGCACAAGCCATTCTACCGCCTTGCTATACCATCCTGTCCATAACAGCGGCAGCATGTAAATGACGCCCACAACATTAAAAAGAGTATGTGCCTGTGCGGTCCGCCGCGCAGCCAGCGACGTATTTAACGCCGCAAGCTGAGCCGTGATTGTTGTCCCGATATTATCGCCGAGCACATACGGGATTGCGATACGCAAAACAATTGACCAGTCGGCCCCGAATGCCCCTTCGAATGCCAGAATCTGGACTATGGCTATCGTAGCTGCGCTGCACTGTAAAAGCATTGTTATTAACGCACCGGCAATAATACACAGAATCGGATTTTGACCGAGCCACAATAATGCTTCCTGCACTCCCACGCTGGCCTGCAGAGGCGCTACGGCTCCCTTCATAAAGTTTATACCCGTAAATAATATTCCGAATCCGAGTATTACCTCCCCGATACTGCGGCTCTTTTGTTTCCTGCACAGTATCTTTATCAAAAAACCAATGCCAATCGCAGGAAGCGCATATGTCGTAATCTTGAACGTTGCAAGACCCGAAATAAGCCACGCTGTAAATGTCGTTCCTATGTTCGCGCCGAGAATTACCGAAAGTGACTGTCTTAGTGTTAAAAGCCCCGCATTGACAAAACCCACCGTCATCACAGTAGTTGCGGAACTTGACTGCATAAGTATTGTAACCATTGCCCCGACCAGCAGCCCTACAATCGGCTTTTTGGTCAATGCCCTCAGGATTGTTTTCATTTTCTGCCCGGCCACTTTCTTCAATCCGCCGCTCATCAGCTCCATGCCGAACAGAAACAGCCCAAGCCCCCCTATCGTGCCAAGAAGTATCTCTGTGACCATATCCTCTCCTTACAGGGCGTGATAAAACTTCCTCTAACTATAACTTTTCCACTGGCTCTGCTGTATAGACAAAGAAACCCTGACTCCGGGGTCTGCTTCTACTTTCATCTATTCTCCGATTTGACGCAGAATTTCTATGCCCGCTTTTATCTTCTCATTGCTCGCGGCATAGCTTATTCGAAAGTGTGTATCTTTTTCGCTGAAAACATTGCCCGGTATTACCAGCAGATTATTGGCTATCGCTTTTTTTACGAATTCCGTCGCCCGGCCTTGCGGCGCCTTAACAAAGGCATAAAACGCCCCGTCGGGCTTTACCATTTCGAACTTGTCTTTCAGCCCGTCGTAAATCAAATCGCGTTTGATTTTGTATGCATCCACAAACGCCGTCATATCGCAGCTCATCGCCGCGATTGCCGCCTTTTGAAAAGGCGTCGGCGAGCAAACGAACGTATATTGCTGTATCATCGTCATCTTTTCTATTACTTCTCTCAGCTCGCTGTTTACCGCCGCATAACCCACCCGCCAGCCTGTCATCGCGTGGCTCTTGCTGAATCCCCTCAGCAAAAGCGTTCGCTCGTAATTTTTCGCCACACTCGGGCACCGGCCGTCATAGCTGAAATCGCTGTAAATCTCATCGCTCAAAACCACAATACCGTGTTTTCTCGCGATTTCCACTACTCCTTCAATCTCGTTCTTGCTGTAAACCATACCCGTCGGATTGCAAGGCGAATTTACTATGATGAGTTTCGTTTTGTCCGTAACGGCCTTGCCGATTTTCTCAACGGGCAGCTTAAAATACGGGTAGCTGTCAATATAGACACATTTGCCGCCTAACATATTCACGAGGTGTTTATACATCACGAAATAAGGGTCGGGCACAATTACTTCGTCGCCGGGATTAACAAGCGTCAAAAACGCCAGCAGAATCCCGCCACTGACGCCGCTTGTTATTATGACCTTCGGGTCATCCCATCCGAGCTCGTTTTTAAGCCCCCCTGCTATTTTATCAATAAGCTCAATGTCACCGATTGTCTGCGAATACTTGTTGGCACCTTCTTCTATCGCCAGTATCGCAGCTTTTTTCACCGCTTCCGGCACGTCGAAATCCGGCTGGCCTATCGAAAAATTCACTGGGTCCTTCATTTGAGCCGCAAGCGCAAAAACCTTCCGTATCCCGCTCGAATCAATACACTTTGTCCGGTCCGCTAATATCTTTTCCATAGCCCGCCAATATACTGTCAATTGCCCTTATTAGCCAATTAAAAACCGTTACTCCTGTTACAATCCCTACACGTATAGCACCTTTATAATACGGCGTTCTACCAGTTTTTTTCTTGACTTAAACCCTCATTCGTGCTATAATAAAGCAATCAATTTTGGGGCGAGATGTTTGTGTAGTTCGAATTACCGTGCGGAAGATTTTCTACGTCTTAACGAACTATGATGAACTTTAAAATTTCATCTGTGGTTTTCGTTTTTATGATTGCGGTTGTTTCATGTCCCGCGATTGTCAATGCTGCGCTCTATAATGACTCTTCTGCGGTCATGGCCGACAGCGTTACATTTCATGGCACCTCCGGTCCTACTTTCATCGGTTACATCGACTACGCCGTCTATGCTCCCGGCGATTATGTTGGTTCCGTGTCATTTCCGGAACAATTCATCTACTGCTATCAAATTTTCAACTCATCAACGTCAGCTGCTGTCAGCGATTTTTATATTGACCTGGAAACCGGTGCCACGGCCGGAAATCCGGGTTATGATGCCCTTAGCAGTTCCGGCGTTCCCGGCGGTATTAATCCGAGTAATTCGAATCTGATTTCAGGAAGTATTCTATATTCCTTCAGCAGAGGCGGTATCCCGGCCAATCAGCACTCTTCTGTCCTGTACTTCTCAAGCGACCTAGCTCCTGCTATGGGCACAGGCCTTATCATCGGCTTAAATGCCGGTATGGTGACTGTTGAGCTGCCGACGCCGGTTCCCGAACCTGCAACAATCATACTGTTAATCCTCGCCTCGCCCATCCTTTTGAAAACGCGAAGACGCAGGTAATATTTCTTAACATCAGCAATCCTAAATAAAAAAGGCCGGTGCAAACCGGCCTTAAATTCCCTGCTTTAATCAAAAGCTTATTTGGCTTTCTTTGCTTCCTTACCGACTTTGGCGGTTGCCAATGCTGCCGCGGCTTTAGCCCCAGCTGGCGATACTTTTCCAGCCGCTGGTTCCCCTGCTGCCGGTGCTGCTGCACCCTCTAAACCTGCCGCCGCTTCTGCAGCAGCCTTTTCCTTTGCCGCCTTCTTGCCCGCGTGGCTCTTTCGATGCGCCACCTTCGGCAGACCAAGAATACGACCTCCTTCTTCCCATTTCTCCTCGTCTTTCAATCGCTCTATTCTCTCCGCACGTGTCAAAACGTTACGGTGTCTCAAAAGCGCATTTTTTAGTCTCAACGAACGGTCTATCGACATCTAATCTTCTCCTAAAACCTGTTACTCAAATCTCATTCCAAAAGCATCGTGAAATGGCTGCGTTCCGAACGTCTCATATCCAGCCGGCGCCTTATACCCGGCACCAATCTTTATTATCTTCTGCTTCGCCTCGTAGCCATCGGTTCCCTGCTTTTCAGGATTATCATACTTATTTTTTGTCACTAAATAATACCAGTTATTGCTTTGAATTATCTCGGTCGCTACGCCCATACTGTCGAAATATACCTTCGCCGGTTCAAGATGCGCCCGCACCTGGTACATCTGTATTACTATCCGGTTATTGCCCGTCGAAGCTGCTTGTTCAATTGGTGCCGGCTCAGCTACAATCGGCTCTTGTGCTATGGTCTCCATTACCGGCGTTTCGACAGCAGCCACAGCGTTTGCCGCCTGCCCGCTGCCCGCTCGTTCACCAATACGATACACAATCACCATCAGCAGCAATAAAATCAGTCCTGCTGCTATTACAACCTGGTACGGCAGCGAAAACTCGAATCGCCCTGCGTTAAACTGCACTATGCTCGGTTTTCTGACCCACCGCACTACCTCTGACGGCCCTTCTGCAATATTGTCCTGATGCTCTGCCGTCTCTTGCTCCGGGCTTTTGTGATGCAATTCTTCAACCGTCTTATGGTAGTTCGTCTTTGTTCCAGCCCTGCTGATTACCTCATACAGCGCTATTTTCTTGCGATTGCGAACCATTGCCAGACGACCCCAAATTGCCCTTTTTCGGCAATTAGCCCTGTTCCTAAACGCAGGCCATAGCCAAATATTCCCCTTTTTACAATATTGACCTCTCTGTTTCAACAACAAAATGCAATCATTTAAACAGCTTTAGCAAATATTCGCCTATAATCAAAAGTCCAAATCATCAATAATTTTATTCCTTTTAGTGCCATACAGTTGTCACACCAACCCTAAATCGAGTTGACATTCATAATCACCTCTAAGATTGTATGTATTGAATTGAACCAGGAGCGGATTACCATGCCCATTCGCTTTTGATTAAAACAAAAGGGCCTAAAAGTTGCGTTTTACTTCTTATTCACCACCCCCTGACCCCCATTCTTCAGGATGGGGGTTTTTTAATATGAAAAACGGGCTGCAGGTATGGAACCCGCAGCCCGTATCCTATGTTTAAAGCTGAAACCTCTTTTATTCACATTCGAGCGTCTGCATCAAAAGCTCAATCTTGTCGGCCAGTTCTTCGACCGCTTCTCCCTTTATAAAGTCAATCGGCATTTTCCTACCATCGCACCGCAGGTATATCTGCCTTAGTTGCCTGCATGCGAACTCGTTCCATTCCCGTTCAATTGCCCACTTCGCCTTTGTAATCATATACCTGAAAATTTTAAGCTGAAAATCGTTGTGTTTTTCCCACCTGCCGCACCCATAAAACGTTCCCTCCAGCGTTCCTTCTTCGACGCACTCATCAAAGAAATCGAGTATATGCTGTATCTGCTCTGATGGAGTAGCCGGCACAACAACACAAGTCGCGCTTAACGGCACCTCTACAACCGGTTCGTCCGTGTCGTTACTGTTAATCTTAAGCACGGCAGAGTTGTATCCGAGAATTGTCGGCGTATAGGTGATTTTCATATCCAGACTGTCATTCGGCTGTATAGCAACCGACATAGAAGGAAATGAAGTAATGGCAAAATCGTTCTCAAGATTTGCCCCAATTACCGTCAGTTCACCACAGCCGGAATTTGAGATGGTTACGGTAAGCTCCTTCGACTGTCCAAGCCCAACTTCTCCGAAGTCATAACTAACAGGCCATACTTCAATATCAAATTCTGATGTATCGCACGGCTGGTCGTCAATTCTCCTTTGGTAAAGCGTATCTTTCACAAAACAGCCCATCTCTTCCTCTCCGCATCGCAGCGTGTAATCCCCCCAGAACATCGGCGGTCCCCAGTCAAAACTGGCCACCCAGGCCGTATTGCCGATTTTCAGCCCTTCGATAAAATCCATCAGCGGCTGGGCATAATCCGTAATCGAGCCGTGAACGAAACCGTTCGGGTCGGGGTCGTAGCTATTGCTAAATCCCCATTCAGTCATCATAACCGGAGCAACAGCGGCACATCGCTCTATATGGTCCATATACCACCATGGATAACGCCAATGCCCCGGGTATATGTGGGAGACATACACTATATTTTCCCCATCGACGGGATTATCTGCTATAGGCCCGATTACCTGCGACCAGCTCGGCCCCGCCACAAGTATTAAATTTTTCGGAGCATGGCTGCGAACTATATCAATCCATGTCTGCATATCCTGCCTGACGCTGAGCCAGTTTTCCTCTTCGGTCCCGACGAAATTAATCGGTTCATTAAACAGCTCGAAAAGAACGTGTGAATCATTGGCGAATCTCGGCGCCATATAATCCCAGAACTCACTTGTCTGCGCCACTTTCTCCCATGTATCAGCCACGTAATGACAATCGATTATGGCATAAATATCTTTATCTGCGCAGTAATCAACAATAGGCCTGAGCAATCCCCTGTAAAAATGTTCATTTTCGGGATTGAACCTGTTCGGCCAGCCGCTTGATATATCAGCCAAAAAAATCGGAATCCGCACGACTTTTGTATACCAGCCCGGCGAATTCCCCTGCGGGTCATCTTTATCACTGAGCCGGTCTATCATCGCAAACGCCCCGCCCTTCCATACTTCCTGATGGCCAAGGTCAATAAGCGACACGCCCCTCAAAACAACCACGTTGCCCAATGGGTCTTTAATCTTGTTACCCTCTACATGCAGCCACGGCGTCGAGGCGTAAGCCGGCGTGATTGAATAGAGAAACACCAGCAGAATAGTTATTTTAAGAATTTTTAATTGAATTTTCCATTTGCTGTTTTTTGCGGGGAATTTTATTTCAGCCTTCATCACAATATCCTCCAAAAAGTGACCTTCGGTTAGCTATAAAATAACACAATCCCCTGCCCTTCCGCAATCCTTAATATTCTTTTTCTGTTCCGCCTGTATCGAACGTTTACCCGCTTCTCCTTTATGGGCAAACTTTGGCGGTTCTAACAATAAACAATTTCACTTGACAGTCCTGTGTGAATAAACTAATAGTTGTGTTTTTTAACGACTACGCTGTTCTTCGCTTCGCTAAATTAACCATTGGAGTGCTTTTTAATGCTGCCAACAAAGAAAACGAGTAAAAGCAGGACCCGCACCCGCAGGGCACATCACGCCCTCAAGGGCACGAATTACTCAACTTGCCCGAAGTGCGGTCAGGCAAAGCTTCCGCACGCCGCGTGTGAAAAATGCGGCTACCTGAACCCGAAAATCACCCTTAAAGTCGCTGAGCAGGAAGAAAAGGGATAATTTCCAATGCGCATCGCTATTGACGCAATGGGAGGCGACAAGGCCCCGGATGTCGTTATTTCCGGTGCTATTGAAGCCCTGGCATCGTTGGATAAGGGCGATGAGATTATTCTCGTCGGCAACAGGGCTGTAATCGAGCCGAAGTTGCCGCCGATGGCCGCCCAGCAAGCAACGCTGTCTATCGTTGACGCACCGGATGTCATCGCGATGGACGAGCCGCCTATTGATTCGCTGCGAAAAAAGCCCCGCAGCTCGATTTCCGTATTAGCCAAGCTCGGCAAGCTCCATAACGCCGACGCTGTCATCAGTGCAGGCAATACCGGCGCCTGCGTTGCCGCGTTTCAGATGCGTATGCGTAACCTGCCCGGCGTAAATCGTCCCGGCATCGCCGTCGTTTTCCCCACTTTTTCAGGCCCAGTCACAATTTGCGACGTCGGTGCAAGCATAGTGTGTAAACCCGTGTATTTGTATCAGTATGCGGTGATGGCGTCGATATATTCACGCCGGTTGCTCGGTATAACAAATCCGAGGATAGGGCTGATGAGCATTGGCGAGGAAGATGCCAAAGGCAATGAAAACGTTAAAAAGGCTCGCGAGTTTATAAAGAAAGACCCGAAGATTAACTTCATCGGCAATATTGAGGGCAGGGATATTTTCAGGGGAATATGCGACGTGGCCATATGCGACGGTTTTGTCGGCAATGTCATCCTCAAGCTTACTGAAGGACTCGTTGATGGATTATTCAAGGCAATAAAACAGGAAATCATCTCGCAGAAATTTAACTTTCTGCTGGGAATGAAATTCAAGAAGGTAATGAAGCAAATCTACAGAAAACACGACTATAACGAGTACGGCGGGGCTTTGCTTCTCGGTGTAAACGGAACGGCACTGATATGTCACGGCTCAAGCGAAAGCAGGACCATCAAAAACGCCATCCTCATATCGAAAAAATATTATCTCGAAAACATAAACGATGAAATTTCACAATATCTCTCGGCAAGCAGCGTGGGCAGGGAAGTCCAAAGCCCCGAGCCGGAGAAAATAACTATTAAGGGTCACGGATGAACGAATCGACTGAGTCGCACCGAACGCTCTATAACGCGGTCATAACGGGGCACGGCTCATACGCGCCTGCCAAAAAACTCACCAACGAAGAACTCGCCAAAATGGTCGATACCTCCGATGAGTGGATAACCACAAGAACGGGTATCAAGACCAGGCATATCACCACAGATAAGGAAACAACCGCCACACTCGCTACCGAAGCGGCGAAAAGGGCGCTGGCCCAGGCGAAGCTCGACCCCAAAGAGCTGGATATGATAATCGTGGCGACTATCACGCCTGAGATGGTCTTTCCCTCAACGGCTTCGTTTGTGCAGAGGGCTATCGGAGCCGAAAAAGCGTGGGTATTCGACCTTGCGGCGGCTTGCAGTGGATTCGTATATGGAGTGGCAATCGTAACTCAATTTTTGAGGGCGGGGATATATAAAAACGCGCTGGTTATTGGCGCCGAAACGCTCACCAAAATCACGAACTGGAATGACCGCACAAGCTGTATCCTCTTCGGTGACGGCGCCGGCGCGGTTGTGCTCGAAGGCAAAAATGATACCGACAGCGGTGTTATATACAGCACGATGTATTCCGATGGCAACTTCTGGGAATCGCTAAACTGCAAGGCCTACGGCTCTCTTCACCCGGCAGCCAGGCCCCTGGAAGACCCGAATATGATGTATATGGAAATCAAGGGTCGAGAGGTCTATCAGCAGGCCGTGAGGCGTATTGTCGAGACGGTCAACGAATGCCTCGATAAATGCAATCTCACAATAGACGATGTTCAAATGATTATCTCACACCAGATGAACGCCCGCATTATCGAGTCAGCGGCGAAACGGCTTGAGCTGCCGGCTGATAAATACTTCATAAACATTCAGGAATACGGCAATACATCAGCGGCATCGGTTCCCATTGCATTCGACGAATGTGTCCGGTCGGGCAAGGTCAAACGAGGCGATATTATTATCTTCGTCGCCTTTGGCGCGGGCCTGACCTGGGGCGCGAATGTGATTCGCTTCTGATTGATTCGTTTAACTATTTCGTCATGTCTTCAATTGTGATGCCGGGGACATATGTAAATTTTTGTCCGCCTAAGGAGGCATCGACCATAAGGCCCACGTCGGTAGCGATGAAAACAACCACGCCGAGTCTATAGTCGGTTTTGGCGGCTGCGCCCGCGGTTGCCGCTACGCCGGTAATTTGAGCGGAGAAGGCGTATTCCCCTCTTTTAAACCGGTCCATGTCAGTCTGGCCTCTGAAGAAAATAATCTCGCGGAAAAATTCCCCGCCGAACGAAAATCCCAGCGTAGCCTGCGACACACTGCAAAAGCCGACCTGTCGGCCCTGTTCGAAGACCTCGCCTCTTCCATAAGCGCCACCGAGCCATATTGCACCTTTAGCCACCTTCGGCAACACAGCATAGCCATAAGAGTTATCGATGAATCGCTGGATATCGGGGTCCTTGGCCTTGAATACAGCTATGGTCTCATCGACCTCCGATGAGAGAACGGCCCTCGCTTCAATAGTTTGAGGTACCGTAGCGCAGCCGGTTAAAATAAGCGTTGATAATAAAATCATTACAATTCCACATAGATTAAATTTTTTCATATCCGCTCCTTCTTAATTTTTGCTGCCTTGGCTGTTTTAAGATGTCAGTTTTGCAAGCTGTTTGGCATCTGATATATTTATTATATTCGCTTTTCTATTGATCCTTCGCATCAGGCCCGTCAGGACCTTCGAGGGGCCTATTTCATAAAAAGTATCAACACCATCGGATATGAGCTGCTCGATACACTTTTGCCAGTATATCGGCTGAGTAAGCTGTTTGGCCAGCGAATCGCGGATTTGCTTTGCATTTTTATAATAGTCGGCGGTGATATTGGCAATTACCTTAACCCTTTTCGGCTCAGCGATACGCGTATTCGAAAGAGCAGCCGATAGCGCCTGTGCTGCGGGGAACATCATTTTAGTATGAAATGCCCCTGCAACGTCGAGTAGCACTGCCTTTATGGCTCCCAGCTTTTCCGCTGTTTCCACCGCCTTCTCACACGCCGCCTTTGTCCCGCTTATTACAATTTGGCCCGGGCAGTTAAAATTCACAGGCTCAAGCAATTCGCCTACCCCTGCTTCGGCGCATAACGATTTGATTTTGAATTCATCAAGACCGATTACGGCAACCATGCGGCCGTTTTCGGCATCAGCAGAGGCCTGCATCGCCTTACCGCGAACGCTCACAAGCATCAATGTGTCCTGAAAGTTCATCAAACCTGCCGCGTAAAGGGCCGTGTATTCGCCCATACTAAGCCCGGCTGTTACATCCGGCTTGATATCGACTGTGGCTGGATTTGTCCTGAGCGCCTCTAAAATCGCCACTGAAACGGTAAATATGGCCGGCTGAGACATTGACGTGGTATTGAGCTGCTCATCAGGGTCTTCAAAGCAAATTTTGGCCAGGTCGAAGCCGACTATGTCGTTGGCTTTATCGAAGATTGCCTTTGCCGCGGGGAATTGCTCTGCTATATCTTTGCCCATTCCCGCGTATTGTGCGCCCTGGCCGGGAAACAGAAAAGCCGTTTGCATAATGCCTTTTCTCCTGCGATAAATTCTTCCTTATTAAAAACTGCAAAACCGAGCAAGACTTATCCCAAAAAAATACCAACTTGTCAACTTTATATTGCGGCACGGCGCATATGCGATATACTCAAAGGCGGGATAAGGATAATACTATTTAACGGAGTGTAAAAAATGTCAGAAAAACGGCTTGCGGTAGTAACGGGCGCCGCACGAGGAATCGGCAGAGCGATTTTGCTTGAGCTGCTGAAGCAGGGAAGAATAGTAGCGGGGCTGGACCTGAATGCGGAACAGCTCAATGAACTCGAAGATGTCTGCAAAGAACAGGGCTTCGAGGCAATAACAAAATGCGTTGATATTACAGATACTCCAAAATTGACCGAAGTGCTCGAAGAGCTTGCGAATGAATACGGCGGAATAGGTATATTGGTCAATAACGCGGGCATCACCCGTGACAAGCTGATGATTCAGATGGACGACGAAGATTTCGACAGGGTCATTGCAGTAAACCTGCGTGCGGCTTTTGTGGCTACACGAGTGGCGGCAAGGTCAATGATACGCAATAAGTTCGGCAGGATAGTCAGCATAAGCAGCGTTGCGGGGGTAATGGGCCAGGCGGGTTCGGCTAATTACGCATCGAGCAAAGCCGGGCTGATTGGTATGACCAAATCAATAGCCCGCGAGGTTGGCAAAAAGAACGTTACAGCCAATTGCATCGCCCCGGGCTTCATTCAGACGGATATGACGGCTGTGCTGCCGGAAATGGTAAAAAACGCAGCAAAGGAAATAATACCCGTCAAGCGGTTCGGGGCGGTCGAGGACGTGGCAAGGGCCGTGGCGTTTCTGGCCAGCGACGAAGCCGGCTATATTACGGGCCAGGTGCTCTGTGTCGATGGCGGTATGGCGATGTAATTGTTAGTCGAGGACTGAATCCCGGGGGATGAGTAATAAACCGGATTATTGACGCCCCTGGCAGAGGGGAAAAAATTCAAAAAAAATGTTTGTTGACAAAGCCGGTTGAGGATAATATACCTTCCGACTATCAAAGGACGGCGTTGCTGTGTTATCATGCAGCCAGTGTTGGACAATTACTCAAAAAGGTTGTTTTTGGAGGAATTGCAAGTGAGTGCAGATGTGGATGTCCAGGCAATCGAGCAAAAAGTGATAGGTATAATTAGCGAGCAGATGGGCGTTGATAAAGCGGAGATAAGCCGAGATACATCCTTCATAAACGATCTCAATGCCGACTCACTCGATACGGTCGAACTGGTAATGGAGTTCGAGGACGAATTCGGGATGAGTATACCGGACGAAGAGGCGGAAAAGATACAAACGGTCGGAGCGGCGGTTGACTATATAGTGAACGTGGCGCGGTCGGCCAAGAAATAACAGCAGCCAAGATGGATAGACGTCGAGTAGTAATAACTGGCCTGGGCTGTATAACGGCCTTAGCGGAAACTGTTGAGGGGCTCTTCGAGGCACTGTGTGAGGGCAGAAGCGGGATATCCGCTATAGAATCGTTCGATACGAGCGATTATCCTGTTCATTTCGGGGGGGAAGTTAAACAGTTCGACGTCACTAAGTATATAGAATTCCGCGAGAGCAAACGGATGGACCGTTTCTCTCAATTCGCGGTTGCGGCGGCGAAGCAGGCGGTAACCGACAGCGGGCTCGATTTTACCAAAGAAGAACCATACCGGATGGGAGCTATCGTTGGTACAGGTATAGGGGGTATAAAAGAAATAGAAGAACAGCACCTTGTGGTATTGAAAAAGGCACCGATGAGGATATCGCCTTTTACCGTGCCACGATTGATGGCAAACGCGGCAGCAGGCAATATCGCAATCCAATATGGGCTTCGCGGACCGAATTTTTGCGTGATAAGCGCATGTGCGAGCAGCAACCACGCTATCGGGGAGGCATTTTGCAACATACTGGCAAACCGAAGCGACATGGTGATAACAGGCGGCGCGGAGGCGGCGCTGACGCCTGTCGGATTGGCGAGTTTTTGCGCGGCGAGGTCGCTTAGCACGCGAAATGATAATCCCACGGCGGCATCAAGGCCTTTCGACAGGGACAGGGATGGGTTCGTGCTTTCGGAAGGAGCGGGGATTATAGTCCTCGAAGAATACGAGCACGCGAAAAAGCGGGGCGCCAATATATACGCGGAAATGCTGGGATACGCAGCAACCGACGACGGCAACCATATCACCGCGCCGCTGCCGGATGGTGCGGGGGCTGCCAAAGCGATGGAATTGGCGCTTGCGGATGCGCAAATATCACCCGACAAAGTGGATTATATAAATGCACACGGGACCGGGACGGAACTGAACGATATCGCGGAAAGCTCGGCAATCAGAACGGTGCTGGGAGAGCACGCATACAAGGTTATGGTAAGTTCGACCAAAAGCTCGCTCGGTCATTTACTCGGGGCAAGCGGGGCTGTTGAATTAATAGCATGCTCGCAGGCGATTACGAAGGACATTGTGCCGCCGACGATTAATCTGGAAAACGTTGATGAGCGGTGCGACGTTAAGATGGATTTTGTTCCGCTCAAAGCCCGTGAGAAAAAAGTCGGCGTGGCGATGAGTAATTCGTTCGGCTTCGGCGGGCATAACGCATGCGTGGTAGTGGGTAAGGTTTAATTTCTTAACGTTTCGTTCGTTATTGACGGGTTGAAATGCAAAATAAAAAAACCCCCGATTAAATCGGGGGTTTTTAGTTTTAATAGTCAAAGAATTTACTGCTGTTTTTAAACTGCCGGCGTCGGAGTCATTGGTGGTATCAAAACAGTATCTTTCGCAAAGGCAAGTATCGGGAAGAAGATGAATGGTAAAAACGCAAGCCCGAATCCGAAACCTGTTCCCCGGCCGAAGCTGTTCGCAACACCGATATATATCATAATCCAGAGAACTAAGCTTATAATCGGACCGACTAAAGGTATTGCGTTGACAAAAGCCGCAACTAAGCCCATCCACCCTGGCTTGCCGCCAATCTCGGCGATAACCCACACATTGTAAATAGGAATGATTGACGCCCAGCCGGGTCTGCCAGCCCTTTCGAATACCATCCACATCGAAATCAGCATCAAAACGGACAAGGCAAGAATCACAACCAGAAAACCAATAAAAAACGCGTTAAACTCCGACGAATCTCCCGAGGAGTATTGAGCAAGTATGCCGTAATCTGCTATATCACTGTATAACCTGCTCGTATTAACGGCTTCAGTCGTGCTCAACAGAGGTAAGGCATCAACGGCAGACAATGTTGCGACATTGTCTATGGATGCATTGATACGGGACAGGAGGGTAAGAGTTAATGTCAATAGAAGCAACAGCGACAAGAGCGAAGATACAGCGATTGTCTTGTTAGTAATGTTCGAGTGTCGGTCCATTTTTCAGTCTCCTTATGTTAATTAAAATTTGTTTTTAACCGGACTAAAATTCCTGTTCTCGCAGTGACAAAGCGATGGGTATATCGGCACATAAAAAGCGGCCCTTAAGATAACTGCAGAGATAAAACTACATAAAATCAGATGTTCACATCATTGTTAATACTGCATTTTGAACGGGACTGGGTGTGATAAAAAGCTTTTGGAAAACGCTGTTATGGGATAGAATACGGGCGATGAGGAGACAGTGAAACAGGGCTTTTTGGAGAAAAAGAAATGAAGAAGGCACTGTGGAAAATACTGCCCATAGCAATAGGAATCGCATTCGGTTTCCTGTTCTTTCATCCGCCTGAATTTATTCGCTCGCTGGGGACAACGGGATGGTTCATACTGCCTGTATTTTTTATTTTATTGATTTCTTTTTTACTGCCGGGCCTTTTTTTCATAAGCCAGGTCTTCAAAGATGTTGAGCTGATACCGGTTGAAAGAGACCTGAGCAGAAGAGACGTTCGCGAGCTGGCGGAGCGGTTCTGGAGACTGGGTTTCAAGCCGGCCGGTGATGCTCTCGAAGTGAAAGGTCAGCCCGTTGTGATTTTGGGGTTTGTACGTGAAGATATAGGCGTGTATGGGGCCGTTATTCACGTCGGTGCCGGAATTGGAAAGACACTGGTCGGCTTCGAGTCTTTTTTCGAGGATACGGCATACGGATTATCGACCTATCATGAGCTTAGCACAGCGACAGAACCAAAGGAGCCGGGACATTTTTGCCAGATACTTAAAGAAAAAGAGCTTGAAGACCTTTTAATGGGCCATCTTCAGGGTCTGGAATATCTGCACAGCTTCGGCCTGAATACACGACCAGTAAGTGCTGAAAAATTCAGAGAAGATGAAACTGATGACCAGCAGACGCACAGAGAATTTTTACGAAAGAACTGGCAGCGCAATTTATTCAGTTTTATCAGGCGATTTGTAACCAGAATCAATCCGCACAGGGGACCCGTGCAGCAGCAAACCCAGGTAGCCCAATACGCGCAGCAATTCGGACGACAGGCGGTGCAGACCCTTCATTCACAGGCCAGGCGGGCAGTGATAGCAAAACTTGGTCAGCAAGAGCAAATGCCGGTTATCCCCGTGCATTCGGGATATGGGATAACCTCGTTTGTGATGTCGCTGGCGATAGGGATAGTGGAGTTCGCAGCTATTATTTTCGCCGGAGCAATCGGGATAGCGGGCGGCGGAGTGGTCGATGAACAATCTCCTCTGTTAATTGTAGTCGGCTCTATTGTGACCTTAGGGGGACTTGGCTATCTGGCGGGGCTGGGTTTTGGAATAGCCGGAGCGGCTCAAAGGCATCGTAAAAAACTTTTTGCCGTGCTGGGTATTATTTTTAATGCGTTAAGTATAGTTTTGCTTGCGGGCCTGATTGGACTTGGATTATTATTCACGCCCCGGTAAAGATTTTATTCGACCGCAAAGGCAAGAAGAGGGTAAAAGATAAACGGTATAAATGCCATACCCAGCCCGAAAAGAACACCTCGATTGAATGCCTTTGAGATGTTGACGGACATATAAATCAATACACCGAGACTAAGCAGCGGTCCTACATACGGAACACCGCCGCTGAAAATATACACCAGGCCGACCCATCCCGGCAACTCACCGATTTGCGCCAGCACCCACATATTGTAAAACGGCACAATCGCGGCCCATCCGGGATAGCCCGCCTTGGCGAAAATCATCCACATCGATATCTCAAAGAATATCATCATTAAGAAACCAACAACCGCTAATGCACAGCAGCTTTTACCCAGGGCCTGAAAAATACCGCTGTCGATTGTCTGATTAAATGATATTTCGTTAAGCTGACGTTGTGTTTTCGGCCCTATTTCAATCGGCTTTTCGAATAGCTTATTTGCAACGATGCCGTCGACTTTGAAGTCCTCGCCGACCTGATGCAACGTTACTATGGCCGAAACGTAATTCTCATCATCTGTAATATTGTAATAAAAAGCATACCAGTTATCTTCTCGATTTGGGTCGTAATAAGTGTAGTTAAGCTCTGTATTGGCTTCGGTATTTTTTCCGATTATTTTGGTGAACTCCTCGAGTTTTTCGTCAGATGTGTCTTTTTTGAGCTGAGGTTCGAAAAGCTCTTTAGCAGCTGCGATATCGTCTGCCTGTAATGACTCTATGCACTCATCGGCAACAAGCTTTGCCTGTTCATGATGTGGACCTTCTTCGCCTTTTAATTTGCCGAAATCAGGCAAAATAGTCAAGATGTAAATGCCTATAATCGTCCAGACAACAATGCAGGCGCCAACGACGATAAGGGCGCGTTTTTTATTAATAGTGCCTTCCAACCTGCCGGAGGCGCCTTTTGACCCGCCGCCGCCCATAAGCTCGAAGGCGCATATTCCGCAAACGCGAGACCCAGCCGGATTCATTTCATTGCACCTTGGGCATCTTATCTGGTTCGTCGCCTGGGCAGGCGGCCGTTCCTGAGGTACAAGCTTCAGGCCGCCATCATCAGCGGCAGGTACCTTTTTCTCAACCGAAGAAAGCGCTTCGCCCAGCAGGTTATCGCCTGCACCCAAATCGGTTTTGAAAAGGTCATCGCCCAGTTCCGCCGATATAGCCGGCTGCATCTGCTGACTTGGGGGTGGTTGTTTAGGTTTCGGCGAAGGGACTTTGATGGCTTGTTGACACTTTGCGCATCTTACGGTTTTGCCGGCGTAGCTCGATTTAAGCCCTATTTTCTGATTACAGCCGGGACAGCGAAACTTAATAATATCTGCTTGTGGCTGAGGGGGCTGTACCTGCTGAGCAGCCGCAGGAACTACCAAAACCTCTTTGCATTTCGAGCACCTGACCTTTTTACCGGCGTAATTATCTTCGGCCCCCATCCGGTGATTACAGTGAGGACAGTTGAATTTAATCATTATTCGATTCCCCCTGCCCGGCTGCTCAACCAACTGTCTGGCTTATTTGGCTTGATCAACGGCCTCTCCTCAAAACAGGCACGGTAATATTATCCTCATCTTACAGTTATCAAGTATAGCGATAAAAACAAGGAACGTCAATGTCAAAACACTTTCAGATTTTACTTGTCGGCGGGCTGGATATGCGCTAACTTATATCGCTAAATAAATAATTGAACTCATTACTAAGGAGAAAGTCGATGGTGGAAGAATGGCAATTAGGCAGCGGACGTGGTCTTGACCCGCATGAAAAGAGTGAAACGGCAGATGCTGAATTGCTGAAAAAGCTGGAACTGGGGATAGGGCTGGCGGTAGCAAGCATGACACTGGGGCTTGTTGGAATAGGGCTGTCGATTTTTGTGATTGGAGCCGGTGCGGGGCTTGTCGGCGTAATTTTGGCGATTATTCATTTGTCTAATATCTTGCCGTTCAAGGGTATAGCAATAACCGGACTGGTGCTGTCGATAATCGGGACGGTGGTCGGGGCAGGCTTCGGTGTTCTTTATGGGTACAGCAGCTACAAAATGGCTATGCAATTTGGAGAGTCTCAGTTTGAGCAATATTACGGTACTGAGGCACCGGAACTCGAACTGACGACGATAGACGGCAAGGAAATAAAGCTTTCACAACTCAAAGGCAAACGTGTAATGCTGGATTTCTGGGCGACCTGGTGCGGGCCGTGCAAGAAAGAAATCCCCCATATTATTGAACTGCGAAAACAAATCAGCGAAGATAAGCTTGTGATAATCGGGATATCGAACGAACCGGAAGAAAAAATCCGCCAATTCGCCGAGAAGGAGAAAATAAATTATTCACTGATTGCCGTAAACCCCGATGACCAATTGCCTGAGCCATTCGATAGTGTGACGTCGATTCCCACAACATTTTTCATTGATGCCAACGGAGTAATCGAAAGCACTTTAACCGGATATCAATCACTGGAGACATTGCAGGAATATGCGCTTGGCCTTGAGCCGGTGATAGTCGAGGAGCTCATAGAAGATAGCGAGGATTAACCGGCATTAAGGGCTAAAGAGCATCTCTTCGGCGAATGTGGACTGGAAATCAGGGTCGTGAGCAATCTCGATATATTCGATTTTTCGGGCAAGCTCGATAGCAAGATTTCGCCAGTGTGAACTGAGCAAAATCAGTTCCGCACCTGCGCATGCCGCGTTGCCGATAGAGTGTATTCGTTCGATTGGAACATTTGGCAACAGGCCGATTCGCTGCGCAGATTCCCGCCTGATGTAATTACCGAACGCCCCCGCGAGATAGATTCGTTTTATGTCATCATCGCAGACATTCAGTTTTTTCTGAATCAGCTTAATGCCCGCACGAATTGCGGCCTTGGCGAGCTGAAACTCGCGGATGTCTTTTTGAGTGAGATAGACCGTTGGTTTATCGCCGTCATAAGCGAGGACAAAGGCAGGTTGGTCGTTTATCTTTGTGATACGTCGAAGGACTGCACGGAACAATGGTGATTTGATGATGGAGGGGTCTACAAATCGGCCTGTAGAATCAATAATCTCCAAATCGAGCAAAACAGCTACCGCATCAATAAGGCCGCTGCCGCATATCGAGGTTGATTTGCCCCCCCCTGCCATATCGAGTCCGATGTCGCCGTCGGCGATAACAACCGCTTCAATTGCACCTTTAGCTGCTCTTGAGCCGCAGGTTATTTTAGCGCCTTCAAATGCCGGGCCTGCGGCGCAGCTTGCGGCGAAAAGCTTGTTTTTTGTCCCCAAAACGATTTCGCCGTTTGTGCCGATGTCGATTGCCAGTGACATTTCATCGGCGGAATCGAGCCCTGCTGCAAGCGCAATAGCGGTTGTATCGGCACCTACGAATCCGGCGATATTCGCAACGGTGTGGATGTTGCCATTCGGATTGATAAGCAGGCCGATATCACCTGGGTTTACATCTTTTGAGTCAACTGAGTATGCTTTGTATGGCGCCTGGCCAAGCTGGCTGATAGGCAAACGCAGGAAGATATGGTTCATCGTGGTATTGCCGACGATACAGGCCTCGTAAATATTGTCATTTTGTTTGCCGGCCTGCTCACAGCAATCGCTGATAAGGTTATTAAGAGAATCAACAATCAATCGATTTAACCCGTCTAATTCTTCCTGGGTTTTAGCATAGGCGATTCTGGATATTACATCATCGCCGAATTTTGTCTGAGGATTCAGGTCGCTGGCTGTGGCAAGCAGGTTGCCGGACTCCAAATCGATTAATTTTACAACAACGGTAGTGGTTCCTATATCAATCGCAAGGCCTAATATGGGTGCAGTGGCACCTGCTGACAGGTATTTTTTGTAAATATCCGGTTCGAACGCTCCGGCACGAGCAACGCCCTCTGTTAATATTTTATATTCTCCGAATCTTGATGCCGAGGGTATGACAACCGTAAGGTCATTAGTTATACGGTATTGACAGGCGAGAACGGTCAGACCTTTCGGCTGGATGGTGACGGCGCATTTACCGCAGGTTCCTTTTTCACCGCAAACGGTATTGAGGATAATGCCGGCTAAGCCGGCAGCTTCGACAAGCGTTGCACCCGAATGAACTGATATTTGCTTGTCATCTGGCTGAAAGGTAACTGTAAAGTGTTTCATATCGTGTGTGGCTGTCAGGGCGGCAACCGGCATTCGGCCGGCTGCTTACACCCTACCAGCTGATTTTATGGCGGATTTTCCACTTTTGGTGGCGCTTCTTGCTGCCTATTTTGCGCCTGCGTCTGGGTTTTGCCATATTGGTCTCCGTTAATCGAACTATAAAACGTTTCAAAAATAGCTCTGTCAGCTAAACCTGATATTTGATATTATAGCTAAATCAAGAATTTGTCAAACTGTAAATTTTTTACGAACGCTTGTTTGTTGCGAGAAAATGCGGGGTGTAAAGATGATTCAATGTACCGAATGTGAATTATGCGAGGTTGGCCCCGATGGCCGGCGGACCTTCAAATGCGACCCGTTTTCGAATATCAAGGAGCCGGAGTGTATCGGAAAATGGCAGTTAATTCGGCTGGATATGCTCCTTGCCAGTTACCAGACGATGCTTCGATGGCAAAAGGAAATGGAGCCCCTGCAGCGGAAAGTGATGAAATTCGTCGAGCGAGAGATGACCGATATCGACGAAGCAGAACGCTGGAAAATCGAGGACGAGGAAAAAGACAACCAAAGTGATGACGACAACATCGGCCCGCCGGTAATCTAAGAAGCAGCTATTTTATCACTCAAAGGAATAACCACAGGAATCCTTTGTAATGTGTTCGGATTCGGTGCGCGGATACTTTCGGCAGTTGAGGGGGCGAATACCGTAAATTCTGCATACGGCCTTTCCCTCGTCGTCATAGGCAAGCCACAGGCATACATTGGGCAGCTTGCAGCACGCGCTGCAACGGAGACATTCTCCGCGGCGCTTTTTATCAACCGGTAAAAAAGAGGTTAGGGTTCGCTTTGCCTTGGCGAACCAGGTGTTGCGGGAAGCCGGTTTTTCTTTGGTTTTGGCCATAATTAGGGTATAACAATAGCGTTTCAGCTCGATTTTGCAATAAAAGACACGGCAAAAGCGTCTTTATTTATGAAAATATGGCCGGTTATGGTACAGAGCGATTTAGAGCGGGTAATCACAGGATGCAGGAAAGGCAACGAAAAATCATTTTCTCAGCTCGTTGATATATATGCCAAACGCTGCTTTGGATATTTTTATCGCCTTACCGGCAGCAAAGATATAAGCGAGGATTTATTAAGTCAGCTCTTTGTAAAACTGGTTGAGAAAATCGGCACCTACAGAGGCGGCAGCTTCGATGGCTGGATATTTACAATGGCTTCGAATGTTTTTCACGACCACCTGCGGTTCAAACAACGACAGACACGGCTTATGGCCGAACACATAGAACGCCAAAAGATAAAGCCCGTTCATACCGAAGATACCGACTACACCGAATATGACATGCTGCAAAGCTCGCTGGATAAACTCGACGGCGATATCAGGGAGCTGATTATGATGAGGTATTACTCGCAATTATCGTTCAGAGAAATAGCGGAAATAAGGGGTGAGCCGATTGGAACAACATTATCGAAAGTGCACCGGGGGATGAAGCAATTACGGGGGCTGATGGAGTGAGTTTTATGAATAATTCAAAAAACGACAATTTGGCTGAAATGCTGGCTGCTTTTATGGATACGGATGCGGCTCGGCAGGCGGCGGAAGATATCGAAAGAGGCGATGAGCTTCTGCGAACGAATTCGGCACCGCAACCGAGCGAGACGTTGCTCGCCGAGATTAAGAACAATGTAGCGACCGCAGTAAGACGGCGTCATTCGATTGCCATAAAGCAAAGGGTTTGGGCAACGGCCGCAGTTGCAGCGGTGATTCTGTTGGTATCTGCTATTGCGTTGAAGATGTTCGACAGACCGCCTGTAACGACGAGGACGGTTGCATCCGCGGCGGTAATACCGGCGATACCGGCAAAGTTTTGGGAGAGCAGCGATATTACCATTGATGATACGGATATCGCGATGCTGACGGCAGAGGTTGAGACAATCGAAAATGAGCTGCTGGCGCTGCGAATGAATGAAGACTTCGGGAACGGCAACGGTGCCGTCGACGATTTGGAACTGGAACTGATAGAAACCGGCGGGGACTTTTGGAAAGGATAAGAATATGAGAACCGGGATATGGAAGGAAATGTGCCTGGTGTGTTTGGTGGTTATGTTGACCGGATTGGCTGCAACCTATGCTGCGGAAATGGCCCAAGCGGAAGAAGATCAGGTTTGGGCTGAGCCGCCTGTGGGGCCTGACGGACCACAGAGAGGATGGCGATTTGAGCCGGGGTCGGAGCAGGTTGAACAACTGTTGGCACGGATAAGGGAAACAAATCCTCAAAAGGCGGACGAATTGGCGAAATTGCAGCAGGAAGACCCGAATGAGTTTAAGGTCCAGCTTCGCAAAATTATGCGGGAACATTTTGCCGCAAGGATGCGCGAAAACCAAAAAGAGCCCGGTCAATTTTCGCAGCGAAGACCTCGAAAACCAATGGCCGGAGGTGAATCCGCGACGAATGAAGCTCCCCGGACAGGACCCGGCGGGCGACGTGAAGGAAACCAGCCGAGAATAAACCGTGAACAGATACAGCAAAGGCATGAGGAATACTTGGAGTGGCTCGGGGAAAATTTGCCGGATGAAGCGGCGAAACTGACACAAGTTAAGGAAGAAACGCCGGACCAGTACATACGGGCACTGGCGCTGAGTATGAGGAAAAACGGAAGAATTTACTGGGCTTCTAAGGATAATCCGGAACTTGCCTCGGCCTTAAAAGAAGGAAAAGCACTTAAAGAAAGACGAATGGAGCTTTTAGAGCAAATCAAAACGACGACGAATGAGGATGAGAAAAAGGCGCTCGCGACGGAATTGGAAGACGTGGTCAGCCGGCAGTTCGATTTGATTGTGCTCCGAAAGCAGATTACATATGAGAATCTCGCTAAAAAGCTGGAAGAACTGCAAAAAGAGGTTGACCAGAAAAAAGTTGACGTTGAAAAGTGGAAGACGCCTGAATTTAAGAACAAGCAGATAAAGCAGCGTGTTGATGAGCTTATAAACCAGACCGAAAGATTCGAATGGGATTGATGTAATTAACGCTTCTTGTTAATCGCACGTTTTACAGGGCCTTGCGAATTGCTCGCAGGGCCTTTTTTATCGATGCAGCCGCTGCTGTTCGAGTCGTGTGGCCTTTTTAAGTGTGCGTTTTTCGGCGGGAGTAAGACTTTGCAGGCCTGATTCGTAAACCTTTTTGAGAATTCGGTCAACTTCAAGACGGACCTTGCGTTCCTGTTCGACGTTTTTTTGCCAGCTCGATGCCTTGAATTTCAGTTTCAAACCGGCCCGCCACGAATCCGAAAATACATACAAGGCCCCTGCTGCAATACCGGCAAGATGTGCTGCTTCACCGCCCGCATTTTTTCCTTTGAGAATGACTGTAACAACGGAAACCACCATAAACAGCACAGCAACCGTTCTTATAGGAACAGGAATAAGGAAATACAGTAATACAGTGATTTTAGGAAACAAAATTGCAACTGCGGTCAGGATACCGAGCACCGCACCGGAGGCGCCCGCCATGGGACCGGCTGGCAAAAAACCCGTATAAACAAGCAGGATATAAAAAAGACCACCCGTCGCGCCGCAAATAAGATAAAAAGTAATGAATTTCTTACTCCCCCAATGTCTTTCAAGCAAAGGCCCCAGAAAGAACAACGCGAGCATATTTACAAAGATATGGCCCAGGCCCCAGTGCATGAATTGGTATGTAATAAGCCGCCAAAGCTGTAGAGTAAGCAGTGGCGTAGCCGGATATAATACGAATAACTTTTGTAATGGCGTCAGCCCCCCCGACTTGTCATAAGTAAGACCGTTAAGCAGAAATAGTGCGATATTCGAAATAAGAAGCCATTTTACGGCAGGCGTCATCCTCGACCGGCCGAATTGCATCCGCGGCGCATACCGAAAATTTGCATCATCTCTCTGCTGGGTGTAGTCTCTTTCGTAGAGCCCCATAGAATTACCCTATAAGCAAAACAACCGACTTTTAGATATTATAGCAGAGTTTCTGCGAATTGTTCAGTAAAATCGCTATGGCTTGACCTTGTGGCGATTCAAACCTTTTTGTTTCTTTAAGGGGCTGGACACGAGATTGTCATAGGGCATTTTCTGAAATACCAGCATCAAAACTACGCCAAGAATGACCATATATATGCAGAGGTTCTGCGAGATTGTGCCGCCCTGATAAATGGTCCACCAGGCAAACTCGAATGGATTGTCGTCGCGCAGGTATTCGATAAAAAAACGTGCAATACCGTATAAAATGAACATGAGAGCGAACGTGTTTCCCGGTTTGGCAAATATACCCGGCTTTTCCTTTCGCTGCTGTGCCCTTTGAGACCTACGCCAGAATAAATACAATATAAGCGTTAAAACTGCCGCGTTTAGTGATGAGTATAGCTGGGTCGGGTGGACGGGCAGACAACGATATGGCCCGCTCTTTACCATCTCTTTTTGCAGTGGGCTTAAATCCTGATATGGTTTTAATTCACGCACCCTTCGTTTATCGCCGTCGGGATAGTAAAAAAAATCATCGGCGAGAACCTGGTAAGGTTCGCTTCTGAAGCGCTCAAAATCCGGCTCAACCTGGCTTCGATAGGCGTGAGAGCCGTAGGGAAATCGAACGCCCCAGGGTAAATCAGTAGGCCTTCCGAAGCAGCAGCCGGCGGAGAAACAGCCGATTCTCCCGAAAACAAGGGCAGCCATCATGCCTATTGCGATAATATCGAGGTATCTGCGAACGGGAAGTTTGTGTTTGCGCAGGTAGATTGCGATAACAGTAACCGCGGCAATAACGCCGCCGACCAGCTCGAGACCGCCGTCCCAAATCGCGAAGACGCTCAGCAAATCGCCCCTGAACCTGTCGAAGTAGTGAACAACATAAAATACCCGTGCCCCGACGATTCCAGCGAAAAGCGCATACAGCGAGGCATTGGTAATCATCATCGGGTCGGGGGTGATATTGCGGCTCAGCCGCCTGATTATATGTACAGCCACTAAAAAGCCGATGACCATCATCAGGCCATAGCTTTTGACCGTCAATTCCGTAAAAGGCAATTTGAAAAGTTCAGGATGCATCCGCTGGTTTTAAGACTTCCTAACCGGCTTTCGTATTCTGTTACGCTTGTCGAGCAGAACGACTTTCGGCTTATGCTTATCCGCTTCAGCCGGACTGCAGTATGCAAAACTGAAAATAATCACAATATGATTTTTCTTAACAAGTTTCGCCGCCGCACCCAAAATAATCACCTGGCCGGAATTAGCCGGAGCCGGAACGGCATACGTCTCAAGACGGTTGCCGTTGGTAAGGTCGGCAATAAGCACCGTCTCATAAGGCCGGATATTCGCCGCCTTCATCAGTGCTGAATCGATAAGAATACTCCCGGGATAGTGAAGACGGGTCTGAGTGACCGTTGCCCGGTGCAGCTTGGATTTTAACATTTTTATGAACATTATCAGTTGCCGCCTTACTTTGAACTCAATACCAAAGGGCTAATTATACATTATCGTTTTGCCGCGTCCACCACCATATTATCGATTAGCCGGGTAGGGCCGAATTTGGCTGCCACCGCAACCAGCACCCTGCTTTCGATTCGGCTGACATCCTGAAGCATCTCGGTATCGACAATACTGATATAATCAATACTACTTAATGAGTCGGCTGTTCGCAGTATCTTGCGCATTTCAGCAATCACCCGTTTCGGGTCTTTTGTCCCCTTCGTAATCATTTTGCGTCCGGCCTGAAGTGATTTATAAATGCACGTCGCGTCTTTCCGCTGCTGTTTCGACAGGTATTTATTCCTGCTGCTAAGAGCCAGCCCGTCGGCTGCGCGAACTATCTGGCAAACAACGACTTTTATCGGGAAATCGAGGTCTGCGATCATACGCTTAATCAAAACCGCCTGCTGTGCGTCCTTTTGCCCGAAGTATGCAACATCAGGCCCGACGATATTAAAAAGCTTTGCGCATACCGTCGCAACGCCGCGAAAATGACCCGGCCTCGAACCCCCGCATAATGGCTCGCTTATCTTCTCGACGTCAACCCATGTAAGCGATTCGGCGCCATACATTACTTCCGGCGTCGGATTAAAAACGATATCGACGCCGTGCTCTCTGCATATTTTCAAATCGGCCTTCATCGGCCTTGGGTATTTTTTGAAGTCCTCGCCGGGGCCGAACTGCGTGGGATTCACAAAAATACTGACGACTATAAAATCACATTGCTTTACCGCCCTGTCGATAAGCGATATATGCCCTTCGTGCAGCGCACCCATAGTGGGCACAAAGCCGATTCGCCTGCCCGCCCTGCGTGCGACGGCAACGGCTTTTCTCACGGAATTGATTGTTTTCGCGACCTTCATACTGCCTTTTTACTTTCACTTACCTGCCCGGACGGGCAAGTGCTTTTAGGGTTGACGTAATATTTTACCTGTCCGGCAAGCCGTTCAACACCCTTTTCATTTAAGCAATCGAAATCGGTTAGCGTAATAACAGGGCACTGTTTCCAGCCGGCTATAAGCTCTTCATAGCCGGCTTCGATTTTTTGTAGAAAGCCATGCTCGATTTTTCGCTCGTATGGCCGGTTTCGGCTCTCGATACGCTGCAGGCATTGCCGCGGCGAAGTTCGAAGGTATACGACCAAATCCGGCTGCTTAACGCCGGGCGAAAGACAGGCGTAAATTTTGTTATATAATTCGAGCTGTTCACTGGAGAGCAGCGTATTGGCGTAAATCTGCTCCTTTTGGAAGATGTAATCCGTAATCACATTCTCGCCTTTTTCAAGAACGCCGGGATTCAATTGCTCGATTCTGCTGGCTAAAAAATACAACTGGCTGTCGAGGGCAAGGTCGGTATTACCTGCGTAAACTTTCGGCAAAAAAGGGTTCGTATCGTATGCCTCGAATACCGCCCTGCAGGAGAAAATCTCCGCAAGCTTTTTCGTCAGCGTGGTCTTGCCCGCACCGATATTGCCCGCGATACTTATAAGTTTAGGTCCTTCCGAAGGCGCAAAATCTCCGCCGTTCAGCCGTTTGGCCAATACTTCGACCGTCTCGCCCAAAACAGGGTGCGCTAATTGTGGATTGAATTCGCATAAACCCTTGAGCACAAACGACCGCAAATGCATCTGCGGATGTGGGATTATCAGCGTATCGCTGTCGATAATTTCGTCGCCGTATAATAACAGGTCGATATCAATAGTCCTTGACGCCCATTTTTCATCCCTGAACCTGCCGAGCGTATTTTCAATCTCGAGCAAACGTTGATGAAGCCGCTCGGCTGATAAGACGGTCCTCAGTTCCGCAACGGCATTGAGATACCCCGCCTGCTCCGCATTGGCAAGCGGCTGGGTTTGAACCAGCCCGGTTGCAGTAACAACCTCAATGTCAGGCGTTTGGCCGAGCATTCGCAGGGCATCTTCGATAAACCTCTTCCGGTCGCCGAGGTTGCTGCCCAGACCGATATAAGCCCTAATGGATTTACCCATCGAATTAATGCTGTCCAAAATCGAGGTTAAATTTTTGCGATTCTTTCGAGTGCCGTTTTTACATCAGCGGGCTGGCCAAATGCCGTTAAACGCACATACCCCTCCCCTGCCGGCCCGAAACCCGCACCGGGAGTCGTTATCACGTGGGCCTCATTAAGCAGCTTGTCGAAGAATTCCCATGAGCCAAGCCCTTTTGGTGTTTTCAGCCAGATATATGGTGCGTTGACCCCGCCATAAACCGTATAGCCGAGTTCGGCCAATGTTTCCCGTATGAGTTTGGCGTTGCCCATATAAATATCTATTGTTTGGCGGACCTGCTTTTTGCCTTCTTTGGAATACACCGCCGCCGCACCCGCCTGTGTTACATACGAGACGCCGTTAAATTTCGTGCAGTGCCGTCGTGCCCACAAGGGATTCAGTTCAATCGCCCTGCCGTCTTTTGTGTCGGCCCTGAGCTGCTTCGGCACTACTGCGAACGCGCACCGCACACCGGTAAAGCCGGCCGTCTTCGAAAAACTGCGAAACTCGATAGAAACATCTTTCGCACCTTCGATTTCGTATATCGAATGGGGTATATCGGCATCGCTGATAAACGCCTCATATGCGGCGTCGAATAAAATCACTGCTCCGTTTTTCCCTGCGTATTCAACCCATTTTTTCAGTTGCTTTTTTGTTGCAACCGCCCCGGTCGGATTATTCGGAAAGCAAAGATAAATCAAATCGACTTTTTTCTCAGGTGGTTCCGGCACAAAACCGTTCTCAGCGGTCGCCGGCATATACACAATTTTTTCATAAGTCCCCTGCCCTGTTGCCCGCCCCGTCCTGCCCGCCATCACATTGGTATCGATATAGACCGGATAGACCGGGTCCGTCACCGCTACTGCATTATCAGGCCCGAAAAGCTCCTGCATATTGGCCGTATCGGATTTTGCCCCATCGCTAACGAATATCTCATCGATATCAATCTCGACGCCGCGTGATTTATAATCGTTTTCGCTTATCGCTTCTCTCAGGAACTCATAGCCCACGCCGCCGTCGTCGTAGCCGTGAAACGTCTTCTTGTCCGCCATTTCATCCACGGCTTTGTGCATCGCCTCAATCACCGCCTGTGCAAGCGGCTGAGTCACGTCCCCGATTCCCATACTGATTAGCTTGATATCGGGGTGCGCCTGCTGAAATGCCCGCCTGCGCTTGCCGATTTCAGGGAACAAATACCCCGCCTGCAGCTTCAAAAAATTCTCGTTTACAGTTGCCATATCGCCTTTCCTGTAGAAGTTAAACTGCCTTCAACTCACAGTTCTCCAGCGCAGAGATTGTAAGGATTACACTGCCGATGGTCAATAAGTTGAGTTGCCGGCTACAAGTGCATCTGGTTTGACCGATTTGACATTGAAGATGCTTTATCCTCTTTGGAATTCCGCCAGGGCCTGAAAAGCAGCCCTAAAAGCAGAATAGGAACATTCCACATAATCATGAATAAGCGAAACAAACGCCCCATAAAAGATACTTCGCTGGACCATACCTGCCTCCACGCCTTCCCCCAGAAGCTCATCTGCCAGCGGATATTTACGAAAGGTATATAAGGCGTCAGTTGCCCAACCGCCTCCCCGCAGTGCGGGCAATAATGATAAAGCGGGTCAACAGGCCTCAAGCATCCCAGACAAAGCGGGGTCCCCTCCTCTTGACTCGTGGTTTTGATGTTTTCTTCATCCTTCGAATCCATTAGACCAGCCCGCATATTCGTTATGCAAAATTCATTCGATTGGCATTAAAACTACACCTACCGCTTATGTTACTTATCGCCGAGCCAGTTAGGCCCGTATGTAATATCGACCTTGAGCGGTATATCGAGATGTATCGCACCGCTCATCTCCTGTGCAATCCATTCGGCGTGCTTCTTTGCTTCCGCTTTCGGCAGCTCGAAAACCAGCTCGTCGTGAACTTGCAGAATCATTTTGACGGGCAGGTTTTCTGCCTCGATTTTTCGCTGGATATTGACCATCGCGACCTTAATCAAGTCAGCAGCCGAACCCTGAATTACAGTATTTACAGCTAATCGTTGCGCCTGAGAACGCTTGCCTCCGTTTTTGCTGTGAAGATTCGGTATACTGCGCCGCCGATGCAGAATCGTCTCGGCGTAGCCGACCTTTTTTGCGCTTTCGACGACATCATCCATAAAATCGCGAATCGAACTGTATCTGGCAAAATAATCATCGATAAATTTCTTCGCCTCCTGCTGGCTCATTCCCGTCCCCCGTGCCAGGGCACGGGCGCCCTGGCCGTATATAAGCCCGAAGTTGACCGCCTTGCAGCTCGAACGCATCTCGGGAGTAACCTTGTCGATATCGATGTCATAAATCTGCGAGGCAACAAATTTATGAATGTCCTTGTCCTCGGCGAAGGCCTTGCGCAGCGCCTCATCCTTCGAAAATTGCGCCAGCAATCGCAGCTCGATTTGCGAGTAATCGGCGCTCAAAATACAGTCGCTTTTTTCCTTCGGCACAAACGCTAAACGAATCCTGCTCCCTAACGGCGTGCGAATCGGGATATTCTGCAGATTTGGATTGCTCGAACTCAATCTGCCGGTCGCTGTTACCGTCTGATTGAATGATGCGTGAACCCTGCCGGTCCGACCGTTCACAAGCAGGCCGAGCTTATCGACATAGGTGTTCTTGAGCTTGCTTAACGTGCGATATTCCAGAATCAGATTTACTATTGGGTGCTCGTCGGCTAATTCCTCCAGGACCCCTGCATCGGTGCTGGGGCCTGTCTTGGTTAAACGAACGGGTTTCAAATCGAGATGCTCAAATAAAATCTCCGCAAGCTGCTTCGGCGAATCGATATTGAAAGTCGTCCCCGCCGCCGAATAAATCTCATCAACCAGTCGCGTCATCGAATCGGTGATGTCTTTCGACATATCCGCAAGAATCTCTGTATCGATTGAGACGCCGTTATATTCCATCTCCGCCAAAACCGCCACAAGCGGCATTTCAACGTCGTAAAAAAGCTCCCTTATCTGCTGCTGCCCTTCGAGCTGTTCCTCCAGATACTGATAAAGCTGCAATGTTATATCAGCATCTTCAGCCGAATATTCGCAGGCCGCCGCGGTATCGACCATATCGAAGCTTAACTGGTTTTTGCCCTTGCCAATCAAATCGGATATCGGAATGGCCTGATAGTTAAGGAAATCCATTGCCATATTATCCATCGAATGGCTGCTGCGCAATGGGTCAAGGCAATACGATGCGACCATCGTATCGAAATAAACCCCCTTCAAAGGCAGGCCCGCGTTTCGCAGCACTAACATATCGTATTTGATATTTTGCCCGATTTTTTTGACGCCCTTGTCCGCGAGTATGGGGCCAAGTTTCGATTTTATTCGGGATAGACCTAAATGCTTGCAGCCCATCGGCCCCTTTACCGGTATGTAAAACGCCTTGCCCGGCTGCCACGAAAAACTAATCCCCACTAATTCCGCCTTCATCGCGTTGAACGATGTCGTCTCGGTATCGACAGAGAAAAACTTTTGCTTTTTAAGCTCGGCCGAAAATCGCTCGAATCTTTCGGGCGTATCGATGAGCTGGTAATCGTGCTTGATATTAGCCGTCGAGCCAATCCCGCCGGTGCCAACCGCACGCAGCTCAACCTTCGGCTTTTCCTCGACCGTCTCCTTCGCCTCTGCCGAAAGGCCCAGTTGCCCGAGAAGCCGGGTAAAACCAAGCTCCGTAAATATCTCCGCCAGGCGTTTCTTATCGAACGGCTTCACTGCAAAAGCTTCTTTATCGAGTTCTACGGGCGCATTACAGTCAATGGTAACCAGTTTTTTACTTAGCTTGAGTATCTCTTTTGATTTGCGAAGGTTATCACCTCGCTTGCCTGTGATTTCCTCCGCATGGGCCATAAGGTTATCGATTGTGCCGTATTTTTTTATCCACTCAAGAGCCGTCTTCGGCCCAACGTCCGCCACACCCGGCACGTTATCAGAGCTGTCTCCCTGAAGGGCGAGCACATCGAGAAACTGTTCAGGCGTAACCTCCATATCTTTCTTCATCGAAGCCGTATCAATCCTGGTGCCCATCTTCGTATCAAAAACAAAGGTATGGTCATCGAGCAGTTGCAGAACGTCCTTATCCTTAGAGCAGATATATACATCGATACCAGCCCCGGACGCCTTTTTGGCAAGCGTCCCTATCAAATCGTCCGCTTCGAGGCCGTCTATTCGAAGAACAGGGATATTCATCGCGGCCAGTATTTCTTCGATTCGGCCTATCTGAGCCGGCATATCGGGCGGCATAGGGGGCCGATTTGCCTTGTATTGCGGATAAATCTCGGCCCTGAAGGTCTTGGCCTTGCTGTCCATCGCCACAACGAGCATATCGGGCTTTTGGCTCTTTATTAGCCCCAGTATAGCCGTCGTGAAGATAGTCGTCGCCTTGGTTGGCTCACCCGATGGGCTTGTAAGCGGCCGCATCGGCGCAAAATACGCCGCGTATATATGGGCGTGCCCATCGATTATATAAAGAGTGCTGCTTTTCTTAGGCATAGCTGAAACTATATTTAGCAATTGCCCGTAGTGTCAAATGAATAATAATTCCGTGCTTGCCCCCCGCTTCTGTCACTGCTTATTCCGGGGTTCAAACAACTCGGACTTCATAATCCCTGACCTCGACAGGCGAAACTGCAGCCCCGTCCACAGGCACCCGAAACCATACCTCAGCGAGCGGGCAAAGTTTATGGACGAAGCATCGGGAAAATACTTGGTCGGGCAGCTTACCTCCGCAATTGTATAACCGTGCCATAGAATCTGCGCCAGCATCTGGTTGTCGAAGACAAAATCATCGCTGTTGGCATCTATGGGCAGCTTTTCCAGCAATTCACGCGAAAACGCCCGGTAGCCGGTGTGATATTCGGAAAGTTTGGCGCCGGTGAGCATATTTTCAATCAAAGTAAGAAAACGGTTCGAGATATACTTATAAAGGGGCATATTACCCTTAAGCGCCTGACCGCCTAAAATGCGGGAGCCGAGTACGCAGTGATACAGACCGTTACCAATCATAGAGGCCATTGCCGGTATCAGCTTGGGCGTGTACTGGTAGTCCGGATGGACCATTATGATAATATCGGCGCCATGCTCGAGGGCCAGCTTGTAACAGGTCTTCTGGTTGGCGCCGTAGCCGCGATTCTCCTGATGAACGTGAACAACGGTGTTTTCGAGTTTTGAAGCTACGTCAGCCGTTTCGTCGCCGCTCGCATCGTCTACAATAATAACAAGGTCGACGATGTTCTGCGCCATCACCTCATCATACGTCTGCTGCAGTGTCCTTGCGGCATTATATGCGGGCATTACTACAACGACTTTTTTATCTGCATACATACCGCTATTATAGCAGATTTACCGTGTCACCGGAAGGTCAAATAAACTATCCTCAGTGTTTTCGCTTATAAACGACGATCCGGTCTTTTGACTCTCGGTTATAGCTGGCTGATTGTTCTTTCCAGCGATAAATCGGTTTTCTATTGGCATCGAACTCAACGATTCCTATTCTTTCATAGTTTTCTGAAATATATGGACCGGCCCATTCAAAAATCTTCTTCACCGTTTCCTTAGTCGGTATCCATGACGTATAAAAACCTACATAAACCAGAATTTCCGGCTCGGCGGATTCGACTTCTTGAATCATTTCATCCTGCATTTCGGCCGCATATGCGTGCTCTTCCATCATGGGGTACATATATATGTGATGTGTGGCTGCTTTTCGATGGCTGTAGAAGTAAATCTGGGGTTCTGAACCTAAAACCATGATTTTATCACCTTCATTTATATTGTCGCGGATAAAACGTGCCGTCTCTATTGAAGCCACGAAAGGATTTGAACCGTAAATAAGATTGCACGTGGTGTTGGGATTATTAAGAAAAAGAAAAAGCCGTTCCTGATACAGCGAGGTGAAAACCACAGCCAGTCCGATTATGCAGATTATAACCACCCGACCGGGTTGTGAAAACCTGCGAGTTAAAAGTGAACATAATGTCGTAAAACCTACTCCGGCGAATATCGCTAAAGCAGGCATAAACAGTATAAAATAATGCCTTCGAAAATAAAATCCAGGGCAAACGGAAAGAAATGAAAATATAAACAGCCCAATGAGAAAAGGTGCGTAAGCTCGGATTCGCCGAATGAATAGAAGTATGGGAAGACAAAGAAGAGCGAGAATCCATATGAGCGTCGAAAAACTAATCATTTCGCCCAAATGAAATAAAAGAATCTTCGGGGCAAATGACAGGGAAATCAATTTAGTGTACTCACGTGCATAAGTAAATGTCCAGAACCAGAAGGTTTCAAACACTCCTGTCTTCCAGATGATGAGGCAAACTACTGCAAAAGGCAAAATTGCCCCCGTCATAAAAACAAGCTGACCGATAATGACCCGCTTCCAGTCAATAGGACGCCGACGAAACTCCCGATAAAACAGGTATCCCGCGCAAAACAATCCCAAAAATACTCCGTGTTGCTTTATTATAAATGCCAGACCTTGTAAAACTGCTGCGATAAATATAATCCGCAAACTGGGATGTTTATTAGGATTGGCTATCAGTAAAATTCCGGCAAGAGCTGGCACCAAAACGAAATGCTCGGCATTGGCCGACAGGCCCAAAACCGTATGAGACAGGGATAAAACGGCAAATGCCGCTGCAGACGAAACACCGGCTGTGGGCCCGAATAGTGCTTTGACCAATAGAAAGATAATAAATATTGTTGCCGCGTTGACAATCAGCAGGCCCAGATGTATCGATTCGATTGACTGGCCGAAAAACGCGAATATCGTCGCATATACACCGAAAATTCCGGGTAGCTTCAGGCTATACGCCGAAATATAAGGAGGCACACCTTCCAACATCTGTTGTGCTATATAGGCATATTCACCCTCATCACGTTCTAACGGTATGGAAAGCAGCCGACCACGAATAACAGCCGCACATAATATTATCACCGCTAAAATAATCCAGCACCACAAATACGAATGTCTGGATTCGCAAACTGATACATCCCTGGATTTAACTTGTTCTATTTGCTTTGTCTTCGTCATAATACCGCCTTAAAGATAACTTTAGGCATAGTCCGTCAAATACCCTTCAACAAGAAATAACTCTTGAACCGGCAAAATTCAAACCTTATAATAGTGTATTCTTTCAAACTCAAAAAGCGTAATTTTTTGGCATTGAAGTGAAGACTAAAACTGAAAAAAATACGAATTCACTTCTTACGCGGCGCAATATCCTGAAGGCCACCCTGCAATCCGCTTTTGCTGGTTCGATTACAGCCAATATCTTTGTCGCCGGCTGCCGAAAGTCACTCCGCCGCAGTCAGCTTCCATACATTTTTTTGATTACAGTGGATACTCTCCGTCGAGATTATCTCGGCTGTTATGGACAAACCCTTGACTTATCCCCGAATACCGACAATTTTGCTGCCGATGCCACAGTTTATGAGCTTTGTTACTCTCACGCACCGGAAACCCTCTATAGCTTTTCCAGCATACACACCGGCTTTTACCCTCATGAAACACAGATTATGATGCGAGCTTTGCCACCTGGCGTCGATACAATAGCAGAAGCTTTACAAAAAAGCGATTACAACACCGTTGCCGTTGTCAGCAATTATGTCCTTACAAAACCCAGGGGCTTCGAACAGGGTTTCCTGGTCTATGACGACACTATGCAGCAAAAAGAATCATTCAGACCGTATCCCGAACGTGTGGCGCAAAGCACAACGGATAGGGCCATAGAGTTATTAACCCAATACCGCTACACCCCGCTTTTTATGTGGATTCACTATCAGGACCCGCACGGCCCCTACACGCCGCCGCCGCCTTATAACTCGATGTTTTATGATAAAAGCCGGCCTCCTCGACCAATCCAGCCAAATCCTCAGCTATCCGGTTTCGGAGGAATTCCCATATACCAGAAACTCGACGATAGTACGGACTATAACTATTATCTTTCGCAATATCAGGGCGAAATACGATACCAGGATGAGCACTTCGGACGTTTTATCGCCTCTCTCAAAAAACTCGACCTTTATGACAAATCTGTTATTATTTTCTCTTCCGACCACGGTGAGTGCCTTGGCGAAAACAATTATTACTTTTGTCACACGGAAAATGTCTATCAGCCCCTGATACAAGTTCCGCTGATTATTAAATACCCCGATAAAAATCCCGAACGTCGAACCGATATTGTCCAGCACATAGATCTTATGCCTACTATTCGCACTCTTGCCGGCCTTAGACCTCAACGCATACTTCGCGGTCACAATCTACTCCTGCCGTGTCCGAATCAAAGAGAGATATTTGCGGAAATGAACAATAATAAGATTAAGGAATGGCACAAACTATCCTTGATATTCAATAATATGAAGCTGATTTACACCCCCATCCTGGGAAAATGGGAACTTTATAACCTCGCTTCGGACCCTGTTGAACAAGATAATCTTGCAGATAGGCCCGAGTATATCGACCAGGCCTCAAATATGAAAAAACGCTTGCAGCGCCTCGCAAAAGAAGACCTCTTGAAAACACAGCCGGCCGACGGCAGGGAAGTCACTCAACGCGAAATCGAAAATCTCAAATCTCTTGGTTATCTTGAATAAGTTTTTTTTACCACTTTCTTTAAATAAATGCCTATAAAGGTAAACTGTTATATTCTTGAAAACTGTTGTTACATACTGGTTATTAGTTGGGTATAGTAATGGATAACACTGGGGAATTCGGATTCTCTGCACAGGTCAATAGACGTGATTTGATTCAGCAGGGATTAAGGACACTAATTGCAGGAGGTCTCGGTACGGCGATATGGGTAAACGGCTGCAGGAATACAAAACGCTCGAAAAAAAGACCAAGTGTTTTTTTGATTACAATCGATACGCTCCGTCAGGATTATCTCGGCTGCTACGGCCAGGCCGGCGGCATCTCTCCCCATATCGATGAGTTTGCCGCCGAATCCGTAATATTCGAAAATTGCTATTCTCAGGCCTCGGCAACAAGATTCAGTTTTGCCGCTATGCTCACCGGCTTTTATCCTCATGAAACGAAAGTCATATCAGGCAGACTGCCGGCCGAAGCACTGACAATAGCAGAGCTGCTCCAAAAAAACGGTTACACCACCGCCGCGGTCGTAAGCAACTATGTGCTGAGGAAAAAAAATGGTTTTGAACAGGGCTTTGATATATACGACGATAAATTGGAACGATTGGAAGTATCAAGGCCTTACCCCGAACGTATCGCCCCCTTTACGACCGATGCCGCCGTAGATTTGCTCGAGAATCATCGAAAAAATCCCTTGTTTATGTGGATTCACTATCAGGACCCTCACGGCCCTTACGTCCCGCCACCGCCCTATTCAACGATGTTCCTCGAACAAAATCCACGCTCGAAGTTCATTACTTTCAACAGCAGCGTCTTCGGCCATGGCGGAATACCGACCTATCAGCGGCTCGGTGATATAGCCGATTATTACTACTACCTCTCGCAGTATAAAGGTGAAATTCGCTACCAGGACGAGCACCTCGGCCGACTGCTCGCAAAACTCAAGGAACTCGCTTTATATGATGACTCGATAATTATAATATCATCCGACCACGGTGAGTGCCTCGGTGAGCACGACTATTACTTCTGCCACGGCGAAAATCTCTATCAGCCCCTCATACACGTCCCACTCCTTATCAAATATCCAAATGCAGCTCCGGCAAGAAGAAAAGATACTGTCCAGCATTTGGACCTTTTCCCGACGCTTTGCGCTATGACCGATATCAAACCGCCTAAGGGCTTAAGGGGTATCGATTTGCGCCGGCCTGATGCCGGACAAAGAGATATTTTCGTTGAAATGAATATCAGGCAGTTTCCACAATATCATAACTCGGCCGTGATATCAGGTGATATGAAACTTATTTATTCACATTCAACCGGCAATTATGAACTGTATAATCTCGCCGTCGACCCCGGCGAAAAAAATAACCTCTTTGATAGCTCGGACTATGCTCAACTGCGGAAAAATCTAAACCGTCGCCTGCAAAATTTTTGCACGGAGGATTTATTACAATTGGATGTTTCAGACGAAGGATTAATACTTACACCCAAGGAAAAAGAAAAACTGCGTTCTCTTGGCTACGTCGAATGATATGAATAAAAACCGTAAATCTGTTAATACAAAACGGGATATTTCGCTTTGACTCGTAAGGTAGAATATACTTACAACGATAACCCGCCTTCCTGGCTGATATATGCTGTTATCGCTATTGCTGTTGTCTTCGGCGGATATTTCTCTCTTTCCTCCATTCACGGCGTGCATTTGTTCGGCGATGAATACCACAGCGTTTGGAACCTCGACAAGCCCTACGGCGAATTATTCAGATATTATGACGAATACGGTTCAGGCACCGCCCTTCCATTGCTTCAAAAGCTCGCCGTGGATGTATTCGGAGCGGGTCTATTTGCATACCGCCTGCCCGCTATTCTCGGTGCAATAGCGACACTGTTGATTATTTATCCTGTTGCCTCGAGACTTGTCGGCAAAACTGCTGGCCTGATAACAGCAATTGCGCTATCTGCCAACTCAATGCACATTTTTTATTCGCGCTACGCCCGTTCATATTCGTTGTGCGTGTTTTTTGCCCTGTTATGCGCCTATGCGCTCCAGCGCGCCGTTGAAAAGGACAAGCCAAACCCATTCTGGTATATCGTTTTTGCCTTAAGCAGCGGCCTGCTACCCTTTTTGCACCTTACTGCTTTTGCTTTTACACTACCGTTAAGCGCTGCCGCGGTGTTAGTACTGTTTGTCCGCAAAAAATGGCACGCTCACCGAAACTGGCTCCTGGGCTGCACTATATGCAGCATATTAATTTGTCTGCTTCTTTACTGGCCCGCACGACAATCTCTTCAAAAATTTATCGAATTAAAATCGGGCCGCAGCAAAATCATAGATATGAACCCTATCGATATTGCTACTGTTTTAATGGGAACACGATTGGCCGGTGTCGCACTGATTACCCTAACCGCCGTTGCTTTGATAAGATATATCAAGCATAAGGGTGATATGGCGATTTTCTTTATGGCGGCTATAATCGGCCCCATAGCTGGACTGTATATCACCCGTCCTCTGGGCGAACCTTACGCATATGCCAGATATATCCTCGTTTCGCTTCCGTTTATGCTTATGCTCATTTCGTGGCTCCTTGTGTATACATTGTCTCGACTAAAATGGCCGGGCTATGCTCAGCTATTGGCCGGAGTGACCCTTGTGGCGATAATGTTTGCGACCGGCCCGCTCGGACTAAGGCATACCGACGACGGGCCTTTCGAGAACAGCTATTTTAATTTAGTGCAGTTGCCCGCCTTTGATGTGCCATGGAATGGTATCCCCGATTTCTACAATACTCTCATTAATTCAAAAGAACCACTGCGGATAATTGAAATCCCGCATATAATGGGTAACTCGGTCTTCCTTTATCGTAATTATTATCTTCAGCACAAAAAAGAAATGTTAATCGGCATTGTGCCATGGCAGGCGCACATACCTAAAGGCCCTTATGTATCCGTAGCAGATATAAATTCCATCAAAAACAGCGGTGCCGATTATATAATACTGCATCGTGATGTTAATAAGGAAGCGGACCGTTATTGGAAATTTGTGTTCTATAAAGTGTGGCCGGGAATGAAGAAAAAATCCGTAA
>CAYLYB010000002.1:60793-62020 GCA_964387605.1 uncultured Pirellulales bacterium | reverse complement strand
CCCTAAGGGAGGAGTATGTCTTGAAATGAAAGGATAATACATGGGAATAATGAAAGTATTGCTGAACGCCAAACAAATCGACGGGATCCTAAACAAGCTGGCAACCCGTATTGTCACCGACACGCCCGATGGCGTTGAAATAGCTATAATCGGGATTCGCAGCCGGGGCGAAATCATCGCCCAGCGCCTGGCCGGGCGGTTATCCGAAAAAATGGATAGCGACGTCCCCTGCGGAACACTCGACATAACTCTCTACCGCGACGACCTCAACTCCCCACAAGGCGACTCCCAGCCGCAGGTCCGCACTACCGAAATCGGCTTCGATATCGACGGCAAAATAATAATTTTAGTCGATGACGTACTCCACACCGGCCGCTCAACACGCGCGGCGATGGATGCACTTATTGACCTTGGCAGACCAAAGGCCATTCGTCTGGCGGTTCTTGTCGACAGGGCCGGAAGAGAATACCCCATCCAGGCCGACTATGCCGGCTATGAGGCAGACGCCGAACCTGAAGAACTCGTTCAGGTGCTCTTGGAGGAATCTGACGGCGAAGAAAAAGTTATTATCGAATAAAACCGGATTTAATGTAAGCTGAGTATTACGCGGAATATGGCTACGAAGACCAGAACGAAAAAAAGCAAATGGCATCGCAAACATCTGCTCGGCCTGCGAGAGCTTACCGCAGAAGAGATAAGTTATATACTCGATACGGCCGCGGGCTTCGAGCAGATAAGCAGCCGAGCCGTGAAAAAAGCCCCTCCGCTGAGAGGTAAGCTGGTGGTTAATCTGTTTTTCGAAGACAGCACCCGCACACGAAACAGCTTTACACTTGCCGCCAATCGGTTAAGCGCCGACGTCGTCGAATTCACCAAAAAAGACAGTTCCGTCAGCAAGGGCGAAACGCTGCTCGATACCGCGCGCAACCTCGAAGCGATGGGTATCGATATTGTCGTTATCCGCCACGGCGCCGGGGGCGCGCCGAAACTGCTGAGCAAGTGCATCAATGCCTGCGTCGTTAATGCCGGCGACGGCTTCTGCGAACACCCCACACAGGGGCTTTTAGACGTCTATACAATTCGAAAACTCAAAGGCACGCTCAAGGGCCTCAAAATCGCAATCGTCGGCGATATCGCCCATTCGAGGGTGGCACGCAGCGATATGTGGGCGATGACAAAACTCGGGGCCGAAGTAATATTCGTAGGCCCGCCGACGCTTATGCCCTC
>CAYLYB010000002.1:16174-60693 GCA_964387605.1 uncultured Pirellulales bacterium | reverse complement strand
TGACAAAACTCGGGGCCGAAGTAATATTCGTAGGCCCGCCGACGCTTATGCCCTCTCAAGCAGACCAGTTACCCGTCAAAATCAGCTATTCACTCGATGAAGTTATAGAAAAAGTTGACGTAATAAATATGCTCCGCATCCAGTTCGAACGCCTGGGCGGCAACCCATTCCCGTCAGTTCGCGAATACTCGCACCGGTTCGGATTGACCGTCGAGCGTATGAAAAGGGCCAAACCCGATATACTCGTAATGCACCCGGGCCCAATCAATCGCGGGCTTGAGATGGAAAGCGAAGTAGCGGACGGGAAAAACAGCGTTATTTTGCAGCAGGTCGCCAACGGCGTGGCCGTTCGGATGGCGGTATTATTCCTCGTCAATCAGGCGGCCGCTCAGCAGGCATAAAAAAAATGAAACAAACTAAAACACACACAAAACAGATTCGGAGGGCAAAAATGAAAACGTATATCTATTGTTTCATAGCGTTAATTTTGCTCGGTTCAGGATACGCCTCGGCGGCAAATATCGTCGAAACAAGGGGCGAGGCCTCGGATGTCATCATATACCGCGGCCAGGCACTTGTTACGCGGACAATCGAAGTGGACTTGCCCGCAGGCAGCTCTGAAATAGTCGTTACAAATATGCCCGACCGGCTCATTACCGATAGCTTAAGCGCTACAGGGCCCGATGGAGTATCCATCGCCAGCGTTCGTTACCGCGAGAAAAGAATCACCGAAGACACACGCGAGGAAGTAAAGGAACTTGAAGAAAATATCGAACAGGTAAAAAAGAATCAGTTCCAGACCAAAAGAGACATGGACATTGCCAACTGGATGTACAGCCGATTCTCAGACCGTTGGGATTTATTTGAAAACGTGGGCCAAGCCGACCCGAACCGCGCCCCGATTCAGCCGAAAGCCATCGAGACGCTGGCTGATTACCTCGAAACAAAGGCCGTAAAATACCACGAGAACGTAGTAGCCTGTGAGTCCCGACAGCAAGACCTCAACAAAGAGATGGATAACCTCGTACGCGAATTGAACAAGCTCCGCTCCCAGGTAAGCACCTTCGAGCGTGAAGCGGTCATTAATCTGACGCAGAACAAAAAAGGCAGGTCCGTACTTAAGCTCAGTTATTTAGTCGACGGCGCCCAATGGCTGGCCCAGTATAATCTGCGTGCCCGGCCGGCCGACGGATTGGTAACGGTGGAATATAACGCGCTGATTTTTCAGACCAGCGGCGAAGACTGGAACGATGTAACGGTTCAGCTATCGACGGCCCAGCCGGCAATGATAGCGACACCGCCCGGCGTGGAGCCGATGGAGGTCAAGCTCGGCCAGCCAATCCCGTCCTCGTCGAGGGCAGGAAGGTGGGAAGTAGACAAGGAAGATTCCGGATTAACTTATGGGTCGGGATACGAATACAGAGACCTCAGCCAGCAAATGGCGAGCAATGTAGCAATGCGCCACGAAGCAGGAGTAAAGGGCAAAGCAGGCGAGGAGATGCTTAACAGGGCGGCGGTAGCACAACAAGTGATGGAGCTTCAGGCAGACCTCGATGAGGTCCAGGTTATCAAGGCCCAGACCAGGAGAATCGCCCGAGTGGAGGGAGTTAGCGTAACATACGATATTCCCGGCCGATTATCGGTGCCGAGCAAAACTGCGCAGCAGCTTGTCAAGATTACATTCTTTGATTGTAAGACGGACTTCTACGCCGTCGGCTCACCGATATTAACCGATTATGTATATCTTCAGGGCGATATCAGCAATAACAGCAATACAATTTTGCTCGCGGGACCGGCAAGCATGTATCGGGACGGCGAATTCGCGGGCAGGGGTAATATCGATTTGGTCACTATGGGCGAGAAATTCACCGCCGGATTCGGCGTGGACAGCCAGATACGTATCAGCAGAGAATTCAAGGACAAGAAAGTCAATACGCTTTTCGGCAACCGAATCGACACATTCGAATATCGTATCGCAATCGAGAACTACAAAAATACAAATGTTAAGCTGCAACTTCTTGAGCGCATACCCTATACGAAAGATAATGAACTTCAGATACAGGCCTTCGAGACAAATACGCCGTTGTCAAACGACCCCGATTACGTAAGAACACTGAAAGACAAGGGTTTATTGAGATGGGATTTGCAGCTTGCACCCAATACGGTCACGGACAAGGCGCGTGTGATAACATACAGTTACACGATGAAATACGATAAGGAATTGCAGATTCAGCCGGTACCGGCAAGGTGAGCAAAATTCTTTTATGAGCAAAGAGCTTCTGATAAAAAACGGAACGGTCATCGACCCGGCCAATCGCATCAATAAAAAGTGCGATGTGCTCATTGTTGACGAAAAATTCGCCGAAGTCGGGCAAATCAAAAAAACCGTTGCCAATGTCATCGATGCCAAAGGCAAACTCGTAGTGCCGGGCCTAATCGATATACACGTGCATTTCCGCGAGCCGGGCGATGAAGAAGAGGAAACTATCGCAAGCGGCTCGGCCGCGGCTGTCGCAGCCGGCTTTACATCGGTCGTATGTATGCCCAATACCAAACCCCCCGTGGAAGACGAGACAGACGTCGAATACATTCACCGCAAAGCAAGGCAGGCCAGAAAAACGCACGTTTATACTATGGGTGCAATAACAAAAGGCCAAAAGGGCGTGGAGCTTGCCGAGATGGGCTTTATGGCCGACGCCGGTGCGGTCGGCTTTACCGACGACGGCTCCGGCGTTCAGGACCCGGCAGTAATGATGCGGGCGCTAAAATACGCCCAGATGTTCAACGTTGTCATCGCCCAGCACTGCCAGGACGACCGAATCGCCGGCAGCGGCGTAATGAATTCCGGCTACTATTCGACGATACTCGGCCTGCCCGGTCTTGACCCCCTCGCTGAGGAGGCAATGCTCTGGAGGGATATTCAGCTTGTCAAAAAATTAAAATCAGGAACAGTTCGCTATCACGCCCAGCATATCTCGACGGCCGGGTCCGTCGAACTCATACGCGCTGCGAAAAAGGAAGGATTGCCTGTAACATGCGAGGTTACGCCGCATCATTTGCTTTTGACCGAACAGGCCTGTGCCGAATACGACACATACTATAAGGTAAATCCACCGCTTCGAACTCAAAAGGATATCGATGCACTCAAAAAGGCGATTGCCGACGGCCTCGTCGACGCGCTTGTTACCGACCACGCCCCGCACCTGCAAAACGAAAAGGAGCTCGAATTTCTCGCGGCCCCATTCGGGATAGCAGGCCTGGAATGCGCATTGGCGCTCTACGTCAAGGCGCTGATTGAGCCGGGCATACTCGACTGGCCCGGATTAATCCGGCTGATGACGGAAAAACCGGCCAAAATCATCGGCGTAGATAAAGGGACAATGACTAAAAACAAACAGGCCGACGTAACAATCATCAACCCTGATGCCGAATATAAAATCGACGTAAATAAATTCCGCTCAAAAAGCAGGAACTGTCCCTACAATGGGTGGGCGGTCAAGGCAAAAGTCGAAAAGACGATTGTCGGCGGGGAAATTAGGTTTTCTTCAGAAGATTAAGCCATGCCGGTTATTATAGACGGGCATAATCTGCTCTGGTCCATCCATAACTCGGAAGACAGTAAATCCGTAACGGACGCTCATTTGTGCCGAATCCTCGATACGTATTTCGGCCTGGTTCGTGAAAAGGCGGAAATCGTGTTTGACGGGATAGGCCCGCCGGACAAAAGCGAATTCAATAACTTAAAAAATATAGATCTTGCATTCTCGGGCCGGACCACCGACTGCGATACCGTCATTGAGCACAGAATACTCGAAAACACGGCTACAAAGCTATTAACCATCGTCAGCAGTGACCGCAGATTGCGCGATGCCGCACGCGCACGGAAGGCAAAAAGTGTAAAATCCGAAATCTTCTGGGAAAACGTTAAAAAACGGCTCAACAAAAGAAAACCGGACAGAGAACCGACTGCAAAACGAAAAGGACTGACCGAAAGCGAAACCGAACTTTGGCTTAAAACATTCGGGATGCAATAAAATCCAACATGAATCATAACGGCAAAACTAAAGAGCAGCTCGAGCAATTTCGAAAGATGGCCGATTTGGCGCCTTATGGCTGCGCGATGTCCGATATAGAGGGCAACATCATTTATATCAACGACAGCTTCGCCGATATGCACGGCTACACAGTTACAGAGCTTATCGGGAAAAATCTGTCAATCTTCCATACTCAGGCCCAGATGGAGACCGTAGACCAAACAAACAAACGTCTTCTCGAAACGGGCAAGGGAATCCAGAACAAAGAAGTCTGGCATGTTCACCGTAACGGAACCGAATTTCCTACATTGATGAGCAACTGGGCTATCAAAGGCATCGACGGAAAAATCAACATCTTATGCGCCACCGCGGTTGACATAACCGAACAAAAAAAGACGCAACAGGACCTTGCCAAAGAACGAGCACTGCTGCAGACGCTGATTGACAATCTGCCCGACCATATTTACGCCAAAGACACAAACAGCCGATTTATCCTCGCCAACAAGACCGTCGAAAAATATCACTTCTGTGAACAGCAGGGTCTCGTGGGTAAGACCGATTTTGATTTATATCCCGCCGATATTGCAAATCGTTTCCTGGAAGAAGAACAACGGATAATAAAAACAGGACAACCCATAATCAACCGTGAGACAGAAGGCAAAAATAAATCAGGGCAAATATCTGTAGCGCTTGTCACGAAACTGCCCTGGTTCGACAGCAACGGCCAAATAATCGGCATCATCGGCGCAAACCGCGATATCACCAGGCGCAAAAGGGTCCTCCAGGCGCTCGAGGAATCCGAGGCCAGATATAAGGCGATTTTCGAAACAGCAAGCGAAGGTATACTTATAGCAGAAACCAAAACAAAACGGCTCAAATACGCCAATCCAGCCGTTTGCAGAATGTTCGGATACACCGCGGAAGAATTTGCCCAAATGACCGTATACGATTTACATCCCAAAGAAGATTATCCAAATATAGACGCCGATTTCGCCTCAATGCAAGAAGGGAAGAAAACGCTGTTAAAAAACATCCCCTGTCTTTGCAAGGACGGAACCATTTTTTTTGTGGACCTCAACCTGACCAACATTTTTATAAATCAGGAGCAATGCAACGTAGGTTTTTTCACGGATGTTACCCAGAGAAGGCAGGATGAGGAGGCCCTGCGGGAATCCGAGACCAGATACAGGGCCATATTCAATTCGGCCACGGAAGGAATTCTTGTCGCCGATATCGAAACAAAGCGGTTCAAATATGCTAATCCCGCCATTTGCAGGATGTTCGGATACACCGGCGAAGAATGGCTAAAACTGAGTATTCACGACGTTCACCCAAAAGAATCATTGCCGCACATTTTGGCGGAATTCGAAACCCAGGCAAAAGGTGAAAAAGCCCTCTCCCCGGATTTACCCTGCCTTCGCAAAGATGGAACGGTATTCTATGCCGACATCAATACAACCAATGTCATCATAGACGAACGTCCCTGCAATGTTGGATTGTTCACTGATATTACCGAAAGAAAGCAGGCCGAAGAGGCCCTGAGGGAAAGCGAGCAAAGATACCGCCTTCTCGTCGAGCAGCTTCCGTCTATTACATACACCGCCGCGCTTGATGATACAAGCACAACTCTTTACGTAAGCCCACAAGTTCGCGATATACTGGGGGTTTCACCGGAAGATTATCGAGCCGACCCGAATTTATGGGTAAAACTTCTCCACCCGCAAGACCGGGATAGAGTCCTGGCAGAGGTCAAATCCGCCAACCAAAAAGGACAGCAGTTCAGCTTGGAGTATCGTATGATAACAGCGGATAACCGCCTTGTCTGGATGCGAGACGAGGCCGGAATCGTCAAAGATATCAACGGAAAACCTCTATATCTCTTGGGGATTATGTATGACATCACAGCAGCCAAACAAGCCGAGGAGTCACTGAGGCAATCCGAAGAGAAGTTCAGGGGCCTAGCTGAAAGAAGCTTCGATATGATTTTTGTGACCAATGCTACCGGTTATTTAACATACACATCGCCCGCCTGCGAAAGAATATTCGGTCTCAAGCCGGAAGAAATGCTCCAAAAGCACTTCACGCAGTTCATTACAGAATCTGAATTGTCCAGGGCAAAACAACACTTTAGCGAAGTAGTATCAAACCGAAATCCTGGGATAATTGAACTCGAAATAACCAGAAAAAACAAAAGCCGTGCTTTTATAGAGGTTAATGCGTCCCCTGTTTTAAATGATGGGCAGGCAGTCGCGACACAGGGCCTCATAAGAGACGTCACCGAGCGCACAAAAGCAGAAGAACAGATCCGAAAGGCGCACGAAGAGCTTGAATTTCGAGTCCGCGAAAGAACCGCTGACCTTGCAACTGCGGTCGATAACCTGCAAAGTGAAATCGTCGAGCGTAAACAGGCGGAAGAATCTCTCCGCAGGGCCGAGGAACGATTTAGAAGCATCTTTCTAAATACCGTCATAGGCCTTTACAGAACAACTCCCGACGGACAAATCCTTCTCGCGAATCCTGCACTCGTAAAAATGATGGGATATCAATCATTCGAGGAACTGGCGAAACTAAACCTTGAAGAAGGTGGCTTCGACTCGTCCACTCCACGCTCGATGTTCAAGCAGCGTGTTGAGAAAAAGGGCACAGTTCTCGGGCTCGAGTCTGTCTGGATAAGACGTGATGGCACTAAGCTTTTCGTCCGAGAAAGCGCCTTTGCCGCCAAAGACGAGCAAGGCAATACTCTCTATTATGAGGGTACCGCCGAAGATATAACAGAACGTAAAAAGGCCGAAGGAAAACTCCTCATTTATCAGCAACAATTGCGCTCCCTGGCCTCACAGCTTTCGCTGGCAGAGCAGCGGCTCAGACGCAGAATCGCCTCCGAGCTTCATGACCACATCAGCCAAAATCTGGCAATCTCAAAGATGAAACTCGAATCACTCACCGATTCGGCAAAATCCGAACATATCGATTCCCTTGAAGAAATAACCGACCTCATAGGCGAGACAATCGAAGTAACCCGGTCATTGACATTTGAAATCAGCCCGCCGGTTCTCTATGAACTCGGCTTCGAGGCAGCCCTCGACTGGCTTGTAAAACAAACAAGAAAAAGATACAATCTTAAGGCCGATTTCATCGACGACGGTAAAACTAAAACACTCGATACAGATGTGAGGGTGTTGCTGTTCCAGGCAGTTCGCGAACTTTTAGTCAACATAGTCAAGCACGCCAATGCCGATAAGGTTACGGTATCGAGCCGCAAAGTGAGGAATCAGGTTCGAATCACAGTTGAAGACGACGGCGGCGGTTTTGACCCGGCCAACATAAACAACAGGGACTATACAAAAGGCGGCTTCGGCCTGTTCAATATTCGAGAACGGCTTGACCTGATAGGTGGAAGTATTGATATCCGCTCGAAGCCCGGAAAAGGGACCCAGGTTATACTTACCGCGCCCATCGAGACAAAAACCAAAAAACCGAAGGAGAAAAAATGAGTACGAGAATCCTTTTAGCAGACGACCATAAAATCACACGACAGGGTCTGCGCTCACTGCTCGAAAAACAAAAGGATATCGAAGTAGTGGCCGAGGCCGAAAACGGCAGAGAAGCAGTCCGGCTGGCAGCAGAACTGGCGCCGGACGTTATTATTATGGATGTAACTATGCCCGATTTGAACGGTGTCGAAGCCACCCGCCAAATTCTTTCACAATCAAGCGACATTAAAATCATCGCCCTTTCAATGCATTCAGATGCCCTTTTCGTAACCGAAATGCTAAAAAGCGGCGCGTCCGGCTATCTCTTAAAAGACTGTGCCTTCGAAGAGCTTACAAGGGCCATACGAACCGTAATCGACGATAAAACTTATCTTAGCCCCGCCATATCCGGTGTTGTAGTTGAAGACTATCTCCACCGCCTCTCCAAAACGGATTTTTCCAGCTCAGAGGTCCTTACAGACAGAGAACGGGAGGTCCTGCAGCTTATGGCCGAAGGAAGTTCTACAAAACAAATCGCTCTAAAACTGCATATAAGCGCTAAAACCGTTGAGACTCACCGCAGACAAATAATGGCCAAGCTGGATATCCACACCGTTGCTGAGCTAACCAAATATGCCATTCGCAAAGGCCTGACCTCGCTCGATACATAAGCTTAAATACCGCATCCACCGGTATAAATTACCTAAAACGCCCACATCAGGTATTTTTACCTCAAAAATCAGGAATGCTCTGATTGCGTAACATCGTGTGTTTTGCCTATTATATATTATTGAAGGACTTTATGATTGGCAACTTGACCGTAGTTACAAGAATACGAGGAGTATCATCTGCGTGGCTCTCATAAAGCATTTTGGGTGTGGGTGCTTATGAGACCCCAGTGATGCTCCTTCTTTTTGCGCATTTTTTCAAAAGCTTCTGACAATTCGCCTGCCCCGTAATCCATCTCGCAACATTAAAGAATAATCAATCACTTCGCCGACACTTCATCTATAGTGCCACAACAGCAATTCCCTATTTTGACAAGAGAAAGAGAGTTATGAACAACAGAATACTGCTTACAGCCAATCTGCTAATCCTTACTTTCATCGCCGTCGGCTGCCAGAAACCCCAGGCCCGTATAGTCCCGGAATATGACAGACCCCTGCCGCCCGGCCAGCTTGCGCTGCGAAAAATTACCAATCCCACGGATATCCCCGATTTCACCGACGCCTGCCATAATCTCTTTAACCTCTCCGAAGCCATCGATAACTCGCTGCACTTCCTGAATAAGCCCTCCAGCCGGCGTTACTTCCCCTATGGCGATATCACGCATCGCCAGGCTGTTGATTCACTGATTGCCTTTAAAGAGCTTCTCAATTCAGGCCTTAAAGGAAGGCAGCTTAATGACGCCATTCAGCAGAAATTCGACGTTTATATCTCCGTCGGCTGCGACGACCGCGGCACAGTCCTTTTCACCGGCTATTACACCCCAATCTTCGACGGCACCACAACTCCAACCGAAACATTCAAATATCCCCTCTATCGTCAGCCGGATGACTTAGTCAAAGGCAATGAGGGCCAAATACTCGGCAGACGAGGCCCCGATGGACAGATTACTCCCTACCCCGCACGAGCCGAAATCGAAAACTCCAATATGTTCACCGGCAACGAAATCGTCTGGCTCGACGACCCGTTCAAGGTCTACGTCGCCCATGTTCAGGGCTCCGCAAAGATTCGCATGCCTGATGGGCAACTCGTAACCTATGGCTACGCCGCAAACAATGGTCACGAGTATCGAAGCGTAATAAAACAGCTTGTCAGCGACGGCAAAATTGCCTCCGACCGCGTTAGTCTGGCGGCTATGATCGATTTCTTCAAAGCCAACTCTTCACTTATCAAACACTATACTCATTTGAATCCCCGATTCGTATTCTTCAAAAGCCAGGAAAACCCGCCGCACGGCAGTATAAATGAGCCGGTTACTCCGTTTAGAACCATCGCCACAGACAAATCGATATTTCCCCGCGCATGCCTGACGTTTTTATCAACTTATCTTCCCCGAAATATAGCAGGCCAAATCTATATCGACCCATACTCCGGCTTCGCCCTCGACCAGGATACCGGCGGCGCAATCCGCGCACCGGGCCGATGTGATATTTACCTCGGAATAGGCGATGATGCCGGAAAACTCGCAGGCCAGACCTACCAGGAAGGACGGCTCTATTACCTGTTCCTAAAGCCATAATACAAAGTAACTTAAAACTAAAACCTGAAAACTCAATACTATATAGTCATCCCTTTTGCCTTTACAGCCCGTTTTTGCTTCGCTATAATCCCCTTTTAATCGCATGCTATGGACGCACAAATGGCAGGTAAAATTATAATCGATGCGGAACGTTGCAAGGGTTGCGGACTTTGCCTTACCGTCTGCCCTCACAACGTTATTACGATATCCGAAAAGCCAAACAGCAGGGGCATCTTCCCCGCGCAGGCCACGAACCCCGGCTGCACCGGCTGCGCCAATTGCGCAACCGTATGTCCGGACTGCGCAATTGAGGTTTACCGAGACGACTCCGCAAACATAAAATCCATCGACCCCGCTAAAAAAAACGGAATAAATAATCTGGTCAGGGAGTCAAAGTGACTGAGAGAATCTTAATGTGCGGCAACGAGGCATTAGCCGAGTCGGCAATACAAGCCGGCCTCGACGCCTACTTCGGCTACCCGATAACACCACAAAACGAAGTGACCGCCTATATGTCAAAAAGGATGCCTGAAGAAGGCAAAGTATTCGTCCAGTCGGAAAGCGAGCTTGCCGCGATAAGCATGGTCTTCGGCGCCTCGGCCACGGGCAAACGAACTATGACCACTTCATCAAGCCCCGGCATAAGCTTAATGCAGGAAGGCATAAGCTACCTCGCCGGAGCGGAACTGCCCTCCGTCATCGTCAACGTTATGCGAGGCGGACCCGGCCTGGGCAATATCGCGCCGTCTCAGGGCGATTACTTCCAGTCGACAAAAGGCGGCGGTCACGGCGACTATCACATCATCGTCTTCGGGCCGGCGAGCGTTCAGGAGCTTGTCGATACTATGCCGCTGGCCTTCAACCTTGCGGACAAATACCGAATCCCTGTCATGATTCTCGCCGACGGGCTACTCGGCCAGATGATGGAGCCGATTACTATCGAGAAAAAACCTCGCCCAAAACTACCTCCCAAAGACTGGGCGCTTACCGGTGCCGAAGGCAGAGAACAAAATATCGTCCGCTCGCTCTGGCTGGCCGAAGGAGCTGTCGAGCAGCATAACTACGACCTGCAGGCCAGGTATCGCCAAATCGAAGCCAACGAAATCCTCTGCGAACAATACAAAATCGACGACGCCGATATAGTCGTCGTAGCTTATGGTATCGCGGCAAGAATCGTCCGCAGCGCAGTCGAAAAAGCGAGAAAACTCGGAATCAAGGTCGGCTGGATAAGGCCGATTACACTGTGGCCATTCCCATGCGAGCAGATAAGCAAAGCAGCCGAGGAGCTTCGAATCTTTCTCGTCGTGGAGCTTAGCTGCGGCCAGATGGTCGAGGACGTTCGGCTCGCCGTCGCAGGCAAGGCGCCGGTTGTGTTCTGGGGCAGGCCCGGCGGAGGTATCCCGACCGTCGAACAGGTCCTTGAAAGAATCAAGCAGCTTACTATTCATCCAGAAAAGAAATAATGCAAAAAGTATATACAAGACCGCACGCTCTTAAAGACTGCCTCACGCATTACTGCTCCGGCTGTGGTCACGGTATTGCGCATCGTCTGATTGCGGAAATCATCGATGAACTGGGCATTCAGGGCAGGACTATCGGCATCGCGCCGGTCGGCTGCGCGGTCCTCGCATACGACTACCTCGATGTCGATATGATTGAAGTGGCCCATGGCCGGGCGCCTGCCGTAGCAACTGGAATGAAAAGAACCAATCCGGACAAAATTATCTTCTCGTATCAGGGCGACGGCGACCTCGCCGCCATCGGAACAGCGGAAATAATCCACGCCGCACACAGGGCCGAACAGTTAACCGTCATTTTCATCAATAACGCGGTTTTCGGCATGACCGGCGGACAAATGGCCCCCACCACGATGCTCGGCCAGGTCACCGCCACGACACAAACAGGCAGAAACCCGGCAACCGACGGCTATCCTCTGCAAATCGCCGAACTGTTGGCAATACTGCCCGGCGCAACTTACGTCGAACGCTGTGCTCTGTGCAGCGTGGCCCATATAAGAAAAGCGAAAAAGGCCTTAAAACACGCCTTCGAAAGACAAATGAATAATGAAAAAGGCCTCTCGCTCGTCGAGCTGCTCTCGCCCTGCCCGACATACTGGCGAATGTCGCCGCCCGACGCGATGCTGTGGATTCAAAACGAAATGACAAAGGTCTTTCCCCTCGTAAAATTGAAGGGTTAATCCATGCAGAACAACGGCTCCTGCCGACAAGTCGTTATAGCCGGATTCGGCGGACAGGGGATTATCCTCGTCGGCAAGCTGCTCGCGCAGACGGCGATGAAGGCGGGCAGAGAGGTTACATATATGCCCTCCTACGGCGCAGAGGTTCGGGGCGGAACCGCAAAGTGTATGATTACCATCGACGACGAGCCAATCGCCTCGCCGGTAATCGATAATCCCGATACCATCATCGCTATGAATCAGGCATCTCTGGATAAATACGCGCCCAAAGTAAAGTCGGGCGGGCTGTTGTTGATTAATAGTTCGCTTGTTGAAAAGATGCCCGAACTCGATGATTCAATCGAGGTTGTTCGGCTGCCCGCGGACGAAATCGCCGTCGAGCTGGGCAATAAAAAGGTCGCGAATATGGTAGCCCTCGGCGCATATCTGCAAAAAACCGGCCTGTTCACCGCCGAAGCCGCCGCAGACTGCCTGGCGGATGTTCTGGCCGAGCGATACCACGTGATGATTCCGGTCAATAAAAAGGCGCTGCAAAAAGGCGCTCAATTTATCGAAGCAAACGGGGCGTAAAATTCACTATTGCTGACATGGAGGTGCAGCTGTTGCAAATCTTTACAGGCAATTTCAATAAGGCAGGCATCTTCGGCCGGACAAATAATCCCAGCCGGTCCAGCGCAGGTCTGCGAATGGCGCCGATGATTGATATGATTTTCCTGCTGCTGATTTTTTTCCTCGTCGCCGCGAAGTGGAGGCCGAAGGAGGACTTTCTGCCGCTGGCACTGACCGCCGCAAATGCCGGCACCCATACCGTCGGCAAAACAGAGCCGCTGATTATCCAAATCCTCGCGACCGAAACCGGCTGCAGGGTCCAAATCGGCTCGATTTCTACCGTTGATATCCCATTCGATGCACCAGAGCAGAACCTTGCCCTGATGATGGAAAAAATTGCCCAGTGCCTGCTCGAACAAAATCGATACGTTCGCGACCCTGTCGAAATCATCTGCGCCGCCGAAGTGAAATGGGAACAACTTGCCAAAATCTACAACGTCCTCTACGGCATGGGATTAACCGACATTACTTTTCGGATGACGGAGCCGCCGGCTGATGTGTCCAGGTAAAATCGTCTGCACATTCCTTTTTGTTTTACTGGCCTCACAGCTTTGTCCGGCACAGTCTCCGCCAGCAACAGAACAAATCTATCGAGCTATCGACGCTGCGGAAAATACCTTTTCCAGATTCGAAACGGAAAGCTTCATATTGCGAATGCAATACGATTTATCCGGCCGACTGCTTAGCGACCGTGATAAAAACTTTTTCTGCGAACTCGCCGCGAATACCAGTGACCAGCTCGAAGCTATTGAACACGGGCAGCAGTTAATACTCAAACAAATAGAAGAATATGAGGGCGAAGACTGGGAACAAAAATTCGGCGCTAACGGGCTATGGCGTCGGTTTTGGGCCGCATCTCAAAAAACCACACTCAACCTGGCCCAAATCGATTATTACCACGCGCTTGTCTGCGAAGATATGAGCCGGCAGAAAACACTTGAGCAAATCCTAAATCGGCTGGACTATCCCGGCCAAACACAGGAACCCTCAAACGCAGACCTCGTAATTGCAAAAGTTCTTTGCGCCCTTGCCCAAATTGATGACAAATACCAACGGGCCTGTGCACAACATTTTTTAAAATTAAAGGCAAGGTCAAACTGGGGCTGGTGTGAGGCACTCAAAGCATCGATGGAAAGAATTAAGTGCCTCGGCCCCAACGAACCCGATGAACTGTCTGATTTGGCCCTGGCGCTGGCTAAAAGCGAATGCAAAGACGATGTGGAAATGCTGCTTTCATTAGCCATACTCGAACGCAAATATTCACCGAACTCCCTGCCTGAAATACTGTCAAGCTCGCCTGAAACTGCGATACTTCTTGGGGAACTTGTCCTTGCCGAGCTTGCAGGTCGATTCGAACAATCCTCGCCGACGGATGTAAATCTCGACCTGATTAGCCCTGCCGATGCTGAGCTTGCCGCCGCTGTTGCCTGGCTGAAAAATCCGCTGCCGTATGCAAACCTCCTTGAAGCCCTTTCCCGAAGCGGCAGATTTCAAGGCCCGGCCGTAACTTTTGCAGCCGCGGCCCTGTGCTATCGAACACAACCCGAAAAGGCGGCCAAATTGCTCATAAAGGCAAGCAAACTTCACGCACTGCAAAAAAACGAACTGCTCGACGTTACTCCCGAAGAAATGGCCGAACAGGCGTTCCTGCTGGCACACGAAGTTTTTATTCAAAACCCGAATGACTGTTCACTTGCAGTCGATGCATTTGAGAACTACAGCAACATCGCATCAAAGCAGATAAACGAGGAAACACAATACCAATATGGTGTCCTGCTATACGATTGTAGCAGGTTAAACGAGGCATTGAAAGTATTCAACCGGCTCGCAAGCAATTCGCAGACAATCTGGCGGGACAGGTCAGCCCTTGCAGCGATTCAAATTGAATTGCAGACAGCGGACAATTTAATCCCATCAGACAAACTAATAGACCGGCTGCGAAATTTTATACTCGGGTGTTTTGGCTCTGATGAAGATAAGCGCCTGCTTCGTTGGGAGGCGATGAACATATATTGCAGAATTATGCTAACCCGCGACAGCAATGATTCCGCCGAAAACGTGCTCGATATACTCGAAACCGCTGAGCCGACGCCGGGCCTGCAATATGACCTTTTCAAAGCGAGTACCTTTTATAAATTAGGCCGGCTCGAAAAATCAGTTCAATATATGTCGAAAGCTGTCATTGCCGACAGCGGCTCGATGTCACCCCTGGCCGGCGGAATTGTTCGTGAGATAATCGATAGAATCGAACTTCGAGAGCAGCAGGCTGATGATTTCAACCAAATGCTTACCGACTGTGCGCACCTTGCCGACTTCGCCCACAAATTCCTCAACAGCCGGCAAACCGCCTTGCTGCTGGCCGAGACATTAATCCTGCTGCCAGGCCGGAGAAACGAAAATCTCGACAGGGCCCAAGCTCTGCTGAATTCATTCGCAGATGAAAACGACCCGAACTGGCTTCGGACGAAAGCCCGACTGCTGGTCACCCGGGGCGAATTCAATCAATCAGCCCGGCTTTGGGCCAAAATAGCAGACCTTCACCGAAATGACACGCTAACACAAAATGAACAAAGCTGGAACTGGTGGCGAGCCAAATATTACGAGCTTTACTGCCTCTCAAACCTGCCCGATGCCAACACTCAAAATCTCCGCCACGCAATCGAAGTTCTTGAAAACACCTATTCTGAAATACCGCCCCCGTGGGCAAAAAAACTCGACGAAATAAAACAGCAAATACGCCCCTGACCACCAAAAGGCCCATTTTACCCTTCGCCCTGATAAAATACGTTTTGTTTTTTACCTGTCAGACAATTAAGTTGAAACATACCAACAACCGATTTAGTATAAAGTAAGCTTTAACGGGTAATTCAGAAGGATAACAGCAAATATGGCAAAACAATCGGATAATCGACAATCAAGGACAATCTGCAGTTTCTGCGGCCGGGCAAGCACCAAGCAGGATACTTTCATCGAAGGCCCCAATAAAGTCTTCATCTGCCCCGACTGCGTTGACCTGTGCCACAACATCATCAAACAAAACCGCAAACAGGCAAGCAAAGTCGGCACATTTGAAAAACTGCCTATTCCCAGGCAAATAAAAGAATATCTCGACCAGTACGTAATCGGCCAGGAACACTCCAAGAAATACCTCGCCGTCGCCGTGCACAACCACTATAAACGCCTCCGCCATGTCGACAGCAAGGAAAGCGACATCGAAGTTGATAAGTCCAACGTCCTGCTCATAGGCCCTACCGGCTCTGGAAAAACATTACTCGCCAAGACACTTGCCCGTTTTCTCGATGTCCCCTTCGCGATTTGCGACGCCACTACTGTCACCGAGGCCGGCTATGTCGGCGAAGACGTCGAAAATTTTCTGCTCAGGCTTTTGCAAAACGCCGATTACGACCTCGAATCCGCACAGCGAGGAATCGTCTATATCGACGAAATCGACAAAATCGGCAAGACCTCACAAAACGTCTCCATCACACGCGACGTTTCCGGCGAAGGAGTCCAGCAGGCGCTTTTGAAAATGCTCGAAGGAACCATCGCAAACATCCCCCCGCAGGGCGGAAGAAAACACCCGGAACAATCTTATATCCAGATGGACACCTCGCACATTCTTTTCGTTTGCGGCGGAACCTTTGTCGGGCTGGAAAATATTGTCAAAAAACGCCTCGGCAAAAAGATGATTGGTTTCGATTCCGAACTCTCAGGCAAGTCCGACGACAAAAGTGAATACAGCGACATCATCAGGCAGGTCATTCCCGAAGACATTATCGAGTATGGGATGATTCCTGAAATGATCGGCCGGCTGCCGGTTATTACAACACTCTCGGCTCTTGACGAACAGGCCCTGATTGATATTCTCACGCAACCCAAAAATGCGCTTATCAGGCAATACAAGCGATTCTTCGAAATGGAAGATGCCGAGCTGGAATTCACCGATGGCGCCCTGCACGCCCTTGCCAAAAAAGCCCTCAAACGAGATACAGGCGCACGCGCCCTCCGTGCAATCGCGGAAGAACTAATGACCGACCTTATGTATCAATTACCCGAAGAGCCGAAGCCCGCAAAATATATTATCACAAAAGACATCGTCGAAGGGAAAATCGAACTGGCTATGGCAAAACAAAAATCCGCAAAAAAGGAATCCGCCTAAAAAGACAACTCACTCAATTCGGCAATACTGCCTAATAGACCAGCCCATCGCATCCGGTAAATATCGTTAATTCGATTTCTGCACAGATTTTTCAAGCTCAACTAAGCGGGACTTTATCTCCTCAGCCAATTGCTGAAGATTCGAAGCCCGGGCAAGTTGTAAAGCTTTGCGGCCCACTTCGATTGCCTCGCCTGTCCTGCCCGCAGCAGCATAACACGCACTCAGCGTATCAAGGTATGCGGCATTGTTGTATTCGGTAAGCTCACAGGCCTTCTCCGAAAGGCGAACGGCTTCATTCACATCTGCTATCTGCTCGTTTGTGTCAGTAGCTTTAATCCACGCCAGTTCATTGAGCACCTCAGGCGAATCAGGCTGCAGCTTTAACGCCTCATTCCAGTGTCTAATGGCCTCTCGAGTTTCCCCGGTCTGGGAATACATCCACGCGATTCTTCTGTGTGCCGCAGGATCATCTGGCTTTAGCTTCAATGACTCAATCAGGTGTTGCTTCGCCTCCTCTGTTTTATGAAGTGAGACAAATGCCTTTGCTATCCCTGTATGGAAATCAGGACGGTTCGGATCAAGTTTAATAGCCCTCTCAAAATATGACACGGCTCTTTCATACTCATCCTGACTCAACAGCGCCATTGCAAGCTTACCGTTCAATTGGGCATCTTCAGGATGTATGGCAATTGCCTTAGACCAGTGTTCAGCCGCCTTGCCATAAAGACGCTTCTTAAAATATATCATACCTGCCAGGTCATGCGCAGCGATCATCGCCTCTCTACCGCTTTGTGTATTTTGTTCTGGCAATGAGAGGGCGAAAAAGGTCGTCAAATAATCCAATGCCTCATCATACTGGCCCAATTTATACAATAGTTCACCTAAAGAATTGTAAGTGTCTAAAATATCCGGCCGCTCAGCCAGCATCTTCAGGCATACCTCCTTGGCCTTATTTAATTGTTTTCTTACCAAGCAGGTTTTGTACTCTTTCTGCAGCAAATGGAATCCAAGTTCGTCCTTCGGATCCCTTTCGCTCCGGTTAAAATCAAATGATGCCTGTGTTTGGCTGCCTACATATCCGAGAGTCTCAAGTTTTTTCCTGGTCTCCTCGTTAACTATTGCTCCTCCAGTCTCGTCGCCGCTTCGCACTTGCTTTTCAAGAATAAGCTTGAGGTTTTCACTTAGCAAATGAGCACGCTTTGGTTCAATCCCGACAAGGTTATTAATTTCGCGGGAGTCCAAAGCTGTGTTGTAAAGTTCAGGCCTTGTCGTCTGTATATACTTATAGTCTCCGTTTACCACTCCGAGCAGAGAAGCTGCAAAAGCTCTGGTCGGGACCATTGATTCTGTATAGATATATCTATTGCGTTTCTTGTCCGGCATCTCCCAGTATTTGCTAATATCCTCTCCGTGCACGGGTGACGGCGCCTTTATCCCCAGCATACTGCAGACCAATGGCACAATATCGACAAGTCCGACAAAACTGACGACCTCGATGTGTTCTTTCTTGTCGGGGCGTTTGACAATCAAGGGCACCTTAATTGCGCCTTCATATATAAAATAGCCATGGTGAAATTCCCCGTGCTCACCCAGCATTTCTCCGTGGTCGCTGGTGACTATAATCAAGGCCGAATCGTAAATACCCAACTCCTTGAGTTTGGCTATCACCCGACCCAGATGTGCGTCCGTATACGCAATTTCGCCGGAATAAAGGTCGTTGGAATATTCGCTGGCGTATGGCTCAGGCGGCTCATAAGGATGATGAAGGTCATAGTAATGAAGGAAGAAAAAGAACGGCTCGTCCTTATGGACTGAGAACCATTCACATGCCAGCTTGCTCGCCTCTTCAGCAAGCCTGCCACGTGCAAGCTCCGACATGTTGGGCTCTTCATACTCATCGTTGTAATAATCGAAACCCTGGGCAATTCCCAGCGCTGCGTCGAGAACATGCGCGGATACAATTGCACCCGTCGCATAACCCTCCTTCTTCAAAACCTCCGCAAGAGTAGTGCTGGAATCACTGAGGGTGCGTTCATCGTTAAAATGTACCCCATGATAAGCAGGTATAGTGCCTGTGAGCATACTGCTGTGCGAAGGCAGCGTCAGCGGCACAGGTGATACTGCGTTTCTGAAAAGCACGCTTTGGGCCGCAAGTGCGTCGATATTCGGTGTCGTAGGTCGGTTAAAACCATAACAGCTAAGATGGTCGGCTCGGCAGGTATCTATGCTAACGAGAATTATATGTCGTATATCGCTGTGAGATTTTCGGCATCCGTCAGCAAAAAACACAACTCCCAACCCCAATGCTGCCAATAGACCGGCGACAACACAATCTCTTTTATTAAATACCATATGTTGTTAATCCGGTTTCTGAATGGCTTTTTCTAACTCGGCAAGATGGGACTGTATCTCTTCGGCTAATTGCTGAAGCTCCGAATCACGGGCAAGCTGAAGGGCTTTTCGGCCTATTTCGATTGCCTCGGCCGTCCTGCCAACGCCGGCATAACAAACACTCAGCGTGTCAAGATATGCCGCGTTATTGTATTCAGTAAGCTCGCAGGCCTTTTCTGAAAGGCGAACAGCTTCATTCGCATCGGCTATCACTTCGACATCGGTGGTCGCCTTGACCCATGCCAGGTCATTTAGCACCTCAGGCCAGTCGGGTTTCAACCTGAGTGCCTCAGTCCAGTGCGCCGCTGCTTCGGCCGTATCGCCTGCCTGGTAATATAACCTTGCGAGCTTGTAGTGCGATTCGATATCATCCGGTTTTAACTGAGAAACCTTCTTCCAATGCTCAATTGCTTTATTCACGTTGCCCAGGCTCTCAAAAGCAACCGCAAGATTATGATGAATTTCATAGCTATCGGGAATAAACACAAGGGCCTTCTGCCAATATCCAATTGCCTCTTTTGTTTTATTTTGCACGGCCAGTGCCCCGCCGAGCGAATTCAGGGCATCCGGCTGCTTCGGTTCCAGTTCCAGCGATTTTCTCAGGTGTAGCTCCACCTCTTGGGGCCTGCGAAGAAACACTAATGCCTTTGCAATCCCATTATGGAACTCCGGCCGGTTCGGGTCCATTTCAATCGCTTTTTCAAAATGCCCAACAGCAGTCTCGTAATCATTTTGGCTCAACAATGCCATAGCAAGGTTATAGTGAACTTGTAGATTATCTGGATTTATCTCAAGGGCCTTAGACCAATGTTCAACGGCCCTGGCAAAGTTGCCTTTCTTCAAATAAATCACCGCTGTCTTCTCGTGCGCCGTGAACATCATCTCCTGCGCTGGCCGTTCCTCTTGGTTTGGCTTCGCGAGGGCAAAAACAGTCGTAAAATAATCCAGAGCTTCATCTAACTCACCTAACTTGTACGATAACTCACCTATTAAACAGTAATTACCAATAAAATCGGGCTGTGACTTAATCATCTCACGACAAACCTCTTTGGCCTTTTTCAGCTGATTTCTCACCAGGCATGCCTCATATTCCTTCTGCAACAGGTAAAAACCAATCGTATCCTTAGGGTCTTTTTTACCCTGTTCGAAATCAAACGAAGCGTCTGCACTGCCGCCGACATATCCCAGCGATTCGATTTTTTTTCTGGTTTCCTCGTCAACCGTTGCTACTCCCGTCTCTTTGTCGCTTCGAACCTGTTTTTTAAGTATAAGCTTGAGGTTTTCCCTGAGTAAATGTGCTCGCTTGGGCTCCTTATTAACAAGATTATTCATTTCACAAGGGTCAGCTACTGTATCATAAAGCTCAGGCCTTGTGGTTTGTATATACTTGTAGTTTTCACTGACAACTCCGAGTAAAGAGGCGGCATCAGATTTAATCGGGGTCATCGATTGGATATAAATATATCGCGTCCTTTTTTTATCCGGCTTTTCCCAGTAGTCGCTCAAATCTTCGCCGTGCACCGGCGACGGCGCTTTTATTCCCATCATACCGCAAATAGTTGGAACGATATCAACAAGCCCGACGGGACCATCAACCTCGATATGCTCCTTGCTGCCGGGTCGTTTGATAATCAAGGGCACCTTAATTGCCCCCTCGTAAATAAAATAGCCGTGCCCAATCTCTCTATGTTCGCCAAGCATCTCTCCGTGGTCGCCGGTGAGTATAATCAAGGCCGAATCGTAGATGCCCAACTCCTTTAGTTTTGCCATCACCCGGCCGATATGCTCGTCGGTATAAGCAATCTCGCCCGCATAGAGGTCGTCGGAGAATTTACTGGCATACGGTTCTGGCGGCTCACAGGGATAATGCGGGTCATAATAGTGAAGGAAGAAAAAGAACGGCTCATCTTTATGTTCTGTGAACCATTCGCACGCCACATCGCTGCTTTCCTCGGCGATTCTGCCTCGCGAGAAATCCAGTCTGTTCGGCTCCTCATACTCATCGTTGTAATAATCGAAACCCTGAGCGATTCCCAGCTTCGAATCGAGCACATGTGCAGCCACAACTGCGCCGGTTGCATAGCCGTGCTTTTTCATAACCTCCGCCAGCGTAGTGTTGGATTCATCAAGAGGACGCTCGTCATTGAAGTGAATACCATGGTAAGCGGGTATGGTGCCTGTCAGCATACTGCTGTGGGCAGGCAGCGTAAGCGGCACCGGGGTTATAGCGTTCCTGAAAAGCACCCCCTCCGCAGCCAAGGCATCGATATTGGGCGTTGTAGGTCTCTCAAAACCGTAACAGCTCAGATGGTCGGCTCGACATGTGTCTATGCTTATGAGAATAACATGTCTTATATTGCTTCCGGATTTTCGACATCCATTGATAAAAAACACAATTGATAATGTCAGAATCCCTAACAAACCAACAATAACATAGTTTTTCTTACGAAACACCATAAGAATGCTCCGAAGTGAATATTGTTTTGTATTGTTCATCGTTCTTTATGAATATTATACGCCAAAACACATTATAAGTTTAACCAAAATTAAGGTGATTTTCAAGCGACATAAAGTGCAGAGTAATCCTATAGCAAAAATAAACGGTTTGCTTTATTAATGCGGTTCGCCTTCTTTTTTGCCCATTACTGAGACGCGGATATCAGTCGCCAAACTGTCTGCTATGGCAACAATAGCGTACTGGGCCTCAGAGAAACATATGTCCTTATCGATTCGTAACGTAACCACTCTGTCTTCGGCCGGCAGCGCCTTCAATCGCTCATTTATCAATCGCGAAAGTTCCTTGGCAATCTCATTGTAGTTCGATGCCGATACTTTATTAGGCCCAAGTGCAAAATCGCTCATCTCCCTGCCGGTCTTCATAACGGTAACCGTAGTCATCAATGCCTGCGATTCGTCTTCGCTTTGTGCAAACTCGCAACCCCTCGGCACCTCGACTGCAAAGTTCTCCGCTTCGATGAATTTGCAGACCACCGCAAAAAATATTATCAAAAGAAAAACTATATCTATCACCGGCGTCAGATTAAATCCCGCCTCCCCGCCATCCCGATTCAAACTAATAGGCCTCAACATCATCCTGTCCCGCCTTATAACTGCTGTCGGCCCGTCAACGGCTCACATTTTCGCTTTGCGGTTTTACTTGGTATCTCGCGAATATCAGGCCTGGCAGCTTCCGGCGAATTGCTCACCTCCGCCAGCCGTTTACGCAATAACCGCCTTACCTGCGGCAAAACCTCCTCACCCTGAGTTGCCGCCTCGTTGGCCAGTGACTCGATTCGATTGCGAAAAATCCCATAAATCCCCAGGGCAGGTATCGCTATAAGCAGCCCCCAAAATGTCGTCACCAAAGCTACTGAAATCCCATCGGCCAATTGAGTCGGCTGTGGCTGCCCTCCCGCAACCACTATCGCGTTGAAAAGTTTTATCATTCCCACAACCGTTCCAAAAAGCCCGACCATCGGAGAAACATTCCCAATTAAGCTCAGCCATTCTATCCGCCGCATAAGCCCCACCGACTCATCCTGTATCGACTCGAACATCGTCTCGCGCATCCTGAACCAGTCATCAATTCCCTTGGTCAGCGCCTTCGCGACCGACGTGCTTAAAAGGTCACCCCTTTGCCTTACCTGTACCATCAGGCCCTTAAGCTCGGTCTGCTGGGCCATCCTGATTATCTCCGCGCCTGCCCCGTCGGGAAGCAGGACCTTGCGCCTGATTGTCAGGCAATTCTCTACCGCCAGATAAACCATAAATAGTGACATCGGCGCCAAAACAAACCACACGATAGGCCCGCCAGAAACTACAAACTGCCCGAAGAGATTTCTCCCTTCGCCCGCCTGCGCCACCTGTGCCGTTTTGCCGCGCATAGTCATAAATATCACTAAGGCCACAAACCCAAGCAGCAGCAAAAGAAAAACAGCTCTTAATAAACCCTTCCTCATACTCATCACCTGCCCGGTACCGCTTCAGGAACACCCCCATCCTTCACAGCGACAAACTCGCCGCCGCTTTGGCTGGCAATCGTCCCGAGCACCCTGCTGTCCTGTTCGCCGGGCCAGAATCCTATCGTATTGATTTGCGCCTTAGGCAAAATACTCCTCAGCATCGTTGTTATCTTATGTGAAAAACGAGAGCTTTCCTGCTCGCCAAGGTCAAAACCATCCGTCAGAAAGTATATCACCGATGGCCCGATACCCGCTTCGTCTCGAACCATCATAGCACGCTCCAGCGCAGCCAAAGCATTTGTCGTCCCCATCGGTTTTAATAAATCGATAAAAACATAAGCGTCTTTTTTAGCTTGTTCGGTTGCCCTCACACAACGCCCACTGCTCGATTCCTGAATATTGTCTGCCCCGAATGCGATTACGCAAAAATACTGGTCCGGCTGTAATCCACCTATCGACTCAAAAAGCTCTTCCCGCACACGCTGCCACAATCCCTGCATACTGCCCGAACAGTCGACAACGTAACAGATTCTTCTGCCCCGACCCGTGCTGCCGAAAAATTCCGTCTTCGCAGGCAAAGCCTCCGCCGCCGACTTAACTTGAGTATTCGCCTCGATTTTCCCTGCGCTCAAGTCAACCGCCTGCTTCGAATCCTGCATAGCCGGCTTGAATATCTGATGTATATCACCGGTCTCTGCCGTCTTGTTCGTTCTCGCTATAATCTCATTCGCGCCGCTAACCTTCGGCTTGGGCATGGCCACCGACGATTCCGCCAACATTTTAACCTCACTGATACTAACCACTGCACCGGCTTGTTCAGCTTCAGCGCTCGGCTGCGAAAATCTCAACACTACTAAAACCACAAGCAGAGCTGCATGTGCAAAAAGCGACACTCCCCACGCACGCATTCTTATCCCCCGCCCTCTTCTAACCGTTCCCTGGTTAATGTAATAGGCCAACTTAACGCCTCATCCCTGCTAATTCTGTCCATTAACGCCGGCTAATCAACACACATACTTCCGTTCGCCGGCTGTCAAAATCTATTTCAATCAACTACATCCACCAATGAAACACCCGGCATCAGAAGATTATATACAAGTATCGCATTGCCGTTGTGCAGGCGAATACAGCCCTGTGAACCGGGAGTCCCAATCTGTTCCGGGTCTTTCGTCCCGTGAATAGCAAAACCGTCTCTGCCGACCGCATTACCTGAAATTCCCTCGAGCGCTATCCAGCGAGAACCAAGCGGATAATCAGAGTCCTCCGCCTCATACGTCCTGCCCGATATCGGGTCCGTCCATCTCGGCTGAACAAGTTTGCCCCCCTCCTTCACACGCCACCTGCCGGTCGGTGTCTCCATTCCCGCCTTGCCAAGACCAACGGGAAAACTCTTCACATAAGTATTCTGCAAATATAAATCCATCGTAAAAGTCGACCGAAAAACCTTGGCGTGGAAAGGCCCGTTTATAACCTTTATTGTGGAATCGGACCGAAGTAATTCCGGCCGAGCTATGCCGTTTATCTGCATCAAAATCTCATAGGGTACATTATACCGCCCGCCTATTGTCGAAAGCATATCACCCGCTTCCACCTTATAGCTGCTGCATAACTTGTCATTTGCAAAAACAGTCCTGCCGAATAACCACTTCTCCGCGAGGGTTGCGAGCTGTTCTTTTATAAATGCACGTTGAGGGCCTTCGGCCATCGGCAAAAGTTCATTCAGCCGGTCCCTCGCCTCGATAATCTTCGGGGGCTGGCGGTTCAGAAGCTCCATCGCCTCCGAAATTAGCACCATAACCTTATCATTCGAATCAGCCGCAGCCACCGGCACTATATCCCCTTCAGCCCCAGCAACGGGTTCCGTCGTTTTCGGCTCCTCCGCCGGCTTCGCTTGTGCTTCTGCAACAATCTCCGGTTCCTGCGGCTCTGGTTCGGCAACTGGAGCAGATACCTCCGGGGCGGGTTCCTCCGTAACTATTTCCGCCGCTATCACCCGGGCCTCAATCGGTTGCCCCTCCACCTTCTCTTCACTTCCCCCGCGTGCCGACCAGATATACACAATCGCGGAAACAATACATAAAGCCGCTCCAATGCCGGCGGTATATAAAATCGCACGAAGCCGGGCCGCACGCAGATCACGGTAACCGCCTGGATATACTGCCATCTCAATCTCCTTCCTTGCCTTGTCCCTTCAGTCTCGCCTCCCTGCCTTCACCGTTGCCTGCGTCATCATCCCGGCCAAAATACATCACGTCCTCATCGGTAACGAGAAAATCCACCGGCATATCGTGGTCTGTAACAGGCACTGATTCTACCACCTGCTCCGCAAATGCGAAACCACATTTTATCGCACGCAGCTCTGAGTTCGCAAAAAACCTGTCGTAATAAGAGCCGCCTCTGCCAAGCCGGTTCCCTTTATTATCAAATCCAAGACCCGGCGCCACTACAAGGTCGATTTCCTCGAAAGGTACCGGAACTCCCGTAATTGGATTGCGAAGACCGCTTGCCGCCGTCGAAAGACCCGTTTCAAGTGAGTTTATCTTCACGGGTATCATGTGCCTTTGCTGCCACGATACCTTCGGCACCGCTACAGTTTTTCCCGATTGCCACGCTGAAAGAATCGCCTCTGATGTATCGAGCTCATGAGGCAGTGACAAATAAATCATAATAGAGGAGGCATTCTGAAACTCTCTCGTCGCCACCAGGTTCCGGCATGCCCTGCGGCTTTTCTCTTTCCGTTCATCGGCCGGGACACTGACCAGGAACTTCTGAAGCTCCTGTCTTAAATGCACTTTATCCATATATTATCCTGTTCACCCTGCACCCTGCCGTCTGGTCCCGCCCCGCGGCTAATCACCAGGTCCTTTAATTTTACTCTCTTTTATCAGGCTTTCCAGCTTTTGTAAATAACACCTGATATTTTTTTCATAACCCCGGTCGCTCGGCCTGTAATATTGCTTCTTCGCCTGCCCCGGCAAATACTCCTGTGCCACAAAACCGTCCGCAAACGAGTGCGGATATTTGTAATCCTCGCCGTAACCCAGCTTTTTCGCCGCCTGATAGTGGCTGTCCTTGAGATGTTTCGGCACCGCAACCGTCGGCTCATTCTGCACGTCACCGGCCGCCTTCCATATCGCCGAAGACGACGCGTTCGACTTCGGCGCACATGCCACATATATCGCCGCCTGTGCCAATGGCAGTTGTGCCTCCGGCAGACCAATAAATTCGCTTATCTGAACCGCCGATGCCGCCAATACCGTCGCCATAGGGTCCGCGTTGCCCACGTCCTCGGCCGCACAAACCGCTATACGCCTCGCGATAAACCGAACGTCTTCGCCGCCCGCAATCATCCTCGCAAGCCAGTAAACCGTCGCGTCCGGGTCGCTGCCGCGCATGCTCTTTTGAAATGCGCTGGCCAAATCATAATGAGTATCGCCGGTCCCGTCATAATCAATCGTCTTGCCCTGAATCGAGTCCTTGGCGGTCTGCAAATCGAATACTATTTTCTTTTTACCCCCGCTTAGTGCCTGCGATTTAACCCCCACCTCAAGCGCCGTCAGTGCCTTTCTCGCGTCGCCGTCGCATACAGCCGTTAAGTATTTCAATGCCTTAACATCGGCCTCAATCGCAAAATTGCCAAGCCCTCTTTCTTTATCGGCTATCGCCCGCTTCAATAATTGCACTATATCCTCTTCAGCTAACGGCTCGAAATGAAATACCGTGCTGCGGCTTATCAATGGCGAGTTCACCGAAAAAAACGGGTTCTCAGTCGTCGCACCGATGAATACTACCACCCCCGATTCCACGTCATCCAAAAGCACGTCCTGCTGCGCGCGGTTGAACCGGTGAATCTCATCGATAAACAGCACCGTCCGTTTGCCCTGCCCGGCTAAGCGGTCCTTCGCTGCTGCGATTATCTCGCGTATATCTTTTACCGTCGCAGCCGGCGCGCTGAGATAACAAAATTCCGCCCTCGTGTGATTGGCAATCACGTTGGCAAGCGAGGTCTTGCCCACTCCCGGCGGCCCGTAAAATATCAGACTGCTAAGGGCATCGGCCTGCAGCATCCGCCGTAATAATTTTCCCTCCCCCACAAAATGTGATTGCCCCGCGAATTCTTCCAGCGTCCTCGGCCTCATCCGCACCGCCAACGGCGCCGCCGCAGCCAGATTGGCCCGCTCGGATTCCCTGAAAAGCGTCTTTTCATCTTTGCCCGCACTCATCGCTTCATATTATACGCCCCGCTCCCCCTACTGTCGAAGGCATATTCCCTCCATTTGAGTACGAAATGCCGGTTAAAACTCCTCCAGCCAGTTTTGGGCAAGGGCCGCAAAATCAAAACCGTCAACCACGCCGTCACCATCGGGTAAAGGGCTGATATCAGCACTATATGCGCCGGCCTTGAGCCACTGGTCAAAAAATGCCTCCGCGTCGTTCCAGTCAATAAGCCCGTTACCGTTTTCACCACCTATATCACATCTGCCGTTCCAGTTCGGTGATGATGAATTGCTTTGCCAAGCCCCGGCAAATATCGCCCAATCCGAAAAATCGACTATGCCGTCAGGACAATACGGAGAAATATCCGCTGAGAGTCTTTCTAACAGCCACTGTTCGCACAATATCGCTACATCCTCAAAATCCACGTCGTCGTCGCCGTCAAGTCCATCCCATCTGCTGCCGCAAATCGTTGACACATTACCAAAATCGATATTCTCGACAATATCACCCGCGGTGATACTCACCAAATGACTCCCGTTGCCGACCGGGTATGTCTGATACCAGTTGTTTTGATTTACTTCTGCAACAACGTAATCGCCGGGCAACAAATCTATGAATCCATAACCGCCGTCGGAATCACTTGTTTCGTTCGGCTCATCTTCATCCCACACGCCGTTCTCATTAGCGTCAATATAGATTTTCCAGCCGGCAAGCCCCTGCTCATTCGCATCATAAATTCCATTGCCGTTGGCGTCGTTAAATACCACGCCGCGAACCCTGCCCGTAACCGCCTCGATAACCGTGATTGTGTAATCCTCCACCTCCCCGTAAGTCGAAATCCCGCACGGCACAACCTCCTCACCCAGACCCGTATACGTTATCCGCACCCGCATCCGTGTATCACCCAATAGCGCATCACCCGGCGGTACTATCGTCCCCGTAAATATATGCCCATCACCTTCAGTAACTACTCTCTCGTTCGCATCCTCGAAATCCTCGTCCCGGTTCCAATCCACCCACACCCCGCATTCATCCTTCTCATAATAATCGATTGCGTTTGTAACCGTAATCACGTAATCAAGGCCCTTCTCCATTGTTGTTGACATCTCGGTATAATCGCCGTAACGGTGGCAACCGGTTCCGGTATTGACGATACTCCCCACCACGACACTTTTGATATACTCTTCACAATTACCCAGCGAAAAGCAATATTCCCCCATCGCCAGCCGGCTACAAAATACGCATGTCAGCCCCGCTATAAACAATATCATCAGCGGACTTATTACCCTGCTCCTGGTAAAATACCTCGTTCTGTTCTTTTTCATTACACGCTTTCCCTTTCGGGCCCGATTATAAGCCGAATTTAACCAAAAACGCCAGTAATAAATCAGGCCCCCCGCTCTCAAAAAACCACTTTCAAATGCTTAATACTCAAGTTCATAATCCCTGATACTATAAAAATAACAGGCAAATTTTGCTTGACAGTGCCCGCCTGATGCCATATCTGTCAATGCGTTATATGTCCGTTTAACTCGACTGCGAACCGATTGGAGAGAAATTATGGAAATCAAAATCAACCTCAAAGAAAGTGATATACCGCGCCAATGGTATAACCTCGCAGCAGACCTGCCCACACCGTTGCTGCCCCCGCTCGGACCCGATGGCAAACCCATCGGCCCCGAAATGCTGGCTCCCGTATTCCCGATGAATCTGATTGAGCAGGAGGTCAGCAGCGAGCGATGGATAGACATCCCCGAAGAAATTCTTCAAATATTATACCGCTGGCGCCCGGCCCCGCTAAAAAGGGCCGTCAACCTCGAAAAACACCTTGGCACCCCCGCCAGAATCTATTACAAAGATGAAAGCGTCAGCCCCCCCGGCAGTCACAAGCCGAATACTGCCGTCGCACAGGCCTGGTACAATAAGCAATTCGGAATCACCAAGCTGACCACTGAAACCGGCGCCGGCCAGTGGGGCAGCGCCCTCGCTTTCGCCTGCTCTTTATTAGGACTCGAATGCAAGGTATTTATGGTCAGAATCAGCTTCGACCAGAAACCATTCAGAAAGACTATGATGCAGGTATGGGGCGCAAATTGCGTCGCAAGCCCGAGCAACGAAACAAACGCCGGAAGAACGGTGCTAAAAGAAATTCCAGATACACCCGGAAGTCTTGGAATTGCCATCAGCGAAGCAATCGAAGCAGCAGTAACCGATAAAACCGGCAAAACACGATACTCGCTCGGAAGCGTCTTAAACCACGTCCTGCTCCATCAGACAATAATCGGACTCGAAGCGAAAAAGCAGCTCGCGCTTGCCGGCGAAAAAAAGGTCGATACCATAATCGGCTGTGCCGGCGGCGGAAGCAACTTCGCAGGCCTGGCCTTTCCGTTCGTCGCTGATAAAATCAACGGCGCCGATATTGATATCATTCCCGTCGAGCCGGAATCCTGCCCGACAATGACAAGAGGACCATTCGCATACGACTTCGGCGACACCGCCTGCACTACGCCGCTTATGGCGATGTTTACGCTGGGACACGCTTTCATACCGCCCCCAATTCACGCCGGCGGATTGCGTTACCACGGCATGGCCCCGCTGCTCTGCCAGGCCATTGTCGAGGGACTCCTTAAACCGAAAGCATACCACCAGCTCAAATGCTACGACGCAGCCATCACCTGGGCAAGAACCGAAGGCCCCATCTGCGCTCCTGAAACAAGTCACGCAATCGCGGCCGTCATCGACGAAGCCAAAAAGGCAAAAGAAGAAGGAAAAGAAAAGGTCATTCTTTTCAACTACAGCGGCCACGGATTAATGGACCTCTCCGGCTATGATGCGTTCCTCTCCGGCAAGCTTATCGATTACGAACTGCCGGAAGAAGACCTCAAAAAATACACGGCGCCGCTGGCGAGTTTTCCAAAAGCCGAAGCAAAGAAATCCGGAAAGTGGTAAGCGCTGCAGTGTAAACGCTAAGCTCTTTGAAAATCAGCTCTTTTGAAAAAATATTTTAAACGCATAGTCCTATAATAAAACATTTAACAATGCTGGTTTAGGCACAAAACGGCTTTTTTATAGGGCTTTGCCTTAAAAAACCTGTTTATCTTTCGAATCCGCATAGCTATACTGATAATTCCACTCAGCTTTTTCAGTATTGAAAACCGATGTAGTAAAAAATAAGGTTGGCTGGGGACATGGTAAAGTTTGAATGTGTGAGGGTATATTTTTTAAGGAGATGAACACGATGAGAAAGAAAGTTCTGTTAATGTCTGTTATTGTACTGGGAATAACAGGGCCCCTTTTGGCCCAGATGGCCCAGGATGGTGAAATCCATGGAAACGTGGGCATCACCTACGGTACTAAGTATGTCTGGCGGGGCTATCTTGTCTATGGTGCCAAAAGCGCCATACATCCTTTTGTTGACCTCGATTTGATGGGCTCCGGTTTCCACTTCAGCATCGAAGGCCATCGCGCAAATGCGAGCGGATACGAAGAGGGTGAAAGATGGGATTACACCCTCTACTATGCCGGAATGATGAACCCAGAAGAAACTTGGGCGATGAAATATATGGCAGGATACAGGTACTTTAATTACCCGGACCTCTCCAGTCACAGGGCGTTCAGGTCCGCTAACGACCCCGGAAGTGTCGACCTGCAGGAACTCTTCGCCGGCGTTGCTTTCCCGAAGATTCTTGACGTCCCGGGTCTTGTTCCCGGATACGCCGTCGTAAAAGGTTGGCCGAGCAACAGTGATACACTTGTCGGTGCTGCAAATCCTAACGGCGGAACATATTCGGGTTGGGCACACATATTCATGCTCGATTATGCCCTGCCTCTGTCTGACGTCTCCCCCGATATTCCGGAGCAGGTCCTCAACTTCCACATTGAAACGGTCTTCAATGATGGTGTTGACCCGCGCCCGGCCGGCGGCTATACCGAAAGTGACTGGACACACGTGATGATGGGCGTCTCTACCGATTTCGACCTCGGCAGCGGACTTGTCTTCACACCGGCACTGTTTCATCAGGTCACCTTCGAAGATAGCGATACGACAGGCGTCAGCCCCGACCACGACATGACCTGGGCAACTATGACGCTCAAATACAATTTCTAACGATTCATTTGAATAAAAAAGAGCCAACTCTCTTCCGGGTTGGCTCTTTTTTCCTTTTCATAACCCCAAAAATTCGCTTGACTTATGTGCTCTAAAAGCTAAAATTGATGTATCGTCGGGGCAAATGGATTTCCACTTGCGATGCTTTGCCTCGGCGTGTGGAGAAGAAAAACTTTGTTATTTGTGGAGGACTTAAAATGAACAAAAGTATCTACCTTACAATTGCCTTGGTTGTAATGCTCGCCTGTGCAGGCGATGCACTGGCCCTGGGCCCGCTCGGCCCCCCCACAGCTGGCCTCAAACAGGGACAAGCCGCAACCTCATTCGAGTACTGGTATGGCGATTCCGAACTCGATATCGTCTCAGCACGCGAGACTCTGCACGATGTCCTGTCAAACGCCTACCTCGTGCAACCACGCTATGGAGTTACCGATAACCTGGAGACCTATGTCCTGCTCGGTGTTGCGGATACCAAAATGGAGGGATACAGCAGTAACCCTGAATTCGCCTATGGTTTCGGCACCAAAGTAACATTCTATGAAGAGCCGGACGTTTCATGGGGTGCTATGTTCGAGATGGGATGGCGCTCAAGCGATGATGCATGCACCAGTTTCGACTATTACGATATGGTCATCGCCGTCGGCCCCACAATCCACATCACCCCGACATTCAGAATATATGGCGGCCCGTTCATCTACTTACTCCGCGGCAAAATCGATGTCGATGACACAGGAGTCTCCCCCGAGGAATACCCCGAAGATGACTACCCTTATGACTACCCTGAGATATACTACTCAAGTGAGAGTTCAGTAAGGGGTCTCTCCGTCCAGGACCTAAGTGCCGATTCATACACAGTTGAACAAAAATCCGAGCTGTGTGGATACGCAGGCGCAGAGTGGGATATCGACGAAGCCACCTCATTTTATGCCGAAGTCCACGTTGGCGGCGAAATGTGGGGCCTCGGAACAGGCGTTACTTTCAAGTTTTAAATCCGCCTATAATTTGGCGTAAGGATATGCCGTAATTTAAGTTAAAATAAACATACCTGAAATAGAGGCCGGCCTTAAAAAGCCGGCCTCTGCTTTTTTATCCCTACTTCCGCCTCCTTGACATATCTCTCCCAAAACCCGTATATTTACGATTGCGATACTTGGTATATGGCTTATTGACGTTATGCGATAATCAGAACACGGTTGCAGGTCTGTTTTCGATTGTAATCACTAAACCAGCGGAAGGTATATTCATATGGCCAAAATATATAGCTATCCGGATAAATCAGGTAATATTGACATTTTTACTGATATCATCGATGGACGGTTTCTATCCATTACTATCCTCGGTGATCCACAGGGGCTTAGATATCTCGCTGACCTTCTGAATTGGCTTGCCGATTTTGATCAGGGAAAGAATAACGACCCAATAGGTACACGTGAACATATCCACTTGCATGCCAAAGAACAACTGGGCTCACATTCATGTGAGGTTGAAATATGTAGAGCTGATGCAAAAGGAACGGGCGAGTTACCTGAGTTTATGCGTTCCTCTGGTGATAAAAGTAAATGATGAAATGGCAAGAGCATAAAAGATAATTTTCTTGCTCAGGAATTTGGTGGTCCCTTGAAAAGTAATGTCGGTGATATAGTCAAAAGTTACAGCTGCTGTGTGTTCGGCTAATCGCCGAATTTCTCCTTAAACCGTCCGCTGTCCGATAAACCGCGAAACCTCAATCAATGAGGCCTTGCTTCGGCCGTCGCCAACTCCCTCAATCGCTCCAATCGCCTCCTTTATGTATTCCCCCGCCCGCTTACGTGCGTATTCGATACTCTCATAACTCTTCAGCATCCCAACCAGCGTCTCCCTGCCGGTCGCCTTTTGCCCCCCATCCGCCTGCTCGCTCAAAATCTCCATCGCCTTTCGGCGGTCCGCATCATCTGCCGAACGAAGAAAATGTATCACCGCAAGAGTCAGCTTAAATCCGTCTAAGTCGCTGCCTGTCGGCTTGCCGGTCTTCGCCTCATCACCAACCAAATCGAGCACGTCGTCAGTAATCTGAAACGCTATACCGAGCTTTTTGCCGAATTCAGCCAGCATATCAATCTGCTTCTTGTCTCCGCCCGCAAGCATCGCCCCCACCGAGCACGCCGTCTCGAATAATGCCGCCGTCTTCTGACTTATGATTTCGATATATTCCTCTTCGCTAAGCTGGCGGTTGCCCCTTTGGGCAATCTGGCCAAGCTCACCCTCGCACGTCCGCACAGCCGCCTTTGCTATCATTTCCGCTGCGCGACCATTGAGTCCTACGCAAATCCGGAAAACCCTGCTCAGCAGAAAATCACCGTATAAAACCGCCGACTCGTTGCCCCGCATGCTGTTCAGCGTCGCAACCCCCCGCCTGCTCTTGCCATCGTCTAAAACATCATCGTGCAGCAGCGTCGCGTTGTGTATCATCTCAATCACCGCCGCCGTCCGTATATGCTCTTCGTTCAGCTCCCCGCATGCCAACCCCGACAATAGCAATAACCCAGGCCGTATCATCTTGCCCCTGCCCGCGCCGATGCACCCCGCTAATTCCCGCACCGCCCCGCTGCAATCCTCTAATTCCTGCTCTATCAACGCGCGCACCTGCGCAAGCTCACCGCTGATAGCGGAAAAAGCACAAAGTGAACTACCGCTGCTGCTCTGCGCTGATGGTTGCATAATACCGGTATCGTAGTCCCCGCGTCTTGCCGCCGCCTGCCTCTGCGCCTCTCGATGCGAGCCGGGCCGGCAGACCATACACCTGCAGGAGCTACTTCTCCTTTCCGTGTGCGTATCGGAAGAATTTGTCTCTCAATAGCTTCGTTATTCGGCCGGGCTTACCGTCGCCGATTACCCGCCCGTCGATTTCCACAATCCCTATAACCTCAGCCGCCGTCCCCGTTAAAAACAGCTCGTCGGCAACGTATAAATCGAATCTCGTCAGGTTTTTCTCGATGACCTCGATTCCTTCTTTTTTCGCCAGGCGAATCACCTGGCCCCGCGTTATACCCTCAAGGCCCCCCGCCTCCGCCGGCGGAGTATAGACGACTCCCTTCCTGACCATAAACACATTATCACCGGTCGCCTCCGCCACGTAACCCTCATGGTTATACATCACCGCTTCGGGAACGTTACTGTCCAGCGCCTCAATCTTCGCCAAAATATTGTTCAGGTAGTTCATACTCTTTATCTGCGGCGGTATCGCCAGCGGATGATTGCGCACCGTCGTCGCGCTGATTATCTTCATCCCCTTCTCATACAGCTCTTCCGGGTAAAGCTGGATATTGTCCGCGATTATAAAAATCATCGGCTCTTCACAGATAAACGGGTTCAATCCCAAAGTCCCTATACCTCGCGTAACAACTAATCGGATATAACCATCCACGACGCTGTTTGCCTCGACCGTCGTATGCACCGCCTCGATAAGCTTTGTCTTGTTCATCGGAATGTCCAGACGAATACCCTTCGCCGAATCGTAGAGCCGGTCTATATGCGCCTCGAGCTCGAACACCCGCTTATTGTATACCCGGATTCCTTCGAAAACCCCGTCGCCATACAACAGCCCATGGTCAAAGACGGATATCTTCGCGTCCTGCTCATCCACAAGTTTGTTACCAAGCCAAATCTTCAGCGCCATAAATGCTCCTTTAACGCATTCGCAAACCCCGGCATCGGCTAATACTATTTTATCCTGCCGTCCGCCAGCGTGATTATCCGTCCGGCCCGCCGCGCCACCCGTTCATCATGCGTTACCATTACTATCGTCTGCCCCGCCCGGTTCAGCCGTTCGAGCAGTTCTAAGATACCATTTCCCGTCGCAGAGTCAAGATTGCCCGTCGGCTCATCCGCCAAAAGCAGTCTCGGCTCATTAACAAGCGCACGCCCTATCGCCACTCGCTGCCGTTCCCCTCCCGACAACTGATAAGGCTTATGCCTCGCCCTTTCACCTAATCCGACCTCCTTCAAAAGCTCCCGCCCGTGCCGCTTCACCGCCCCCCTCATCGATATCCATCGCAGCATCCCTACCGGCACCATCGCGGGCAAAATCACATTTTCCAGCACGTTTAATTCGTCCAATAAATGATAAAACTGAAACACAAATCCCACCATTTTATTGCGATACCTGTTCAATTCCCTTCCGCTCATTCCGCTCAGTTTTCGTCCCTCGAAGCACACCTCGCCCTTATCGGGCCTGTCGAGCGCGCCGAGTATATGCAGCAGCGTGCTCTTGCCGCTGCCCGACGCCCCCACTATCGCCACAAACTCTCCCCTCCGCACTGCAACCTCCGCACCTTTCAAAACCTTCACCTCGGCCGCGCCCATCCGGTAGGTTTTATGAATCGCTTTCGCCTCTATTATAAAATCATTTTCGCTCATAATTGTCTCACCTGCAAAGTCTCCACGCATTTGCCCCTCGCCGCCCGAACGCTCGGCAGCGCCGCACCCGCCACGCACGCCAGAATCGCACAACCCATCACTATTAATAACATCGTTAAATCGAGCCGGTGCGGTATTTCTCCTATCGCATAAATCGTCCTGTCCCACAACTGAAATCCGAACTTCTCGAACAGCCAGTCCTCTATCGAATTTATATTACGCAAAAATACCAGCCCCGCCGCTATACCCACGCTCGAACCGACAACTGCAAGCAGCACGGCAAAACCTAAAAATAACCCAACCACGTCCCCGCTCGATGCCCCTACGCTTTTCAGTATTCCTATGTCTTTGCTCTTATGACTCACAATCATATAAAAAACAACGAACACGACGAATACGGTCGTCACTCCCACCAGGCCGAACATCGCCGTCATCATCGTCTCTTCTTTTTCCATTCCCGCGATAAATTCCCGCCGATGCTCCTTCCAGTTTTGGACCTTCACGTTGGCCATTAATTCGCTGTTCGGCTTTCCTTTCATATCGTTTAGAAATCCCGCCCACAATTGCCCGACTTTCCCGCATCCCTCTTCGAGTTTCACGCCGTTTTTGAATTTTATATGAATCCACGACGCCCTCTTTGCCGTCCCCGCCATCCCGCAAAGCGCCTGCGCCTCCTCGAAAGGCAGATACACAACCCCCGAATCAACCCTCGCCAGTCCGCTCTCGGAAAAATCACTCAAATAAAAAGTCTTCGTATTTACAAGCCCCGTCCCCGCCTTTGCCAATGCCCCTTTGGCCGTCAGCGGGAAACACGTAACCGCAAGCCCAACCGGCTGAATGCCCGGGCTGTAATAATATTCTCCATTCGAATCCCTTCGCAGCCATAAATCCACGCCGACCACGCACCCCGCCAAACTCGCATCACCCGTCGGCTCGAACGCATGTCCTGCATCGTCCTTATGGTAATGCAGCGTCCGCCCGAAACCAGTCGCCCTGCTGTGCGCCACCGGGTCAATACCCATTATCTCCAAGCCGACGCTGTTACCTGAACCACTCGTCCCAACAAGAGCATAACTCTTGATTACTGCCGAAATCCCTTCGATAAATTCCTGTGATTCCAGCAACCGAACAAAATCTTCGTAATAAGTAAAGCCCACAAGCGATTCTGTCCCCACCACACAGTCGCCGGTGAAGCTGTGGTTCTTTCTCTTGAAATCGCCCACTAATCCCGTCAGCACGGTCATCACAACGACAACGATAAAAACGCAAAGCGCCACCGCCCCTAATGACAAATAGCTTATCCGCCTTTTGAAAAGGTAACGAATTGCCAGCTTCAATTTATACAAAACTCACCTATTCGTATCTCAACACATCTACCGGCCGCGTTCTCGCCGCCGCGATTGCGGGTATCAAAGCGCCAATAGCCGCCGCGATTATCGCCAGCAAAATAATCGGCATTGCTCCATCCCAGTCAACCGTGTTCGGTATCTTGCTGAACATATAAACACTCGCCTTCCACAATTTCAGCCCGAACAGCACCCGTATCCATTCCTCCACCGAGTTAATATTCTTCGTGATAAAATACCCGAGCACGCCACCTACTGCTGTTCCTAAGATGCCGATACACCCTCCGAACCCCACAAAAACAAGAGCCACCGCACCGCTGCCCGCACCGCAGCTCTTCAATATCGCTATATCACGCCTTCTCGTCTCGACTATCATATAGAATATGCAGAATATCAAAAGCACCACGCTCAAACTCACCACTCCGAATATCAAAAGCAAAATTCCCAACTGCTTGCGGACCTCCGCCAAAAAACGACCCTGCATCTGTCTCGCTGTTTCTATCTTCGTCCCCGTTATCAGGTATTCCTCCCAGTCGAGACGCTGCGAAGCGAATACCTTCCACACTCCGCGAATCTGCGCGATAGCCGCCTCCTCATCGCAATCACCGCTGAGCTTGATATGAATCTGGTCGGCCGTCTCTTGCTCTGCATTCGGATACATCTCCTGCTGCAAATGAGCTATCGGCACATACACTATTCGCTTGTCAAGGTAGTAAGCCCCCGTGAATACCACGTCCGCAATCACAAGACGCATCGTTTTTCTTCTAAACTCCGGCTCACCCCTCAAAGCCGTCCCCTTCTCGGGCATCGAAATTGCTCCCGTCGTCAATACAATCTCCCTGCCGATTTCTTCTGCTGCCGTGTTGAAATCATATTCATCCGTCTGTTCATCCGGCTCGGCCAATACCCCGATGCCGACGTAAGCGGGAATATCTTTATCATTGCCTTGCGGTTCCTGCTGTCGCGTTCCTTTATTACCGTTAAGCAACGACCGCTCGAACGCCGTAACGGTGCCGATTTTTTCCGCCTCGATACCCCATACCTCCACCGCCCGCACGTTGCCCGCGCCTAAATGCAGCAGTCCCTGCGCCGACAGCGTCGCCGTCACCGCCTCCACAGATTCGAGTCCCTCCAGATGCCCGATTAACTCCTGGTAACCTGCAAATTTAATCCCCGGCGACAAAACAACGTCCCCCAGCGTATCGACCGCGCTTTGCTCGAACGCGCCGATGAATCCGTTAAACAAACTGACGACGACTATCAGAAGTGCACACGAAATGGCAACAGCCGCAATACTCAGCAGCACAACCTTCCTCTTGCCAAGGTATCGCAGCCATAGAAATAGCTTCAGCATCCCGGCCCCGGTCGAATTACGATTTCACAGGTTTTAACAGCGGAAAAAGAACCACGTCACGAATGCTCGTCGCACCCGTCAACACCATCACAAGACGGTCTATCCCTATCCCCAGCCCGCCGGCCGGCGGCATACCGTATTTCAACGCCGTTACAAAATCTTTATCCATCGTTGCCATACTCTCGTCCTGTCCCCGAAGCTGCTGCTTGAAATTCTCCTCCTGAACCGCCGGGTCATTCAGCTCCGTATAGGCGTTGGCAAGTTCCATCCCCGCTATATAAAGCTCGAATCTCTCTGCGAAATCCGGCTCATCTTTTTTCCGCTTCGTCAGCGGGCATAGTGCCGCCGGATAATCCAGCACAAATGTCGGGTTAACGAGATTCTTCTCAACCGTCTCCTCGAATACCTCGTTGATTACCACGGCATCATCCATATTCCTGTGCTCAATCTCCAGCGATGTCGCCTTCTCGCGAACACTTTTAATGTCACCAATCTCACAGCCGGCGTATTCCGCCAGCAATTCCTTATACTTCGCCCGCCGCCAGGGCCTCGCGTAATCGATATTCATATCACCGAAGGTAATCTTGCCCCCTTCGCAGTATTTTTCTGCTAACAGGCAAATCACTTCTTCGGTCAATTCCATCATCACGTTGTAATCGCCGTATGCCTGGTAAAGTTCCAGCATTGTAAATTCCGGGTTATGCCGCGTGCTCAATCCCTCGTTGCGGAAGTTGCGGTTTATCTCGAATACCTTCTCCATCCCGCCCACAAGCAGTCGTTTCAAAAATAGCTCTGGTGCAATCCTCAAAAATAAATCCAAATCCAGCGTATTATGATGTGTAGTAAATGGCTTCGCCGCCGCACCGCCCGCTATCGTCTGCATCATCGGCGTCTCAACCTCGACGAACCCTTGACCTTTCAGATGCTCTCTTATTGTCGAGATAATCGCGCTTCGCTTCTTGAATAGCTCCATCACCTCCGCATTCGCCCACAAATCCACGTATCTCTGCCTGTACCGAAGGTCGATATCCGCCAAACCGTGCCACTTCTCAGGAGGCGGCAAAACGGATTTGCTCAATAGCGTCACCTCGTCCGCCCATATCGTTATCTCACCCGTCTTCGTCTTGCCTAATTTGCCCGACGCACCGATGATGTCACCGACTTCTAACAGCTTTATAAAATCCCACTGCTCCTTCAGCAGTTGTTTGCTGAAACCCATCTGAATTGTCCCGCTCGAATCTCGAACGGTCAAAAAAATCAGCTTCCCGATATCGCGCAGCAGCACAATCCTGCCCGCGCATTTCGCCCGCTGGCTGTCATCATCGTCTTTGTATCTCGCCCTTATATCGCCGGCCGCCTCCGCCCCCTCATACCGTCCCCCGTATGGGTCGATACCCATCTGCTTTATCGCGCCAAGCTTCTCCCGCCGGGCCTGTTCGAGTTTCCCTACATCTCCCGATGTCGTCGCGCTCTTTTCGTTATCCTTGTCCTTATCAGTCAAAACCTGCTCCCTCAGGCCGACTTTCGGCCAATCGCCTTTGCCTGCTCTCGAATCAGCTTTGCTTTCATTACAAGTATCGCCGTATCTAATTGAGGGTCAACCTCGATTGTCTCTTCGGCCGTGTGCTTCTTCAATGGCGACAAATCGTTATCGTGTCCCGCCTTCACAAGCACGTCGTTATCTCGCTGCAGCTCGAACATCTTGCGAAGCTCATCACTGCGCACTCCTACGCTTACATCAGGCTTTATTCCCCACTCGTTGCTCCCGTCTTTTTCCGCCTCTTCTTTGCTCTTTACCCGTGTTCCAGAAGGCAGATGATAATACGCCATCGTATATTTCAACTGCGCCCCTTCGCCCGGATAGTGCGTTATCCCCTGAACTACTCCCTTGCCGTGGGTCCGCTCCCCGACCAATGTCGCTCGCTCCTGAGACGGGTCCGATAGAGCGCCTGCAACTATTTCCGATGCGCTCGCCGAACCGCTGTTAATAAGAACCACAATCGGATAATCCGGCTGTGTCCCGTTCCTGTGAGCCGCTGTATATACAGGCAGGCCGAACCTCGGCCTCGTTATCACTATAAGGCCTTTACGCAAAAATGTGTCCGCAACCTCTACCGCGCTCTCGAAATATCCTCCTGAGTTAAATCGCAAGTCCAGTATCAGTCCGCGCATCCCCTCACTGTCCAGCTTATCAAGCGCCTTTTGCATGTCCGGCGCCGTCTTTTCTGAAAAACTTGTCAGACGTACGTATCCGATTTTGTCCTTCTCATCTATCATATAAAGCCACTCGCCGTCGCTGTTTCTCTGCCACCCGCGAATACTCGGAACCGTTATCCTCGCACGCGTTATCGTTATCTTGCGCGGCTCCTTCTCGCCTTCGCTTCTCACCGTAAGCGTCACCTTCGTCCCCGATGGCCCTGTTATATTCTTCACCGCGCACGTCAAAGACATATCCTTTGTCGGCATCCCGTCAACGCTCTCGATTACGTCTCCGGCATCGAGTCCCGAATTATACGCCGGTGTATCGGGCAGCAAACTCGCAACCGTCAGCTCGCCCTTCTGCCTGTTTATCTCAATGCCTATCCCCGAAAACTCATTCGTCATCGCCTTCTCGAATTCCTCCACCTGCTTCGGCCACACAAGCACAGTATAGGGGTCCAGCGTCGCGAAAGATGCCTCCGCAAATTGCGCAATGATAACCTCCTCAGGCAGTCTCGCGCTTATAAGATTGAGCTCCAGCACCTTCTCGAATGCGAAAAGAAATCTCTCCTTGCTCGCCCCTTCGCCCCACTCGCTTATTTCTTTCTCCAAAGAACCGAGTCCTTTCCGCAGTTTCTCGAGCTCGTTTGCATCCGGCCTGAATTCCTTGAAACTCTCCCACATCTTCAGCTCGTTCGGCTCGGTATCACCCTCCCGCGTCAATACCTTGATGACGTCCGCAAGAGACTTGCACCGCCTCACTCCCTTTGCCGCCATTTCCCGGTAATCTATCTTGCTGATGTAATTAAAATTCAGCGCGTCAACCGCCCGGACAAATATCCGCTTCTTCACACCCTCGAACCGCTGCCTGCCCGTCTCGCACGAACTATCCTGAAAAGACCCCGCTATCTCCGCCTTTTCTATCAGAACGTCCGCGTATTCCGAATAATCCTTATTGTTCGGCTCCAGTGCCGTAAGCCAGCTGTAGCATACTATATAAGAATCAATCCACTTTCCCTTGCTCTCGAATTCCCTCGCCTCCGCCTTGGCCCTCCCAATAGCCCATACTACACACGGGTCGCTCAATAATTCCTTCCGCTGCCCCTCATCGGCAAATTCCCTCGCCCGTGTCACCGCCGCCAATACCGCCGAAAAACCACTCGGCTTGTTCACATCATTTACATCACCTTCATTTACGTCATTGACGTCTATGCCCTTGCCGCTTTTCAGCCGCTCTAATTCCGCTAATTCTTTTTCGTATGCCTCTTTCCGACCGGTTCTCCGTTCCTGCTGAAGTTTTTCCCACTGCCCGATTACTTCTTTCAATTGTGCCGCAAGCTTCCAGTCCTCGTGCAGCCCGCCCATTTTTTCTATTAGTTGTCTCGCCTCTTCGAAGTCGCCGCGTTCAATCAGCAAGCACACTATCTCCACAACCTCTTGCTCGCCCGCCTCCGCCCCCGGCAGCTTGATTATATTCGGCTCATTCGCCGCTTGTGTTATTACCAGTCCGCGCGCCTCTTCCGGCTCGCTTACCTCGATACTTATCGGCACCGCCCGGCCCACACCCGCTACAAACCAACCCGCCACCACCGCCAAAAAGAGCACGCCTGCGCAATATCCCAAAATCCTCTTCTCACTATAATCTCTACTCATCAAAAATCCTCAAATACACCCGCTCTTTACACCACAGCTGCTGTCCGAAAAACATTCATCCCTGTTACAGACACTCCTCTGCCTTGCCCACACAGCCCAATACTTGCAGCTTGTGCTTTACCATCGCCTTTATCGCTTCCCTGCCAGGCCCTAAGTATTTACGTGGGTCGAACTCGCTTGGTTTTTCCACAAACACCTGCCGTATCTTCGCCGTCAGCGCCAACCGCAAATCCGTATCGATATTCACTTTGCAAATCGCCATCTTGGCGGCTTTGCTGATAGCGGCCTCGGGAACGCCCATGGCGTTTGGCATCTTGCCGCCGTATTTGTTGATGAGGTCCAAAAATTCCTTCAAAACACTGCTGGAGCCGTGCATCACAAGCGGGAAACCGGGCAGCTTGTCCTGTATCTTCTGAATCACGTCAAAAGCCAGCTTCGGCTCACTCTTGAATTTGTAGGCCCCGTGGCTCGTGCCAACCGCCACGGCTAGCGAATCAACACCGGTTTTTTCGACAAATTCCACGGCCTGGGCGGGGTCGGTGAGGTGCTTCATTACGTCCGCGACGCCGACGACATCTTCTTCGATACCCCCCAACTGGCCAAGCTCGGCCTCGACCACAACATCGTGGTCGTGGGCATATTCTACTACCTTCTTGGTAACCTTAATGTTCTCCTCAAACGGGAGTTTCGAGCCGTCTATCATCACCGATGTAAAGCCGTCATCTACAAACTGCTTGCAGGTTTCGAAGTTATCGCCGTGGTCCAAGTGCCTGGCGATGGGGATATTGGGGTTTTCCGCCACGGCCACATCGATTATGGCGTTGAGATAGCTGTTGCTGGCGTATTCCCTCGCACCACGCGAGACCTGCAAAATCAGCGGGGCCTTCTCCTCGGCTATGGCCTGAATGATGCCCTGCGTGATTTCCATATTGTTGACGTTAAACGCACCGACTGCATAGCCGTTTTTATAGGCCATTTCGAACATCTTTTTCGTACCAACCAATGGCATTATCATTCTCCTTTACAACACTGTTATTAGAATTCGTCGTTTTTGCCGCCAAACCAAAAAGCGGGTAAAGACGGCAGTATAACGTATCTGCCGGGGATTTCAAACTAAACTTATGTCTTGATTATTGCCGGCCGAAATTAAGAGCAATCACGTCAGGTAGATGGCGGATAGTGAAGAAGACTGAGGATAGGTTGCAGGTTATAAATGATTCTATTAGCGGAGGGGGCAGGGCTGGGAGACGGAGGTTGAGCCCAAAAGGCCACGCCAGATTGCGTTGGTAATGGAACGGTCGGCGACATTTACGACACCATCGCAATTCATATCGCAATCCTTTAATGTGTATGGGCCTGCGGAGCCGGTGCGCCAGAAGACATTGGTTATCGAGCGGTCGGCGACGTTGACGACGCCGTCATTATTGACATCGCCAAGTAATGCTATGGCAAACTCTTTTTCGGCTATACCAGAGTTACCGAAGTCATTGCCGACGACTTCGAGGATTATTTTGAAGGTTTGGCCTGAATCTGAAAGGCCCGCCAAATCATCGCAGGATGGCGCAGCGAAGTTGAAATAATCATCGTTAACATCACCACCCGCAATGGCTATCGGTTCGATAGTAACATCATTCGGTAATTCAATAGACCAGTAATATGAGTAGGAGCTATTGGCAAGTGGGTCATTAAAATCGCTTATTTCCGTGCTAATAGTGGAATCGGAAAGACCGGGCAGACTCTGATACATCCAGAGATTATCCAAAATAAGATTCATTGATATAGCCGTGTTTTCCCATGCAAGCCGGGGATAATCGTTGCTGTCGATTGTCCAGATAGGCGTGGAAAAGTCCCAGCCGGCTGAAGTAAACGTACTCATCGTCTGCATTTCAGTTGTGTTTTTAGGTTCTCCTTCGGCGCTTGTCGGCTGATTGGATGTCAATACGTCCCAGAAGCAGTTCGACGATTGTCCGCCTACGTATGATTCGCCCGCGAGGCCGCCGACATATTCACCTCCGAATACAGGTCCTGCTGAATAGCTATTAATGATAGTGCCCCCGGCGTTGTCGCCCACAAGCCCGCCGACGTAGTACTCGCCTGTCACACTGGAAGTGGAGTAGCAGTTCGAAACTAATCCGGTCGAATCGAAAAAGTTGCTGTTCATACCCGCCAGGCCGCC
>CAYLYB010000002.1:0-16074 GCA_964387605.1 uncultured Pirellulales bacterium | reverse complement strand
TCGAAACTAATCCGGTCGAATCGAAAAAGTTGCTGTTCATACCCGCCAGGCCGCCCACCTGAATCGAACCGTTCACGTCTCCGGCGGTGAAGCTGTAAAGTATCGTGCCGAAGTTTCTCGCCGCTATACCGCCGACATACTGGCCTCCAGTAATGCTGCAGGTCGCGGATGATTTCTGAATTTGTCCCCAGTTGTCCGAAACAAGCCCGCCGATATAATCCCCGCCGCTTATTTGGCCGCCCAACACTGAGCAGTTCGATACCATTCCCGCATCCATCCTGCCAACAAGTGCCGCAGCATAGTAGGCAAACTGGCCCAAAGCGACGACATTAGGTTCGGCCAGTGTTAAATTTTTGATATGGGCGTCGGGGTGGTCAACTCTGCCAAACAGCGAGATATAACCCCTGTCCGAAGAATAAGTGAAGTTAGCGATTGTATGGCCGTTGCCGTCGAAAACACCGGTGAACGGGGTTGAATCATCGCCGATTATATTGAACATAGCCGACACGTATCCGCCGAGGTCAATGTCTTGCGTAAGCTCGAAATGCTTGTCCCAGTCTTCGGGAATATCGCCAATCATATTCATCTGCCCGGCAGTGCAAATCAGGAACGGGTCTTCCACAGTGCCTGTGCCGCCGCAATACTTGCCGCATCCGTTCGGCTCAGGCACATCACAATTTATCGGGAATTGAATTTCGTCAATCCAGGCCCTGTCGTCGCCTTCCGATACGGAAGAGTTCTTCGTATACATCCACATAAACTGCCTCACGCCGACCTCCACGGGAAAAGACACCTGTGACCACTCCTCAGAACCGGACCATCGTCCCTGCTCCTCGCCGTCGATATAAAATACCAGGTAATCTCTCCCCTGCTCCGAAGATACCTTGCGATTAAAAGTAATCTCGCCCGAAGTGCAGTTAAGCTGTATGCTCATCATAGCAACCTGGCTATGGCCTATAGCCGCCGATGCCGCACTGAAATTGCCGGCGCTTTTTTCCGCCGAGGTAACGAACCATTCGTCACCGTATGTGCTCCAGGGCAAAACATCTAAATCGCCGCTTTCGAAACCATCCGTATCGACGCATTGATATGTAATGCCGTCGCTCGAACCGACACAGGACCACAATCCGTTATCGTTCCTGGCCTTGACCGAAACAAAATAGGTCTGCCCCGGCTTCAGCGATAAGGGTAAAAGGTTCTCGCTCATGCTCGTGCTTGTGCCGGCGGAGACCCAGTCATAAAGGTCCCTGCCTCCCGGAACGGTCCCTATCGCATACATATATTCGGCGATACCCGACGAATGCGTCGAAGAAAAAGCCGCCTCGAGTTTTACCGGGTTGTGGGTAATGTCGCCATCATCCGTGACTGTTGGAATGGTCGGCAGCGTGCCCGGGTAGCGCTGAGAAGTAACAAACAACACGTCGTTCCTTGTTAAAGGCGGGACCTCAACAGCGCCGCAGATAAAACACTCGTCGTCCTGGCAAATGGCAAAATCCAGGTAATACCAATAGCGGGTGCGCCCGTCGTGAAACAGGGATTTGGGCTCCGACCATGAAACACCGTCAAAAACCGCAAGATTAAAATTATTATTGGTCGCATCATCGGTAAGGATATGCACTGTATCATCCGAAGCGGTTTGAATATGAATTCCAAACAGTTGAGGACCTGACATAACCAGATACGGACTCGACCACGCTGTGCCGTCGTATTGCTGATACATAACCGGCTCATCCGTCACGAACAAAAAGTAGGCCATATCGACTTTATTCTGCGAATTAACCGATATGGAATAGCCATAGACGTTTTCAACAACCAGTTCCGGGGCCGACCACGCCGAAGATGAATATTTCATCATATATACGCTTTTGTCCTGCTGCATCCAGAACAGATAGCCCGTCCCCGCCGAATCGAAAACAAAATGCATAACATTGTAACTGTCGAACTCCCACAAATCGTCTGGCGGCGTGCCGATTACGCTTTCCAGCGACCAGCCGAGGCCGTTATGATACATATGATATAACTGGACGCTGCCGCTTCGGTAGTCCGCCCACACGATGTGAGGATGCCCGTTCGCATCCACGGCTATTATGTTTTCCGCCTCCCGGCCGGGAATAATGTCCAAGTCATAAATCTCCGCCTCGGTGGTAAGCTGCAACGGCTCGCTCCACTCGCCGCTTACGGGGTCCTGGGTAATATAGAACAGCTCGGCGTCATACGTGGCGACGACGCCTGAAAACACTACGTGAACACGCCCGTCGCCTGCTGTGGCGCCGTGCTGGCGCCTCGCTGCCAGGATGCTCGGGCTTTGCGAGATTTCCACCTCCCCGCTCCACACTCCCACCGAGTCCAACTGCCGGACAAAGACCTCGTTGCCCGCAAAGCCGTTCTTGCGATACGAGACGGTAACCTTTTCATCGTTGACGCCCGAAAAGAACCTTGCCTCGACGAAATCATACGAGCTTGTCTGCTCAGCAAGGGCAATAACCGGGCCGAGAAGGTCGTTGAGCCGAAGCGTTAGATGGTCCGTCGATACCGGGCTGGCGCAATCGGTCGAAAGATTAATATCGACCGAAGCCAGATGGTCCCTCGGCACATCGGGACTTATCGCAATGGTGAAAACGTCGTTGTAATCGGTGGCGATTCGATTCTGACTTATGTCGCCGATATAAATCTCGTCGTCTATCACCGAAACAAACGGGTCGTCAATAGCAAGCTTTGCCGAAACACCCGGCTGTGCGAGGGCGAAGTTTTTCACGCTTACCCTGATATCGGCCGTCTCGCCCGGGCCGAGAATCCCGTCCACTTCACCGGCGGTCTCCTTCGCATACATATTAACAACTCCGAGTCTTACGGGCGTCACCGCCGAGAATACGGCTTGTTCTGCGTCCACCATTCCCGAGCCGAGAAGATTTTTGAAAAAAGGATTCCATTCATTTATGTTTTTGGTCGTGGAGCGAATACGCAGTCCAATCTCGTCTGCGGACAATAACGGATGCAGCGACTTTACCAGCCCGGCAACTCCAGCCACCATCGGACAAGACATACTCGTGCCGGATTTGGAGCCGTATCCGCCGCCCGTCGTCGTGCTGTATATCCCCGTGGCGGAGACGGCGACGTCCGTCCAGACGCCGTAATTCGACGAGCTGTATTTTTCATAAGTGTCGACACTGAGTCCGGCAACAGCCATGACATTGTCGAACGCAGCCGGGAAATGCGGGGCGTCTGTCGCCTCGTTGCCTGCGGCCGCCAACATAAGTAAACCGTTTTCTACGCAGTAATCAATAGCCTCTTTTTCCAGCTGACTCGGGTATTCGCTGCCGAAACTCATATTCACGATATCCGCACTGTTGTCCGCGGCATAAACCAAAGCTTCAGCTATATCCGTCGTTTCCAAAACACCCCTGCCTGAGGAGTTTTTAAATCCTGCTCGCAGCGGCATCAAGCTGACAGTCCAGCAGACACCCGCAACGCCGAGGCCGTTGTTGCCGACCGCGCCGGCTATACCGGCAACGTGGGTGCCGTGACCCTCGAAATCGGCGGGGTCGTTGTCGGGCGGGCCCGGGTCCTCTCCCGAATAAACCTGGTCCGCTGAAACAGTGACAAAATCCCAGCCGACGATGTCGTCGATAAAACCGTTCTCGTCGTTGTCGATAGAGTCGCCTTCGATTTCGCCGGCATTGAACCATATATTAGCGGCCAGATCCGGATGGACATAATCCACACCGGTATCAACAACGGCGATAACCACGTCATGACTGCCGGTAGTAACGTCCCAGGCATAGGGAGCCAAGATTTTGTAAAGATAAAACTGCCTGCTGTAATCGAAAAGAGGGTCATCCGGATATGTAGTGTCGGTGTAGCGGTAATACACCGGCTCCGCCCATTCGACATTGGGATTAGCTTTCAGCTTCTCACATACCTCGAGCACAGAAACCCCGACCGCCGTATCGGCAATCCTGATATCCGAAAAACGCCGTCGTGCACGCACCGTCGAAATCGGCCTTATTTTGCTTAAATTATATTTTTCAGATATCCCCAGAAGCAGCCGTTTTGTTACCACGGGACGCATCCTGTCGGAAACACCTGACGGACGAAGTTTGAAGACAACCTTATCCGGAACATAAGCAGGCCTGTCAATCCCGGAGATTTGACCATCTGAAATGCTGCTGCCGGCCGAATATACAATAAAACAGTTGAAAGTAGAAATGATAACTAAAGGTATTAAAAACGCCTTTTTCATTACCTGCATCCTCCGGCAACTGCCGCTACTATTCAGGATGCATTTTATCGAATTCAGCACGCAATTACAAGGACAAAAAACATTGCTTACGAAGCGATTCCCCATATACTGGCGAACACGCGGAAAAACGCAGTTACACTCTCTGCGGGACAATATAAGGGTATCGGTATCTGCGGGTGAGCATCAAATCGGCCCGGCCGTCGTTTACGAATCTTTCCCTTTTGCCGTCGAATTCGACCGACCGGCCAAGACGATACGAGATATTCGCCAAATGCGGTAGGGCCGTCGACATAAAGCCAGCCTCGATATCACAGTTGAGGTCCTCTTTTTTGCCCGTGCGAAGTGCGGCAATGAAGTTTTTATAATGGTCTTCGGCGCCGGTTCCGCTGGCACTTGCCGGGTCGGCGGATTCTTCTATCGCCCCGGAGCACGGGCCCGGCTCATTATCCCTGCCCAAGTATGTCTTCCAGGTAGTGCCGTTGAGATACATCCAGCCCTTTGTTCCGTAGAAAAGGTTGCCGATTGTGATGCCCTCCTGCAGCTTGGCGACCGCTTCAGGAATTTCAGGGACGCTGTTCGGCTCATTGGGGTCCGCTACGGTGGATTTTTCGCTTTCGACTTTCGCGAACATCGCGGCCTCATCGTTGGTGAATAGTCCGCGAACGTCGAACTGGAAAACCTTACCGTCGGCATATTTGAACACAGCTGACTGAACATTCGGCGTCTGCTGGTCCGATTCCGGGCCGAAGTAGCCGCCCGTGGAATAAACTCGGACCGGGTGCTCGTTTTTATTGAGCCCCCATCGGGCGATATCGAACTGGTGCGGGCCCTGGTTGCCTATATCGCCGTTGCCGTAGTCCCAGTTCCAGTGCCAGTTGTAATGAAAGCGGTTGTAATTGAAAGGCCTGACCGGCGCGGGGCCGAGCCAAAGGGCATAATCGACTCTGCTCATATAATCGACGTCGTAATTTTCACCGGGCTCGTTCCATATAAAATACTTATATTTCGGCCCGTCTCCGATGCCGTCGGGCACTTTGCCGATGGGGTCTCTGCGCTTGAAACACAGTGCCCTTGCCATATACACCTCGCCTATGCCGCCGTCGTGAAGCAACTTCATTGCCTGCCGGACGTTTTGCATAGAGCGGTTCTGAAAGCCAACCTGAACGACTCGGTTGTATTTCCGGGCCGCCTCGACGATTTTTCGCCCTTCAAAGATATTGTGCGAGCAGGGTTTTTCGACATAGACGTGCTTGCCCGCCTGGCATGCCCAGACCGCGGCAAGCGCATGCCAGTGGTTGGGAGTCGCTATTACAATAGCATCGACATCTTTATCATCGCAGACCCTGCGAAGGTCCCCGACGTATAAAGGAGCGGCTCCGGTGATATCTGCTATTTCCTTTGCTCGCGAGCCGAAAAGGTTTTCATCAATATCGCAAAGCGTCCTTATGTGGACCTTGTCGAGCTTGGCAAAGCCCTTCGCAAGTGCCATACCCTGGTTGCGGATTCCGATAACGGCGATATTGACGGTATCATTGGAGCCGAGTGTTCGGCCCTTTACCAGAGGGGCAGCCGACTGGTCGCCGCAGGAGGCCAGTGTGCCCGCTGCGATTGCGCCCGCAACCGCTTTGCCGGTTTTGGATAAGAATTCTCGACGTGATATGTGCCTGATGATAGACATCTGGTTTCTCCTTAAACCTGATTTATAAAAGCAATGCTTATAGTAACCCGCCACCGGGAGTTGTCAAAAGAAAAGTATATGAATAAAAGCCATTCGAGGGCTTTGCGAAACCGGCACCGAAGCGATTGCCCTGCAAAAAACTTGACTTTTGGGCCGGCTAAGGCTACTGTTATAGTTTAAAATTTCGCGGGCTTACCAACTGTTTATAAGGAGATTCGTATTGAGAGTTCTTTCAGGGATACAGCCGTCCGGTCGGCTGCATATCGGTAACTACTTCGGGGCGATTCGCCAGCACATACAAATGCAGAAAGATAACGACTGCTTCTTTTTCATCGCCGATTACCACGCCCTGACCAGCAACCCTTCGCCGAAAGACGTCGCAACCTTTACGCTGGACGTGGCGATGGACTATATGGCCTTAGGGCTTGATATGGATAAAACAGTGTTCTGGCGGCAATCGGACGTGCCGGAGGTACTGGAGCTGGCGTGGTTGTTTTCGTGCGTTACGCCGATGGGCCTTTTGCAGCGTTGCACAAGCTATAAAGACAAGGTTGCCCAGGGCCTAAGCCCCAATCACGGGCTGTTCGCATACCCGGTTTTGCAGGCGGCTGATATCCTTATATATAAAAGCGACGTCGTACCGGTCGGGGCGGACCAGAAGCAGCATATCGAGGTTACCCGCGACATAGCGGGCTACTTCAACAACGCTTATAAAGAAATCTTCCCGCTGCCCGAAGACCACATCATCGAATCGGTGGCGGTTGTGCCGGGCATCGACGGGCAGAAAATGAGCAAAAGCTACGGCAATACGATTGAGATGTTCGAGCCGGAAAAGAGCATCACAAAAAAAGTGATGAAAATCGTTACGGATTCGACCCCGGTCGAAGAGCCGAAAGACCCGGACAAATGCAATGTCTTTGCGCTTTTGAAACTTTTCGCATCCGCTGAAGAGCTTAAGCAATGGGAAGAAAAATACCGCAAAGGCGGTATGGGATACGGCGAGGCGAAGAAACGGCTGGCTGAACTCGTCGTCGAATTCTTCAGGCCCTACCGGGAAAAAAGAACCGACCTCGAACAAAATATCGAGCAGGTCAAAGAACTTCTGGCCAAAGGCGCCGAACGTGCCGCCGCCGTCGCCAGAAAAACATTAGCCGAAGCACGCCAAGTTACAGGACTGGGGCAATATTATGGCAGGTAAACTCATAACAATAGCCGAGTTCGATGATTCCACCAAGGCGTTTATGGCGCTGCAGCGGCTGGAGGATTCCAAAATACAGGGATTCCTTTTGAATCAAAACGCTTCGAATATCTACGCGGGCGTTCCGGCCATTGGGAGGATTCAGCTTCAGGTGCTGCAATGCGACGAACAAAAGGCAAAGAAAGCGCTCGAATTCAAGGCCGACGAAGAGATTGAAGTCGACGAGCAAGAGGAGCAGTAATTGGCGGACTACAGGGTTAATCTTGAGATATTCGCGGGGCCGATGGACCTGCTTTTGTACCTCGTGCGCAAAGAAGAGGTCGATATCTACGATATCCCCATAGCCAAAATCACGGACCAGTACATAAAGTATATCGAGATGCTAAAACACCTGGATATAGATGTGGCGGGTGATTTTGTTGTAATGGCGGCGACGCTGATGCAGATAAAATCGGCGATGCTGCTGCCCAAATCACCGGGCGACGAGCTTGGAGCCGACGATTTGTCGGACCCGCGCGCCGAACTTATTCGCCAGCTTCTCGAATACAAAAAATTCAAGGACGCCGCGAACCTTCTCTCGGCCGCGGCCGAGGAGCAGGGCGAACGCTTTGCCAGACCCGATACGATTATAGAGAAATTGAAACCCACCGCCGAGCCGGAAGTGGACCTCGACCAGATAAGCATCTGGGACCTGCTGGAGGCCTTCGACGCGATTATGGAGGCAACCGGCGCAAAATTCGATATGAGCCACATCAAGGACGATACGCCGATTGACTTGTATCAAATAGAGATTCTGCACCGGCTGCAATCGGAAGGCCCGATGAGCTTCGAGCGGATATTCGAATCCCGCAATAATCGGCTGGCGCTGGTGGGATTATTCCTGGCGATTCTTGAACTGATTAAAGAGCAATTGATATGGGTCGAGCAGGAACAAAAAGGCGGCGCGATATACCTGCGAGCGACGACGGAAGTGCCCGCGGAAGAGGCGGTGCATAAGGCGATAATCGCAACCGAGGCAACCGAACCAGGTGAAGAAACGCCAGAACAACCCCCGATACCAATCGCAGAGATAGCCGACGAACAAAAACACGATAAAAAGCCGCCGATACCAATCGAAGAACTACCATCACGGGCCGGCTCGAAAAAATCGGCTGAAAAACTCGAACCATTGGGCGGAGAAACGATAAATAACTCAACGTAGAAAACGCAATTATCGTTTGACAGCAAACAATCCGTCATATAGAATCGTATACATCGAAAGCCGAGTTATAGAAAGGAGTCAAAAATGGCTGGCAATGTGGTTGAGCTTACTGATACGGATTTTGATGACGTTATTCATAAATCGAACGTGCCCGTACTTGTGGATTTCTGGGCGCCTTGGTGCGGCCCGTGCAAGATGATGGGGCCGATTATAGAAGAAGTTGCAAAGGACTACGCCGACAAGGCAAAAATCGGCAGGCTCAATACCGATGAAGGCCGTGACAGCGCTATGGAATTCGGGATAAGCGCGATACCCACTATAATCCTGTTCAAGGACGGGCAAGTTCAGAAAAAATGGGTGGGCCTGACCAGTAAGAAAGACCTCTCGGCGGCGATTGACGAGCTGCTTTGAGCGGGCCTTTTCCGGCTGCAGCCCTTCATTTTTTTCACATTCCTGATTTCAGCAGTCAATCACTGTATTCTGTGCCGCTGATTTTATTCTAAAGCGCCTCTGCAACGGGCTGATTCCACCAGCCGGCTTCCCGAAAATAATGCTTGAGCATCATCGCGGCATTAACACCGTCGCCGACGGCGGTGGCAAGCTGCATAGCCGCCCCGACCCTGCAATCCCCCGCCACAAACACGCCCGGCACGCTGGTGCGCAGATACGCACAATCACATTTGATAAAGCCCGCCTCGGTCAGCTCGACAAAATCCTTTAGAAAACCAGTACTGGGGACCATCCCGACGAAAATAAAGACGCCCTCGCAGGGATAGCTTTGTTCTTCATTGTTCTTAACGTTTTTTAGCCGAACGGATTCGACCTTATCTTTACCCTCGATGGCGGTCGCGACGGTGCTGTATTTTATAATCAGGTTCGAATTCTGCTCTTTGGCCTTTGCGAGCAATTCTTCCTGCAGCACTTTTGTCGCGCGGAACTCGTCCCGTCGATGTATGATTGTCACTTTGTCGGCGTATTTGCATAAATGAAGCGTCTCTTCGAGCGAGGTATTGCCCCCTCCGACCGCGACAACGGTTTTGCCTTTGAAAAACGGGGCGTCGCATGTGCCGCAGTAACTGACGCCAGCTCCGGCATTGCGAAATTTATCCTCTCCGGGTATGCCGAGCTTTCGATAGTCGCTGCCGGGCGTGAGTATAACCGAGCGGGCAAGGTATTTATCCTTATCGCAGGTAACTTCAATATCACCGTTATCGAGTTTTTTAAGGGCCGTGACCTCGGCGCCGTTTTTGATTTCGGCATCGAAGGCCTGCACCTGTTTTTGCATCTTCTCCACAAGCTCCGGCCCCCCTACCCGTTCGAAGCCGGGATAGTTTTCGATTCTGTCGGTATTGTTGATTTGGCCTCCAGGCATAAACTTTTCAAGTATGAGCGTTTTTAGACGGTCTCTCGCCGTATACAGCCCCGCTGCCAGTCCCGCCGGCCCGGCACCGATTATTATGCAATCGTATTTGTCTGCCATAGCAATAATCCCTTAAAATCACAACCCTTCGTATAAATCGGCGGTCAGGATAGCACAGCCGGCGGGCAAGTTCCAGAGCATTCCGTAACTTCGGCCGCTTTAGCGTCGCCTCGCATAAATGGTTGATACGATTACCCCGGCAATGTATATTAACCCGGTGTAATTGTTTAATTGCGAATTTTCGAAGGAGGTATCCGGTGCGAATAATCAAGAGCATAATCATATTGTTAATCCTGGCTACAGCAGCCAAAGCAGCGGCAACAAAATGGAACGCCATCGAAGAAAACCTCACACGTCGCGACACCGACGCCAAAGAACCGGACGATATCAGCGATTTTTACGGCTTCGGCGAAATAGAGATAGTCAAGCTGGACTGGGGTATCCAGAATCTGCTGATTGCTGATTTCGACGGCGACGGCCGAAACGATATAGCTGTCGCCAACAACATCAAGGCCGGCATCGAAATATTAATACAAAAAGAACAAATAGGCCTCGAGGATACGGAGGTGGCGGTTGATGCCAAAGACCAGGATATAAATGAGCTGATAGGCCCGAGCAGATTTCACAGGCAAACCGTGCCGGTTTCACAAAGAATATACAGCATGGTCTGCGGTGACCTCAATTCGGACGGACTAATCGATCTGGCATTCTATGGCGAGCCGCGTGGCCTGTATGTGATGACGCAAAAGCCGAAAGACAAGTCGGGCAGAGAAAAAAACGATTTGAACTGGGACCAGAAAAAACGCATAAACATTCTGGACGCCCTGCCGAATGAAAACGCCCTTGTCTGTGCGGACGTCAACAACGACGGCAGAATGGATTTAATTATCGTCAGCCGGGACGCCGTGTATATAGTGCTGCAAAAGCAGGACGGCTCTCTGGCGGAGCCGGTTAAATTCGCAAGCGCAGCGAAAATTTTGGGCGCCGACGCCGGCGACCTCAACGGAGACGGCAGGTGCGACCTTGTCATTGTAACCGATGAGCGGGAAAAGCCGATTCATGTCCGCCTCGGTCAAAAAACAAACCAGTTAGGACCTGAAATACGTCTTGCCGCGGAGAATCCCCTTGCGCTGGAACTGGCGGATATTGACGGCGAGAAAGGTCGGGAGATAGTTGCGATTGACGCGATAAGCAGACGCCTTACCTGCTACAAGTTCACCTCCGACAGCCCCAGTGATGACGATTGGACCGTGTTGCTGTATCCGCTGGCGGCCGGCGAGGGAAGCGAAAAGAGAGACCTTGTTATTGGAGATTTTGACGGCGACGGACTGGCGGATGTGGTCATAAGCGACCCCGGCGCCGCGGAGCTTATCTGGTACAGACAGGCAAAAGGAGTGGGGCTTGCCGAACCAGCCAGGTTCCCGGCCCTGGCCGGTGCGGACAGCTTGTCCGCTGCCGATATCGACGGCGACGGCAAAAGCGAAGTTGCTGTATTGAGCATAAAGGAAAAGGCAATCGGAATAAGCAGATTTGACACAGGGCGATTGTCTTTCCCGCACGCACTCGATCTCTCGGGCGAGCCGCTGGCTATGGAGCTTGCCGATATCGATGCCGACGGAGCAGTCGATTGCGCCTACGTGGCAAGGTCGCAGACCGACACAAGGTCGTTTCGAGTAATATATAACGTTGCAACGGCACATCAGCAATCAGACCCGAACAGCCAGGCCGAAGTCGAGCTCACACGCCTCAGGACCAACCCTCAGGGCATAAAGGTCGTCGATGTTGACCGGGACGGGCTTAAAGATGTGCTGATATTTATCAGGTATGAACTGCCTATTCTGATTCGTCAGGCCGAAAACAGGATGTTTGAAGTCGTCGACTCGCCAGGTGCAAAAATGAGCTTGATAAAGGAGGCAACCGTCCGCTCGACCGGGGTCGCCGACGTTGACGGCCAGCCGGGCGATGAGCTCCTTGTGGCGCAGGATAACTTCGCCAGAAGCCTGGCCTTTGCCGATGGGAGCTGGACAGTTATCGACCAGTACAACGCCAAAAGCGCCGAGAATCGTATTTCAGCAGTTGCCACAGCGCAACTGAACGTCAGTAACGCAACTCACTTGCCACAGATATTATTGCTCGATGGACAAAAAGGACAGCTCCAGATTCTCACCGCAGGCAGCGACAAGACTTATCGCTTCGATAAAGAGGTGGACATCGGCAGGTGGAATACGGCAGCGGGAATAAAGATGACGCTTGCATCACTAACTACCGGCAACACCGAGGACATAGTGCTTTTTGACAGCGAGAAATTCGCGATTATTATCCCGTCGGGCGAAGGCGCCTCCAGCCAACGGCTCAACCTGCAGTTTAACTACCAAACAAAGATAAAAGACGGAAGCTATGGTAATCTGACGACAGGCGATATCAACTCCGACGGACGGATGAATTTAATAATGGTCGAATACAAACACAACCATATGGAGATACTGTCGCTGGATTCGACAGGCAAACCCATCCCGGCAATGAGGTTCAAAATATTCGAAGAAAAACATTATCGTGAATCCAGACCGCGTTCGGCGGCTAGTGTGGAACCCCGTCAACTCGATGTCGCGGACGTAACCGGCGACGGCAGGGAAGACCTGGTAACCATTATCCACGACAGAATAATCGTCTATCCTCAGGATTAAATGGCAGCCCCGGCAAGATGAGCATTAATAAGCGCGTCTTTATAGCATTAAGCGGAGGTGTGGATAGCTCCACGGCTGCGGCTATCCTGCTGCAGCGGGGATATAAATGCGCGGGCGTCTTTATGATTACACACGACGGCGCGGAAAAATCCCAGAACTCGGCCCAGAGGGCGGCCGAAAAACTCGGCATTGAGCTGCACATAATCGACCTGCGCAGCGAGTTCGAACGGATTATCGAATACTTCTGCAAACAATACGAATCGGGCAGGACGCCGAATCCCTGCGTAGTATGCAACAGGACAATCAAATTCGGCAAGCTATGGGAATTCGCAAAGAGCAAAGGCGCGGATTTGCTGGCGACGGGACATTACGCAAGGATTTTACCGACACCGGATGGCTACGGCCTTTTTGCCGCAGTCGACCAAATCAAAGACCAGTCTTACGCCCTCGCGATGATAGAAAAGAAGATGCTCGAACATATCATCCTGCCAATTGGACAGTTCACGAAAACCGAGACGAGAAAAATAGCGCAACAGATAAAACTGCCGACCGCGGATAGTAAGGAATCGCAGGAAATCTGTTTTATCCCCGACAATGACTACATCAGCTTCATAGAAAACCGCTGCCCCGAATTAATCAGAAAAGGCACGGTCATCGACAGCAGAGGACAGGTGCTGGGTGAACACAACGGCATTCATCGCTTCACTATCGGCCAGCGACGCGGCGTGAGAATCGCGATGGGCAAGCCATACTACGTCGTGAAAGTAAACGCGAAAAGTAACACAGTAACGCTCGGTCCTAAAGAAAAGGTTATGCGCATCCAACTGATGGCTCGTGATGTCAACTGGCTCATTGAACGACCAGTCTCACGTCTCAGGGCAAAGGTCAAAATTCGTTACAACGCCCAGGCTGCTGATGCAACCGTGTTTGCCGAAGGCAATTCCGCCGGGATAGAGCTTGATATGCCCGCCGCCGCGATAACTCCCGGGCAATTGGCGGCTATTTATATCCAGCAAGGCGCCGATATTCGCGTAGCAGGTGGCGGCTGGATTGATGATTTTCCGGATTTGTAGATATGCACGTGCGAGAATTGGCGGTTTCTGGAGAATCTGTTCAATCTTTCAAACAGCAACTGAGTCGGCCTAAATTAACATGTCAGGCAACTTCAAAAATACGAATTTCCCCAAAATTCCTCTTTTGTAAGTACCTGCCACAACTATACTTACAGAGGTATGGGTATTTAGTCAAAATTTTTCTGACCCGATAACATTTTCTCTTGACACAAACGGGGTAAATCTGCTATGGTGAACTATGTCAAGAGTACTCTAAAGAAGTGTACAATTCAGTTGGCTCCCTCGTGAGGAGGGTTCAGCCAAAGAAGAGAAGTAGTTGCGTGGTTCGCGTTAAGCAGGCACAAGGTTAAAAAAGGTGAAAGTCAAAAGTCAAATTTAGTGCTTGTTTAGTGTTGTTCGAGATAGGCGCAATATGTAAGAGAGGTTGTGTTTATCGAGAATAACGCAACTTTTTGGCTCGTTGCCAAAAAAAGAGAGTGATGAGTAATAAGAACCGAAGAAGGAGGAGTAAACTATGTGTAGAAAGTTACTTTTACTTTGCCTTATGCTGGGATTTGCGTCAACCGCCTTTGCGGCTCCACCCTTTGTAGAAGGTGACTGGGAACTGGCAATGGATGGCTGGCAGGCATGTGGGTCTACTACGCTTACGTATGACAATATCGGCGCAACATTGAATGACTATTCCCTGGCTGCAAGAACTGCAGTTGGCTGGCAGCAAGCCATGACCATTAAAGACTGGGCTTCCGGCTATCAGCCGGCCTTCAAAGAGGCATTCTACTCACATGACACGTTTTCAATCGATGTCACGAGAGAGGCATGGGAATGGGTAATTCCCTCTGACCCGTGTATCAACTACTATACTGGTCTTGAGCTAATCGTCAATTCGCAAAATGACGGGTGGCAAAGTGTTGGCCAAGGCGGATGGTGGACCCCCGGTATCGATCCTGACACAATAACAGTGTCCTGGAACTATGATGCTAAAAAACAGTCCATGTTCGCTGCCGGTGGAGCTGGCGGATGGCTTGAGTGGATTGTTGTCACAAACTGGGATGGCTACGATGGCGGATGGTTCTACTTTGACAATGCCGTACTCACAGGCGTTCCGGAGCCGGCAACAATCGCGCTGCTGGGTCTTGGCGGTCTGGCCTTGATTCGCAGGAAGCGGTAAGTTAGCAGTACAGTATTAGGCAAATATTTTTGAAGTATACCGGGGCCTGTCCCGACAATTCGGGGCGGGCCTCGGTTGTTTTTTATGGTCCTGTTTGGTCCCTATAACAATACAGTGGCAAATAACAGATTTTTTTGTAAAAAACTCCTCACTTAAAAAAACCCTTCGGCAATACGATTATACGCCAATACAAAGATTATCGGGCCAACTCAAAAACATATACAAAAAAAGACTGTTAAATTGGCACTTCTTTAATCCGACTTTATACTTTAAATGGATAAATGCATCCGTAGCTCAATTCACTTGATAATTTGTGGTTTTATGCGTGCCGCTGGTTCGGAGGCCGCCGGCCCCCGGAAACGAAGGACAAACAAGGAACAGAAGGAGGGGCTTTAAGAGAAGCTGGAAGGAGAGTCGCGAGTGCGCCCAATAATAAAAACAAATCAGAATAATCGTCACGTCAGCGCTGCAGCTGTCTCTGGGAAGAACCGCCGATGCAGGGGTAATTCTTTAATTGAGGTAATGATAGCTATTCTTGTTATTGTTATCGCGCTACTCGGCATATCAACATCCTATGTCTCGGGAAGGAGACATTTAGCCAGCCAGCGGGAATATCAGACGGCCGCACTAATGGCTTCACAGAAAATCGAAGAAGTCAAGGCCCTTGGCTACGAAGGCGTATCTGTGAGCGAAGAAGAAGAGGAATTATCCCTGGGCAACTATACCTACGCCAGGCATACATCAATAGAATTGACCGCAACCCCCTCGACGGATAATCCAAAACCCTGCAAGAAAGTTACCGTGACCATTAACTGGTTGCAGCACGAAGCCCGAATTGTCACCTATATAGGACCCTAACCCATGCCTACAATAAAGAAAAAAAATCGATACGGCTTAACGTTGATTGAAATGGTAATTGCCATCGCCGCTGCAAGCGTAGTCCTGCTGGCAACAGCCTCTATCCTGGCCTTCGGTGAAAAATCCTGGGACAGGGGCTGGCAGCAGGCGACGCTGCAAAGAGACGCCTCATTCGCGATGCTGACAATCAAAAAGGCCCTGAGGTCCGCCAGCCAGGTAACAATAGATGCAAGCGGTAATACTATCACCATATTCAATCCGAACGGCACATCCGTGCAGTTCTGGCTCGAAGACGGCCAGGACGACCTGAAATACCGGTATGACGACGGAACGGAAAATATGCTGCTCGAAAATATCGTGGATGATGTCGCTTTTGAGATGGTCCCATACACCAGTAACGCCGTGAGGGTAACCCTCGAACTGAAAGACGGCCCATGTGAGGCCGCTCTTTCGTCATCTACTTTAATGCGAAACTACGCCTCCGGCACCTAAAGGAGGTCCGGGTATGAATGAAAGAGAAAAGGGATTTATTCTCCCAACGGTAATCCTAATCG
>CAYLYB010000001.1:0-89014 GCA_964387605.1 uncultured Pirellulales bacterium | reverse complement strand
TGCACGCCGGAATATTAATTTAATCCGGCCGGTAAATTTTTCCTGAGCAATCGAAACCCCCGCTGCCCCTAAGGGGCAGCGGGGGTTTCTTTTTTAATCCTTCCGCAGGAATTTTTCTGTTACGTCGAATCCATTCCGCGTGAATACAACGCACTCATGTAGAATTGTTTTTCTTGACAATCGGGGTGTATGCACTTATTTGTCGTTGCCTTAAAGGCCGGCTCGCAGGAGAACCATAGATATTGTGTTTGCGTTAAACGGTTGCGGTTCCTCCTTCGCTAAAGCTACAGAGGACAGGTGCGCGGGGCCTCGAATAAGCTCAACTAAACGAGCAGCGCAACCGATAAACGAAATACGCGAGCTTAGCTTATGCGGTGAAAAACGGGTTGAATATATGGCGAAAACGGGTCAAAACGGCAAATCTCTGGTAATCGTGGAGTCGCCTGCCAAGGCGAAGACGATAAATAAATACCTTGGCCCGGGCTTCGAGGTCAAGGCGTCGATGGGGCACGTGCGCGATTTGCCGGCGAAGGAATTCGGCGTGGATTTGGAAAAAGATTTCGAACCGACCTACACGATACTGGCCGGCAGAAAAAAAATCATCACCGCAATCAAGGCGTCCGCTAAAAACTGTAAAGACCTCTACCTGGCAACCGACCTCGACAGGGAGGGTGAGGCGATTGCCTGGCATCTGGCAAACGTATTAGGCGTGCCGCAGGAGAGGATTTACCGCGTGATATTCAACGCGATAACGCAATCGGCCATCAAACAGGCGTTCGCCAAGCCTGGCAGAATCGATATGGACAAGGTAATGGCCCAGCAGGCCAGGCGGATTCTGGACCGAATTGTGGGCTATAAAATCAGCCCGTTGTTGTGGAAGAAGGTTGCGAGGGGGCTAAGCGCGGGGCGTGTGCAGTCGGTGGCGGTGAAAATCGTCGTCGAGCGGGAAAGGCAGATACGGGAATTTAAGCCGGAGGAATACTGGCTCATACCGGCGGTATTCGCCACCGATACCGGCAGCGATTACGGGCGCCAATGGTCGCAATTTATCGAGAGCAGCGAAAAAGACAAGAAAGGCCCGACCATCGAACAGCAAAATCGATGGCTCGCCGAGCGCAACGCCTTCAAGGCCGAACTTGAGAGGATAGGCGACGAGAAATTCAAGGCCTCCAACACCGAACAGGCGAACCGAATATACGAGGCAGCTAAAGAAGCCGAGTTCAAGGTCGGCAATATCGAGAAGAAGGAATCGTCATCGAGGCCGGGCCCGCCTTTCATCACTTCGACCCTGCAGCAGGCGGCATCGAACCGGCTGGGCTTTTCCACTAAGCGAACAATGGCGGTGGCACAGCAGCTTTACGAAGGCGTCGACCTCGGCGCGGAAATGGGCTCGCTGGGGCTTATCACTTATATGAGGACCGACAGCACGCACATATCGCCCGAGGCGATTAACGAGGCGCGGGGATTCATACAAAAGAATTTCGGCGAACAATACCTGCCGGAAAAGGCGAACCAATTCGCTTCCAAGAAAAGTGCCCAGCAGGCACACGAGGCAATTCGCCCGACGGATGTCGATATGACGCCGGAGGACATTAAGTCAATGGTCAGCGAGCCGCAGTATAAGCTTTATGACCTTATCTGGCGGCGGTTCGTGGCGTGCCAGATGTCGGCCGCCAAATGGGACGTGACGAATCTGGCCATAGTCGCCGGGACATCAATCGGCAAGTGCTGGTATAAAACCAGCGGGCGTGTGCTGGTATTCGACGGCTTTGCGAAGATATGGTCTGTGCCTTCGAGCGAGCAGCAGCTTCCCCCGCTCAAAGCGGGACAGCCGCTTTCGGTAGTGGATATAAGACCGGAGCAGCATTTCACCAAGCCGCCGGCGAGATACAGCGAGGCATCATTGGTCAAGGCGCTGGAGAAAGAAGGCATCGGCCGGCCGAGCACATACGCAAGCATAATAAGCACAATACAGGACAGGGGATACGTCGAACAGACAGACAAGAGACTCTACGCGACGGATTTGGGAGAGGTCGTGACCGACAAGCTCGGCGAATACTTTCCAAAAATAATGGACGTGGCGTTTACGCGGTATATGGAGGAACAGCTCGATAAAATCGAAGAGCAGCATTTAGACTGGGTTCGAGTTTTGAGGGAATTTAACGGGCCATTCCAGAAAAATCTCGATAATGCAACCGAGCAAATGAAGCACGCCAAGGCGGAGGTAACTCCAAGCGAATACGAATGCCCTGTCTGCGGAGAAAAGTTAGTATATCGATTCGGGAGAAAGGGGCGATTCCTGAGCTGCTCGGCCTATCCGGAGTGCAAGTTTGCCTGGTCTTGCGACAAAAACGGCAAAATGGTGGAGCATAAATTCAGCGAGCATAAATGCCCGAATTGCGGCAAGCCGTTGGTTCACAAGACGGGCCGATTCGGGGAATTCCTGGGATGCAGCGATTATCCCAACTGCAAGACCATAGTGAAATTGGATAAACAGGGCAACGTCGCGCCGCCGAAGCCGCCCGCCGAGCCGACCGGAATAAAATGCCATAAATGCGGCACGGGCGAGCTTGTCGTCAGGCAGAGCCGAAAAGGGCCCTTCCTGGGCTGCAACAAGTACCCGAAGTGCCGGACGATAGTCAGTATCAAACAAAAAGAAAAACTGCAAAAATTGCAGTCGCAGGGCAACTGGCCGCCTGAAACAATCGAAAAAGCCGACGAAATACTCGGCAGAAAAAAGGCCAAAAAATCCGCAAAAAACACAAAGAAGCGATAATCAACAAGAGCAAGCGCCTCATTAACAGCCCGCCGAAGATTGACATTTCGCGGGTTTTCTGATTAAATACCAGTCAAGGGCAAAGTCGGCTGGATATCAAATACGGTGGGGAACTTACTTGTTTTTCAGCCGGCATATTATTACAGGCCCAAATCAGGCAGATTAATCGATAACCGCAAAGGAGCAAAGTATGGCGTATAATATCCGGATAATAAGCACGTATCCGCCGAGGCGGTGCGGTATAGCGACGTTTTCGCGAAACCTTGCCAATGCATTGTCGCATTTCACCGGCGAGGTCGGCCACATCCGCGTTGCCGCGATAGACAACAGCAACGGACCATACAGCATTCCCGCAGACCTCGTTATCGACCAGAACAACCCGCAGTCATGGGCACATACGACAGACGATATAATCGTCAGGGCCAGCGAAAGCGACAATCCTACCGTTGTATTGCTGCAGCACGAATACGGCCTGGACCCGGAGCTGAACGGCTTTGGGGGCTCGGCAACCAACTACATCCGGATGGCCAAGGCGTTCACAAAAGCCAAACTAACAACCATTACATACCTTCATACGGTACTCGACAACCCGAACGAATATCAGAAAATGGTGGTTCAGGAGCTTGCGGATATTTGCGACGGCCTTGTCGTGACGACTGAAAGCGCTATTGACATTCTCGAATCCGATACTTACCACATCAAACACGACAAGCTCAAACACATCGACCACGGAATACGAATGCATCACCCTTCACACTACGACCGGCTGGATATAAAGAAGCAGTTCGGCCTTGAGAACCGATTTTTGATAACGACTTTGGGCCTTTTGTCACCGGACAAGGGAGTGGAATACGGGATACGGGGCTTCGGGCGGTTTATCGAAGAATCGTGCACGCCTGAGCAGCGCAGAAAAATCGTTTACCTTATTGCAGGCGAATGCCACCCTGATTTTGTCCGCTTCGAAAATGGGGAATCACACAGGCGGTTTCAGGCGTCCATCGCAAAGGCACTGGAGGATGCAAAAGTCAAATGGTGCAATGTAAAAGAGCTGCGGGGAACCAAATTCGACGATTACGACGTCGTGTTTTTCGATACTTACCTCGACGAGTCAATACTGCTGCAACTCTATGGTGCAACGAATGCGATGGTGCTGCCTTACCTGAATATGCAGCAGATATCCAGCGGAGTACTGGCCGATACGCTTGGTTCGGGCAGAGCGGCTATCGCAACGAAATTCAGGTATGCCAGGGAACTGATTTACTCGAACAAAGACTGCCCCAGCGGACTGGTGATGGGGCGGTATGTCCGCGGGATTCTCGTTGACCCGGGCGAGCCGTCTGTTGAGCAGATTGCCGCCGCACTGGATTACCTTGTTTTTCACAAGCAAAGAAGGCTGTTTATGGAAAAACAGGCCCACCAGCGCGGCTACCAGATGAGCTGGAACAATACGGCCTGGGCACTGCTGCAATACGTCGATTTTCTGCACGAGGGACGCGAAATAGTAACAGGAAGAGGAATAACATTTACGCGCGAAAAGCCGTCGAAATACGAATCCCCGCAACGTTCGGCTCACGCAAAATAGAAACAGGGCGGGAAATTTAATCAGATGTCCCGTGAAGGCAGCATGCTTGTAGAGCCATTAAAGATATCAAGAAGGCCCTAAGTATATAACGCGCTGGGATTATAAAGATTTTAGGTTGGCAACCAATGAAAACGGTGTACCTTGCATTTGCAGCCGTCGCATTACTGTTATTATTAATTGTGCTGCTGAGGACCTTTGTCCGAACCGCGCGGGCTCACGGCAAGATAGCAAAAAAGATGAACGAGCTTGAGAGGGAGTTGGACCAGATTCGCAGGCAACCTGACAACAACTCGCCCAAAAAAGGACCTACCCCTCCATAAAGTTACTTCTATCACTGAGACTGCAGCTCACCAAGATATTTCATAATTGCTTCAGCATCGTCAGGTCTTCGTCGGCTTTTGAAGTATTCGGCCGCATTTTGAGCCGTTTGTATTGCGGAACTGAAGTCGCCATTGGCATAAAGCAACTGCATCAAGCTTAGATGATTTTCGATTTTGTCAGGTCGCATCTCCACAGCATTGCGGAGTTGCTCGGCCGCTTTTTTAAGGTCGCCTTTTTGGGCATAGATATTGCTTGAGGCCAAGTATGCCTCGATTGAACGCGGGTTTTCCGCAATAATTTCACTACACATCTGTAAAGCCGCGTCGAATTGTTTCTCCGCCTGCTGTTGTCTGCCCGTTACCTTCAAAAGCATCGCATAATTGTAGTGCACAGACGGAAGCGCCTCCTTGTATTTACGAATAGCAAACTGCTCCAGAGCGACATCAAACAATTCAAATGCCTGATTGATTTTACCTTCTTTGGCAAGGGCAAATGCCGCAACTCCATATGATTTAGCTGCCATGGCAGGATCGGTATCAATAAGGGATTCAAGCTTTCTAATCGCCATTCGCATATTGCCCTGAGAGAGATATTTTTGAGCTTCTTCAGCAAGTCTTTCGGCCCGGAATCCAAGGTTATCCTGCAGGACAACCGGAGTGAGCATATTCTCAACTGGGGCGTAATCGTCCGTTAAAATAACACACCCTGACTTTTCAACAAGCCGAGAGATTTCATTCTCACTTAGATGCCAGATTGTGCTATCGATTTCGAAACCCTTTGTAATATCAGTAAGATCGAACTGCTTTTGGGCCGCCACAATAACATACGTATTGCGGTCATAAGGTTGTATATCAAACCGTGAGAGAACCGCGACAAAATCGAACGTTTGCTCCAGGGTCTTAATCATCGAACCAAGAAATAGCCCGGAATTGAACACGTCAATGATGTTTACCATGTAAATTCCGTCATCAGCCAGAAGCTCGTGTATCTTCTCGTTGAATTCGATCGTAGTGAGCTGATAAGGCACAGAATAGCTGTTGATAGCATCTTCGTAGATAAAATCATACTCTCTTGTCTGCAACCCGCGACGCTTTTTTTCTATAAGGCCGTCAACATAATTTCTCGCATCAAGCTGTATGGTGTTAATTTCTGTGTGCGGATCAAGCTCAAAAGCGGCAAATGCGGCTTTAGTAACACCCGGGTCTATCTCAACAACATCGACAGTCCCCCCGGGCCAATATCGCTCAAGGTATCCCGGCAAGGCATAACCCCCGCCCCCAATGACCATGAAAGAAAGGTTGTCCTTGCTATCAGCAAACCGATGTGTTATTGCAGCCATAATCTGCCCATAAGGGTATTGGAGGTCATTCGGTTCGCCGACGACAATTTTACTGTGAACGAGTTTGTCTTGAACAAATGTTCGCGCTTCCGGCCGGCCTCCCATACTTTTCACCGCGACATAACAATAGTTAGTCTCGTCTTCATAAATTACAGCGTCACTGCTTTTTTCTTTAAGACCGATTTTCAAGGCAGCCTGCCTTGCCCAGCCCCAAGGTCCAGTACCAAGAAGGCATGCGGCAAGAAAAATTGCAGCAGTGGTACGAACACTCCAAAGCCCTGCCCCATAAAAAAGTGCCATAACAATCATCACCCCGGCTACGGCCCAGATTATCGAAATAGTTCCCATTAAGGCAATTAGATAGTAACCCGTAGCAAATGTGCCCGCGATGCTGCCTGCCGCACCCCAAGCGTATATGTCGCCGACGGTTCTGCCTGTCGGAAGACCTTTTTCGAGCGCCATTTTGGCAACAACGGGGCTTATCGTGCCGAGAAGAGCGCTTGGCAGCAGGAATACGGCCGTAACGTGCAGCAGGATTCTGCTCGGCCAGTTGAGCCGCCACAGCCAGGTGCAATTACCGACGATATTGTTTGAAACGATAGTAACCAGGCAGGCGGCTGCGCAAATCGCAAAAAGTATGGCAAGCAACCGTCGAGGTCTGAAGCGGTCGGCAAGACGTCCGCCAAGGTAGTTGCCGACGGTAATACCCGCCAAAACAACACCGATTACGCTGGTCCAGGTATAAAGCGAAGAGCCGAGGAAACGGGCGATTATTCGACCGGCCACAAGCTCCAAAACCATAATACAGAAGCTGGATATGAAAACCGTCGCACAGGGAATGAAAAGCGACTTCAAGGTTTTAACGGCCTGTTGCGGCCTTTTTTCGCTCATAAATAAACCTCTCAAAACCTAAACACTATAACCACGCCGACCAATCGAAAGTATAATAATACACTATCAGGCGGTTTTAGCAAACCCACAAAATTCCATAGCTGCTAAAACATCAGATATCAATGCTTACTCAAAAGGACTTTTCGCCTAAGCACTGAGCGGGATTGCATATTGTCGGCTGATGTGTTATAAGCAATGCTTTGGCACAGGTTTGTGAGTAAATTATGGAAGTTGCGCAATTAAAAAACTCAATATCAGAGTTGCAGGCCCGGGTCGAAACCATCCGGGACTGGCTTTGACCTGGCTGCCAAGAGGATCGAACTTTCGCAGCTTCAGGATAAGATGAGCAGCCCCGGCTTCTGGGATAACCAAGATTCGGCTCAGGCAGTAGTATCGCGTTTAAGCGCCTTAAAATCGGTGGTCGAGCCGGCTGAAGAGCTAAGACGAGAGGTTCAGGATTTGGCGGAGCTTTTCGAGATGGCGGCTGAAACAGAGCCGGATGAGCTTGACCAGTTGGCCGACGACCTGAAATCACTCACCAGGCGCTGCGAAAAAATAGAACTGGCGGGACTGCTCAGCGGGCCGAACGATACGAAGAGTTGCTTTTTCAGCATACACGCCGGGGCCGGCGGGACGGAAAGCTGCGACTGGGCAAATATGCTGCTTCGAATGTATACTCGATATTTCGAAAAAAATAATTACAAGTTCAGCGAACTTGACATAACGCCGGGCGAAGAGGCGGGAATCAGGTCGATAACGCTTCGCGTAAGCGGGCCATTTGCATACGGCAAACTTTCTTGTGAAATCGGCGTGCATCGGCTCGTCCGAATAAGTCCGTTCGATTCCAACAAGAGACGCCATACCAGCTTTGCCGCGGTTGACTGCGTGCCCGAGTTCGACGAAGATATCGACATCGAGATAAAAGAAGCCGATTTGAAAATTGATTTCTACCGGGCGGGCGGCGCGGGAGGCCAGCACGTCAACAAGGTAAGCTCGGCTGTGCGTATTCTGCACATACCAACCGGCATCGTTGTCCAGTGCCAAAACGACCGAAGCCAGCATAAAAACCGGGCCTCCGCAATGAAGGTGCTCAAGGCCCGGCTGTATATGCTCGAACAGCAGAAACGTGACGCCGAGATTGCCAAGCAGTACGGCGCAAAAGGCGAGATTGCCTGGGGCAACCAGATTCGCAGCTACGTTCTGCAGCCCTACCAGATGATAAAAGACCATCGCACGGACTATCAGACCGGCAAGGTCGATGCGGTGCTCGACGGCGAAATCGAGGATTTTATAGAAGCTTATCTGCGTCATCGCGCAAAAGACAAACCCAAAGCAAAGGCGAAAGATTAAAAGGCGGAAAAAAATGAAGCGGATAATCGAGGTCAAATTAAAGGGCAGGCAGGTTGATTTTGCCGAATGCAAAACGCAAATGCTCGTAGTGGGGTGCTTCTCAGGCGCAAAAAAACTCGACCCGGTAAACAAGAGCTTAAACGCCAAAACAGGCGGGGCCATTGAACGGCTAATCGAACTCGGCGATTTTAAGGGCAAAGAGGGCAGCAGCGCCGTCGTTTACGGCAACGGGCAGATACCAGCCGAGCGGGTGCTTTTAGTGGGTCTTGGCGAACAGGGCAAGGCCACCATCGATACCATCAGAAAGGCGTCGGCCCTGGCGGCCAACAAAGCGGTTGCGATGAAGGTCAAGAAAATGGCGATGGCGATTCACAAGGCCTTCGGAGCGAAATTCGATTCGGAGCTTATGGCACAGGCGACGGCGGAGGGTGTGTATTTCGGCAGCTACCGCTACGACGAGTTCGTTACTGCGAATGAGGAAAACGGCAGAGACGATTCGCTCGCGGTCGAACTGATTGACGATAACGCGGCAAAATTAAATCGACTCGATAAGGGGCTTTCGAAGGGCATCATAATCGGCAACGCCCAAAGTTACGCCCGGACAATCGCGAGCAGGCCCGCAAACGTAATCAACCCGCCTGCGCTGGCACAGGAGGCGCAAAAACTTGCGAGGACGATGCCCGGCGTCAGCTGCACAGTATTCGACGAAAAGCAAATGGCGAAGATGGGTATGGGTGGGGTTTTGGCGGTGGGAAGCGGGTCAAAAACGCCGCCGAGATTTATTGTTTTGAAGTATGGCCCGAAGGGCCGAGCGGCGGGCCGACTGCCGACGGTGGGCCTCGTGGGTAAGGCGATAACATTCGATTCGGGCGGGATAAGCATAAAGCCGGCCCAGAATATGGACCGAATGAAACTCGATAAAACCGGGGGTATTTCGGTGCTGGCGACGGTAAAGGCGGCGGCTGAATTGAAGCTACCCGTTAATCTTTACGGGATAATACCGTCGGCGGAGAATATGCCGAGCGGCAGCAGCTTCAGGCCGGGAGATATAATTACTACTTATAGCGGCAAGACAGTCGAGGTTCAAAATACCGATGCCGAGGGGCGAATGGTACTCTGTGACGGGATACACTATGCGATAAAACAAAAATGCGACACGATTATCGACATAGCCACATTGACCGGGGCGTGTATGGTCGCGCTGGGGACATATATGGCCGGATTGATGAGTAACAACGAACGCCTTGGTAAAGATATCGAAAAGGCGGCGCAGGCCAGCGGTGAAAAGGTATGGCCTATGCCCAGCGGAGACGAATACGCACAGGAAATGAAAAGTAAAATTGCCGACCTGAAGAACATCGGAGGCAAATGGGGAGGAGCGTGCACTGCGGCGGCTTTTTTGAGACAGTTCGCAGGCGAAAGGAAATGGGCGCATCTGGATATCGCAGGGCTGGACTATATAGAAAAGCCGAGCCCTTACTCAACTCCCGGGGCCAGTGCTTTCGGCGTTCGATTATTGACAACGTATCTTATGAACCTTGGCAAAACAAAAGGCGGAAAATAATTTTAGACGGGCAGGCATGACTACAAAGAAAAAGAAAGTGGATGAAGCGAGGATTGAAAAAGCAGTCAAAGAGATTCTTTTGGCAATCGGGGAAGACCTGAACCGGGGCGGCCTGAAAGATACGCCCAGGCGAGTCGCGAGGATGTATAGCGAGCTTCTGGCGGGTATGCGCGAAAATCCCGAAATACATCTTCGCAGCGTTTTCAACGAAAATTACGATGAAATAGTCTTGCTGCGTGATATACCATTTTACAGCGTTTGTGAGCATCATTTGATGCCTTTTATCGGGTCGGCCCATGTAGCATATTTACCAGCCGGGCGCATCCTGGGTGTGAGCAAATTAGCAAGGATAGTTGATTGCTTCGCCCATCGGCTTCAGACGCAGGAACGGCTGACTTATAAAATAGCAGATTTTTTAATGAGCAATCTCAAGCCGCTCGGCGTTGCGGTTGTGCTGGAGGCATCTCACGGCTGTATGACAATCAGGGGAATTAAAAAACCCGGTTCAGTAATGGTGACAAGTGCGGTTCGCGGATTATTCAGAAAAGACCCAAGGAGCAGAAGCGAGCTTATGAGCTTAATACACGACGGCGGGAAATGATACAGCGTCGCGGGATACAACGCGTGAATTATGCACAAATTATGCCGATATGTTCGATTCTCGATAAATCCTTTTTTGCCCGCCGATGAGCCGGGTTTTAACTCGTTTGCTTCGAAACCAGCCGGCGAAGGTTTGGCTGTTTTTTTCGAGCTTGGCGTTGAGCTGACAGGCGAAGCATCGCGTGAGACCGGTTTGATTGTCAACGTGAGCGACATAGACAACCAAACAAGAGAACACGCAGTTCCGATTTTCGCCGAGAAGATAAGGAACAGCTATCGAGCAGCCGGCCATATCGGTCATTACGAACTGGCTGAGTTATTGAAGCGCACATTCGAAACACTTTGCGACAAATTCGGCCCGGCACGATTAAGCAGATTATGTCTGAAACTTAATCCTTTCAAAACACTGGCTTTGGATGAGGTGGATTCCGGAATGGTTTATTTCAGCGAAAAATTCGAGTTTGCCGCGTCGCACAAGCTGTGGAACGATGACTTCAACGAGCAAAAGAATATCGAGACCTTCGGGAAATGCGCCAACCCGGCGGGCCACGGCCACAATTACGTTGTCGAGGTAACGGTGAAATGGCCCATCGGCAATGAGCTGCGCGCGGGCGACTTTGAAAAAGTGGTCCACGAGAATCTCGTAAAAGCCCTGGACCACACGAACCTCAACGACGACGTGGCGGAATTTAGAAAAACCAACCCTACCGTCGAAAATATCGCCGTCTTCGCCTGGCATAAATTAGCGGGCAAATTCGGCAAAGCAGCACTACACTGCGTTACCGTCTGGGAAACGGACAAGACCTACAGCAGCTACTATGGATAGCCAATATCAACCCAGGCAGGCTGGCAAGACCTATAAAAGGGCTTTTTTAATACCCGTAGGGGGGGTTTTGTGCTAAAAGTATCTTTTTGTTTTTGTGGCCTATGTGGCTTCCCTGATTACTATTAAGATGGTGAACTTAGGGGGTGGTTTTGACGTATATGGTGCGGCTTAAAAGCAAAGTTTTGGGAGCTTCCGTTATTAAAGCTATGTCCTTTATATGTCGATACTTATGTTATGAATATGCCGGCCGGCACGCATTCGGCTACAGTGCTGCGGGCCTGTAAATTGCCAGTCGAAAAATCAAGGTCTCGGCTGTAATCTTCAGCACCGCCGGGCTTTGCCAATAAATGTGTTCGAATTTTAGCAGGGATGCGACGGGCTTTTCGTGCACCCGACGGGGACGGAGTCTGACATTTTAAGACAACCCTTGCTTAATTAGCAGGCATTTCACCCTACCCATTACAGATATTCAGACGGATTCAGTATGCGAGCTTTAATCACAGGTGGCGCCGGTTTTATCGGCTCTCATTTAGCCGATAAATTGGTGAAAAAAGGCAACGACATAATAATCGTTGACAACCTCAGCACGGGCAGTCTGAAAAATATCGAAGGACTCCAGGGAAGCAATAAGCTCGAATTCATCGAGGGCAATATCTGCGACGCCGGGCTGATGGAATCAGCTGCTCGGCGCTGCGATACCATCTTTCACTTAGCCGCGGCGGTCGGCGTGCAATTGATAGCAGATAATCCCGTTGGGACAATTGAAACGAACATCTCAGGCACACAGGCAGTGCTCGAGGCGGCAAACAAATTCCGCGCAAGGGTGTTTCTGGCATCGAGCAGCGAGGTCTACGGCAAGAACGAATCGGTCCCGTTCCGCGAGGAAGATGATATTCTGCTGGGAAGCACAAGTATGCCCCGCTGGGCTTATGCGTGCAGCAAGGCGATAGACGAATTTCTGGGCTTTGCGTTTCACCAGCAATACGGGCTTGATGTTGTGATTGGCAGGTTCTTTAACACAATCGGGCCGAGACAGACGGGCAAATACGGGATGGTTGTGCCGCGATTCATCGCCTCGGCCCTGAAAAACGAGCCGATACGGATATATGGAACCGGCAAACAAAGCCGGTGCTTTTGTTACGTCGAAGATATCGCGGATGCGATTGTTCTGCTGATGGATTGCAACAAGGCAACGGGCAATGTGTTTAACATCGGCTCGGACGAAGAGATAACCATAGAGGCCCTTGCCGACAAAATCATCGCTTTGACCGGCAGTAAAAGCCGAAAGGAATACATTGCTTATGAAGTAGCATACGGCAGGCCAATTGACGACATGCTTAGGCGTGTTCCATGCCTTGAGCGAATCGGAAACACCATCGGCTGGCAATCCAAGACACGCCTGAAGGAAACCCTTAGTCTAATAATCGCAGGTCGCAAGCCCGGAGATAAATAGCGACTATACCTACGTTATGGAAATACCGAAAAACAGCAGTAAAATGGAAATTATAATCCATACAATAGTATTGATTTAGAACCCAAAATCTGGTATAAGCAGGTTGTGAGGTGGGTATTGAAATATTGGATAGCAAAGCTATCAAACTACGAACAAATTGGCTATCCCTATAGTTGTTTTTAGTAGAGTGCGTGATGAAAAGGCATCCCCTTATATACGCTCTTGTATCTGTTGTGGCTATAAGCATAAGTGCCAGGTTGTGGCTGCAGAGCCAAGACGAAGCAATTTATAAATCGGCGCATGCAGCAGGTCTTGAATATGGCGATGCAACTTTTACACGGCCGAGTATCGCATTCTTGTATGACAAGGAAGCCGAGGTTCTGGAACAATTTGAAGTAAACGAACCGCGATACCAGACTATAGCCTGCTGTTCGGTTAGTGATGGTGAATACCTGCTTGGCGAATGGAACGGAGATGTAAATCTTGTCCCCCATTGTATTGCCGGAGAATATATGTATGCCACAAGCAGCAATGGTGCCTACATATATCGCCGTGCAATCGTAAATTATGAGACAAACTCCTGGCAGCGGACGAATACCCAGGTTAGCGCGATAATCAACATATTTGGTTTATCCGATGGAGGTATACTGTATTCGGTGTACGATCCCATTGAACCGACGCGAATTTACTATAGCTCGAACGGTGGAACAACAACGGTTCAGAAACTTCAACTTTCTCCAACGGCAGTAACCAACAGCTTTTCATATCATCAGGCAATCAACGGCACTGCCATACTCGTCGAATACGGCCCTTCCGGCACTGATTACGCTGGTCGCTATATTTATCGCTGGGACCCTAACACCAAAGAGTTTACTACCGTATATGACGCCAATGACGGTGACGCAATTGACCACTTTCACGCCGTCTGTAAACAGGAATCACTTGGTCGATGGATAGCTGTTGCAGGCGACAGACAACATCGTGTCGTAGCCAGTGACGATGACGGCCTAACATGGTATGAATTTACATCGACCAACCAGATAGATTTTCAGCCAATGGCACTTGTTGATTACAATCATCCTACAAGGTTATTATTCGGCTCTGACCGCCACTGGATGATGGGCAGCGTCGATGTTTCCGGCGACACAATCAATGTGGATGACATTGAACAGTTGATTTTCGACTGGAGCAGGAACAATATCGCCAACTTTTGCCGTTCTATCTTCTTTTACGACGGCGTTTGGTATGCTTCCAGCTCAATAGCAGGCTTTCCTCATCCGGCCGTAATAATGGTTAGCACTGATTTGCAAAACTGGGTTGTCTATCATCGCTTTAAAAATAATGAAAGCAGCTCCAGAGCTATCGGATTAGCCGGGGGAAAAATACATTACAATGTCTCGACCACGACTGTTAACAGGCACTTCCAAATAAAACCGGCACAGGTTGCCCTGAGCAATGGAATAGTACTTGAGCCGGCTGCAACAAATCTTCTCGATGATGCCAATAAATCGAGCGCCGAATACAATGTATCTGACTGGAAAGGGCTATACAACGGGATACCGATGGTTCAAATGACAGGAAACGCAGTTCATGGACTTGACTTTTTCAATATGAAGGGCAACGACTCCTCAACATTGCATATTGTCAGCAATCGGGTTAACATCGAGACAAATAAGGCCTATGAAGGCCGGTTCTGGGTTCGAGGAAAGAATTGTCACTATTTATTTGCGAATTATGTACTGGACAATTCGAACGATGAGACAAGCTTCAGGGCTCTTTGTCATCCAAGCTCAAATCACTGGCAAGAACTTGTTTTGACTCCTTACTGCACTTACTCGGCAGTTTCAAATCTTGGATTACGAATTGTTGCAGTAGGAACTACAGGAATTGAAGTAGACATTGACGCCGCTCAGATAGCCGAGGTTTCCAAGGGTTCCTGGCAACTGGGCGGGAGCCCCCGGATGGATGAAAAACTAAATGCCGCCGTGGACCTGCCACAGGAATGGACCAATATATTCACCTTCTATCCAGAGCTGTCGAGCGACCACTATAGCTATATTGCATCAAACGATAAGCTTTATATAAAATCATGGAAGGCAGGCAACTGCTATGCCGAGCTTTACTATGTGCCACATGATTATATCGATCGGGGGGTTCATCTCTACGTCACCGATGGACAAAATTCGCACTCAATCAAAACCTCGAAGATGTCTTTTGTAAGGCACGCTCAGATAAAGTTCGCCGTTGTTTGTTACAGAGACGCCGAGGACTCAGGTAAAACCAAACTGCGTCTGCATATATCCAATGGCAGTCCCGTTGAGAACATACAACCGTCCACTTCTCTGGCTTTTCCGGCATTCAGTACAGGACCTGTCGAAACCTGCTCAGGCAACAACGACGGCAATAATTTATTCCCGGGTATTTTCGCCGACGATAAGTTTATAGAATCAGCCCTGCTCCAGACAGAAGTCGCTGCTGCTTTAGACACAGTCGGATTGGCAGTTCTATCACCCAACGGCGGTGAAGCATATCTGGCCGGCGCCGAAGCGCAAATACGCTGGTTTAACAGGGGTAGTTCCGGTTTATCACACCTTGAATATTCTCTCAACGACGGAAATAACTGGTCTGATATCGGTCAGGTAGACGACACCGGAGCATACGAATGGCTGGTTCCTTCGACCATATCCAATAATTGTCTGGTTCGAATAACTGATGCAAACGATTCTAACTTCCAGGATATTAGCGATGACAACTTTTCCATTTATAGGATTCGCGTGCTCTGGCCAAACGGCGGAGAGCACTGGCCATCTCTTTGGCCCGACACTATCCACTGGGAGGCAGACCCAAACATAAACAACGTTGTTATCGAATACTCTATTAACGACGGCAACAACTGGACAATCATTAATACAGTTGAAAATAACGGTCAATGCGAATGGACCTCACCCGAAGCTCATTCAAATCAATGCCTCATTCGAATCTGTAACGCCTCAGAGCCCGATATTTATGATATAAGTGATGGCGCATTCTCAATCTTCCAGTGCGCCGGCCCTGTAACCGCAGACCTTAACGGCGATTGTTATGTAACCTTATATGATCTATATTCAATCACTCTCGACTGGCTTGAATTTTCAACCGGAAATACCGACCTGGATGAAAACGGACACGTGGATTTTCTTGATTTTGCCGTCTTGGGGCAACACTGGCTGGATTGCGCAAATCCTTTTGACGCAAATTGTCCGTAAGCACCGACCTTTTTCAATAAAAACATGCAAATTCGGAACTATCTCAAACCAAACAGGTATCAGTATAGACTTGATAGCAATCTGTATCTAATAATAAATTGCTCGTGAATATACAAAATCAACGTAAACCAATGACAGCTTCTCTCGTGCTGGGGTATGTGCTATGCATAACAACCGTATCTCCGGCTACGGAAACAGATATAAACTCAGTATACGTTCGAGGCAGTAGTGCTGAGTATGGAATGTGGATAAAGTTCGTCAAGGAATATGATTTCGGCTTCCGCATTACAACAACAGGGGCTGATTTCATATTCGAAAAGGAAAATGCTACCTTGAAACTTCATCAACTAATCGGTGCTGAACGGCTTTTAGCCCAGATTACCTTTGGCTCTGGTCCACAAGAAATACAAATGCGGGTGAATACTCCGGACCATGTGTTATTCGAGGCAAAAGATTTCTTTCTGGGTATCTACGGCGATTCAGTGTGCATTCTGGCCCCCAAACGGGATAATCTCCGTATCGGTTGTCTGGGGAACTTTCTGCCCGAATACGCCGGTCGGCTCAAAGGCGAATTCTTCATCGCCGACATTAAAGGCGGCGTAACACTTTACCCGCAGCGCTATGAAGCAGGTTATGAAGTAATTCAGTCAAATACAAATCAAAAGAACTGGCAAATCAATTACGTTTTCTCAAAAAACCAGCGGATGATGATAGGCGTTTTCCCGCCGAGGCAATTCAACTGGGAGCAATCATTCAGGGACAGGGTGGTTGTCTGCAATGGTTTTACGAAAGACGGCGTCTCCACCGGTCAGTTGGTTGACGATGCGACAATTCGGGCGTGGAAAGAATATGTAAACGTTATACTCCTGTTTAATGGCGGGTTCTATGCCGGAAAAAGAGCCGGGTCCGACAACATTTTCAAATTTCCCGGCCGGGAGCCGTACAGATGGCCCGCCGTGGGACCTTATACTCCTAAGAGACCAGAGGAGTTGAGACGCGTCGTAAGCACTGCTCATAGCATGGGTATGAAAGTTATAATATATGTTTCTGCCTTATTTCACTATAAAATGCCTGACGACAATGCGTTTTTTGAAGAGATTGCTGACACATTCAGACAATATAATATCGACGGCTTCTACATCGACTGCCTGTATCAGGATTGGAAACAGGGCCTGAATTTACTCGCCAAACATGACAGAATAAAAAACTACGAACTTATAAGAAGAATGAGACAGCTCGTCGGCCCTGAAGGAATCCTTTTCTTTCATGGCAGCGGTGACAGAAATGCAGTAACTACAGCACCGAATATAGATGCAATTTGTGATTACGTGTTATACGGCGAAGGTGTCCCCTTCAGGGATTTTAACGACCCATACATTCAATTTCAAGTTCGTAAATATGGGATAAGTAACACTATCGGGATGATTAAAGCAGACAAGAAGCCCAAGTCAATAACAACTGAGCAGATTTATGGCCAGATGCTCGAAATCAACAACCGTGAGCGATGGTGGGCTCATTACAGAGTTGACAGCAAGGGCAATCCGGTTTGGCCAAAAACGCCTCCCGATGACATATTACAATACTACCAAAAACTCAATGATCGGCAAGAACAGTATTATACTAAAAGTGCCACACACAAACAGAACATGGCCCAGTAGATAACGTCTGTTGGCCGTCAACATCATTCTATATTTACTATAGTGGTTTAAAAATGCAAAAGGGACTACGGCTTCGCTACAACTTTCTATGGACATTAGGCGGAATCGGCTTCTACTCGGCTTGCCAGTGGATGGTATTAGTTACGATAGCAAAGATAGCAGATGTGGAGCAGGTCGGACAGTTCGCTCTTGCCCTTGCCATATCTGCACCAATAGTGCTGTTCACAGGAATGAATCTTCGCGTAGCACTTGCCAGCGACGCTATGGGTGAATACGAGTTTGGCGAGTATGTTGGGCTTCGCCTGCTGGGATACGTGCCAGTGCTGGGAATCGTTACTGGTATCGTGTTGCTGCGTGGATACCCACTGACCTTGAGCGCATTGATAATCTGGATTACGCTACACAAACTTATTGAGGACACATGCTCGATATTCACTGGACGTTACCAATTACACGATCGAATGGATATAGCAGCACTGTCGTCTGTTCTCCGAGGATTCACTGGTCTGAGTGTGTTTGTTCTCTTATTGCTATGGACGCGAAATCTGTTACTTTCGGTTATGGCCAGGACCTTCTGCTCAATAACGGTTCTTCTGACATATGACCGGATTCGAGCCGCGAAATTCGGCCCGTTTCGACCTGTCTTTAGTCCAAGCAGACTGTGGAAACTCGTGGCTAAAACATTTCCTCTGGCTGTTGTGATGGGAGTAATGAGTCTTCGGACCAACATACCGAGATACCTCCTCGCGGATTACTGCGGAGAAGATATGCTTGGGTACTACTCAGCCATAGCATTCCTTCTACAAGCAATGCTGCTGCCAATGGAAGCAATGTCAACCGCTTCGATAGCAAGATTAGCGAAATTTTTTGTCGAAAGCCGTAAACGATTTGTTCGCTTATTCCTGATATTGCTTTTAATAGCAATGGTATCGTCCGTGTTTATAATTATGATGTGCTGGCTCTTCGGCAAATGGGCTCTTGGTGTCGTTTATCGGCCAGAATACGCGGAACACTGGAATATACTGTTTATCGGAGCTATAGGTGCTGGTTTCGCGTTTTTTGTTTCTATGGGTAGTGCATCTTTCACAGCTACGCGGAAGTTTCGGTGGCATATGGCTATATATGTTATTATCTTGATTGCCACGCTGATAAGCTGTTACTTACTGATCCCACAATACGGCATCGTAGGGGCAGCATGGGCAAACGTCATCGTCACAGCGATCCACAGCTTGATTTTCCTCGTAGCTATTGGGCTGTCCCTGAGAAAAATCCCTAAAGAGGCATCTGCGAAAAACACAACTATCACTTCTTAGATATGGACAGGCAGCAAATGGAAATGAACAGTATGGCTGAAAGCTATGACTATTCACAAGAAGAGATATCTTATGAATTGCCGATTAACTTTCCGCAACCCTTACGAACCACTGACTCATCGACCGAGCGCACTATAATAACAATAAGCATTCCTTTCGTTCTTCTGGCTGGTGCCATTGTGGCTTTGACAGTAGATGGATGCTATGTCTTGGCAATAGTACCAATAACGCTGACTGCATGCTTTGTAGTACCTCCTATCGTATTATGCCTATTTGGATATCGAGATGTCTTCGATATCTGGCTGGGGGTATGCTATATAGGGCTTAACGCTATTGTTTTGGCACCTCTGATTCTGCTAAATTCCTATTATCATAGCGCTGGAGGTCCGCTCATAGACATAGAATCCTTAACCAACTATGTGGCATGGTCTGCTCTGCCCATTGTGCCTCTGCTATATATCGGCTACAAATATGGCTTACGCCGACGCAACAAGCCACTAACAAAATATCGACAGGTCAATATCGGCCGATTACGTACCATAGCGGCGGTATTGATTGTATTGGGGCTGGCGGCACGATATTTATACTTCTTCGTCATAGTAAATGCAGACATCTATAGTCTTCCATTGTTCATAAGATATTTCGTCGGAACTATATTAGTGGCTGCGGATGCGGGCAATATAGGCATTCTGATGCTGCTTTATTGCTGGATGATACAGAAATACACGACTGAAACCATATTAACATGGAAGCTGTCGATGATCATAGGGCTCACAGCCGCATCAGCTCTAATGATATTCTTGAATTTTTACCGCGGTTCGCGATTTCACATGATCGTGTTCCCGATATGGGGCTTATGCCTGTATGCGTATCTGATCAGACCGATACCTATGTGGAAACTGGCAATAATTGTAATCGTGGGCGTGCCCTTCATGACCGCCTACAAAATTGCCCGATTCGAAAATTATGAGAACCTTGGGCAAATATTCTTCAATCCATCTTACCGCAGAGCGGCTGGGGAACGCTGGAATAAGGACCTAAGATCAACCCTTACGGGTGATTTCGCACGGTACCACACATGGTTAGTGTACAAACAGGAGCTTGAGCCAGAAGGAAATATAGACTTTCAATACGGTGCGACGTACTTAGGGGCACTTTTACAGCCGATTCCAAAATTCATCTATCATAATAAAGACCCGGGCATGGCAAAATTAAGTATCGATGCCGTATATGGGCAAGGAACATATAACAAGTGGCAGTCGCAAGGAAGAACGATAGCAGCTCCGGTAGGTGGGCTTTGGGCTGAGGGTTACGTAAACTTCGGCAATTTAGGGGTTTGGTTGAGTTCGCTTTTCTACGGCTATATTCTTGGGCGACTGAAAGCATATTTTATAAAGCGACCTATTTTAGACATCGGCCATTTTATGTATGCGATTGCCTTTGGAATGAGCGCCGGTTTCATTCTGGGCGATATGCGTCTGCTTACCTGGTCCGCCGCCAGACTACTTATAGTGGCCGTTCCAGTATTGTGGTGGGCCAGCGACCGCGTAATTCTCATCGAAAAATAACATATTGACGCGGCATGATGACAAAAACGGGACTTTTTTAAGGAACGCAAAATGATACTTGGTGTCGTGGCAGGGCCAAGGTATTACCGAGTCGGCGAAAAATACTACACGATAACCTCCTACCACGGTGATATGTGGAAGGAGTGTTTGGAAGTATTCGACAGAGTTGTGTTGTTTGACAAGGTCATATATACGGACAAGACTACTCCCTCTTTTAAACTCGTGTCAATCGAGGGCGTGAAGTTCGTCGAATGTCCCGATTTCAAGGGTTTCTTTTCACTTCTAAAAAAACTTCCACGTATGTTTTTCGCCGCTCGACGCGCCTGCCGCCAGGCAGACCTGTGGCACCTTCACGCACCCGGCATCTGCTCCATTTTAATGTGGTTCTGGCTTAGGTTTTACAGTATACCGTATTCGATAGAACTTCGAGGCGACCAGAGTATGAACGTTGGTTATCTCAAACTCCGCAGAACTCACTTTGCAAGACTTATAGCATTCATCTCGCGTCTTAATTTAAGACTTCAGCTAAGCAAACCCCTGGCCGTTTTGGCCGTCGCCGGGTATCTAAACGACAAATACAAGCCCCGAAATAACTGCCCTGCATTAGTATTAAGCGACAACAGGGTTTCTTTGGATATATACAGACAACCAAGGACGTGGCCCGCCCATCAGGCACTTTTCAAACTTGTAAGCATTGGCAATGTACAGGCGCAAAAAAATCCTGCCGGTCTTCTTCGCGCGTGTGCACGGTTGAATAAGCGCTTTCCGAACTGGCGGTTGGAATGGCTTGGGAGAGGTCCCTTGCTGGAAGAAATGAATAAACTTGCCGGTCAGCTCGGTATTTCGGACAAAGTAAGGTTCTATGGTTTTGTCGCGTGGGGGCCGGCCTTGTTCGACAAGCTTTATGAGGCTGATCTTTTTATTCTGAACTCGGTCAGTGAGGGAATGCCCCGTGCCGTTTTAGAGGCGATTGCCTGCGCACTGCCAGTAATAGCAACAAATGTCGGCGGTATCCCGGAGGTAATTGCCTCCGAAGACTTGGCGCCGATGCAGAGAGATGATTTGCTTGCTGATAAGATATATGATGTCCTGAGTAGCCCCGAGCGACTCACCGAGATGAGTAAAAGAAATTACGAAACCGCAAAGGCCTATTCGGCAGAGACGTTGCGACAAAGAAAAATCGAATTCTATCGCTATCTAAAAGATAAGGTAACACATTGAGCAACCAGGTCGAAGCTGGTTTTCTTTATGCCAAAAGTCAGCGTCATAATTCCATGCTACAATAGCGCCGAGCTTATAGCGGATGCCATCGATTCCGTATTGGCTCAGACGTACAAGGACTATGAAATTATAGTCGTGGACGACGGCAGCACTGATAACTCACGAGAGGTGATTGAAAGCTACGGTGATGCGGTGAAATATGTACATCAGGAAAACAGCCATATTTCCGCGGCCCGCAATCACGGTTTTCGTGTTTCTTCGGGGAAGTATATTGCCAGTCTCGATGCAGATGATATCTGGCTCCCTGAAAAGCTCGAAAAACAGGTAGCTGTTTTTGAGCAGCATCCCGACGTCGGTCTGGTATACTGCAGCGGTTTCATACGTACCATAGGGCAGGAGGACCGTATGCAGCTTAGCATATCCAAGCCATATACGTCCAGTCGCAGAAGCAAGGTATTTGAATATCTCTTCAAGGCGGGGCCAGTAGCCACCAGCAGCGCCGTAGTATCTCGCGATATATGGGAAAAAGTCGGCGGTTTAGACGAATCCAAACCGCTTCGTGAAGGGCAGGATTATGAGTTCTTCGCCCGCATCAGTGCGTTCGCTCCGGTTTACTTCATCGATGAAATACTCATGATATACCGCCGGCACGGGAAAAACACATCTAGCGCCATAACCCGCGAGAATGTTCGTCGAAGACTGTCCATTAAGCTGCGTGCCCGAAACATCGCCCTGCAAAATATTAGAAGACTTGGAGGCAAGCTACCTCCCAGTATTGTGCTGTTTGAAAAAATGCCTGTGTTCGTTCAGTATCTTATGCTGCTATACTGGAGAATCAAATACGACCGCTCCAAGAAAAAGCTGTTAGGTGATTTGTTAAGATACGGCACCAGGCTGCTTCCAATTCGGTAGCTGGTTGCGTTAGCCAATGAAAACAGCAAAAATCTAATCCTATTGCTATCCAGAAAAAAGAGTGATTTCCTGACCAATCGCGTCGAGCCGGACTTTCCTTATGCCAAAAGTCAGCGTCATAATTCCATGCTACAATAGTGCCGGTCTAATCGTCGATGCCATAGATTCTGTTATATCTCAGACCTTCAAAAATTTTGATATAATCGTTGTAGACGATGGCGGCAGCGACAATATCGCCGATGTGCTCAAGCGATATGACGTTACGATACATCTTCTTCGGCAGGACAACGCCGGCCCGGCAGCAGCCAGAAATCGCGGGATGAAGGAGGCGCGGGGTGAGTACATCGCATTTCTCGACGCTGATGATATCTGGTTCGAGAGCAAACTTGAAAAGCAGGTGAAGGTGCTGGATGCGGAAAAAGCTGTGGGTTTTGTTTATACTAATGGTTACAGATGGCGTCCGCCAGAAGCTCCTGAACACGGCCGGCCTACGCCGCTTTCGAAATACTATCCGGAACATCCCCGCATCGATGTGCTTTTTAAGAACCACATGATTCCTACAAGCAGCGTTCTTTTCCGCAGGTCGCTGGTTTCAGAGGCAGGTTATATGAATGAAGGCCTGAGAGGAGGAGAAGACTATGAATTTTTCCTTCGGCTCATTAATTGCAGCTCAGCATATCACATAATCGAGCCATTGATGGGATATAGAATACACTCGGCCAATACCAGTAGTTTGATAACTGGGCACAATGTCCGCGAAAGAATTTGGCGAAAACTCAACGCTCGTCATGAAGTCCTAAAATCAACACCAGAATTATTGCGTTATCGTCGGATAAAATTATTCTCATCGTGCCCCGAACCGATCCAATATCTTTTTCTTTTATACTGGCGCGCGAAGTATGGTGGCTCAACAAGTAGATTAATCAAAGACTTGGTCAAGTATAGCCGCAAGTTATTTTCTATGCGACACAGTCCTGATAAGGGAAACGAGATGAAAAATCAACGCTATCGGTATCACAGAGGCAGGGACATATTTAAAATCTTTAAACCCGCGTTTTCGCTACTTATCGGATTTTTTAAATTATTGCCAATCCGCCTATGTAAATGGTTCTTAGTACGAACACGCTATCTACGTGGCCATATCGGAATGGGTATACGCTATGTTTTAGTAAAGCGTCTTGCCAAACAATGCGGAGACAATATTTCGATACACGATTCCGTGTTTTTTATTTATCCCGAACGTGCCTCTCTGGGTGATAACATAAGCATACACCCGCTTTGTTACATTGACGCCCAAGGCGACATAAAGATCGGCAGCGATGTTAGTATAGCCCATGGCGTATCGATAATAAGTTTTGAACACGACTATCGTTACTCCGACCGACCTATCAAAGATGCTCCTTGTATTCACAAAAAGGTGGTGATCGAAGACAACGTGTGGATTGGGGCTGGAGCAAAAATTCTTGGAGGTGTAACTATAGGCAGTGGGGCTGTTATTGGTGCTGGTGCAGTCGTTACAAAAAACGTTGGCGAAATGGAAATTGTCGCAGGCGTACCCGCGAGAGTTCTCAAAAAGAGAACATCACAACCTTTTGTGGACTGAGATCAAAAAGACGATTATGAAAAGCCAAAAAATTCGAATAGCACACGTGATAACTGCATACAATTCCGTGATTTCGATACTCTATTCCAAACTAAATGCGTTAAGCAAATATAGTGATTTGGATGTGTCCGTGATATCGTCGGCCCCGACAGGCGAAACAACCAAAGAATCCCCAGTGAGGCACATATCCGTGGAGATATCGAGGAATATCAAGCCATGGTCCGATTTAAAAAGTGTATGGAATCTCTGCTCCGTGCTGAGGCGCGAGAAGTTCGATATTGTTCACTCTCACACCGCCAAGGCAGGCTTCATAACAGCTATTGCCGGAACAATGGCGCGAGTTCCCTTAATCTTTCATACATATCATGGTCTGCCATTCTTTGAAGGTCAACGCAAAGGAACATTTCAAATTTACAGATTCCTCGAAAAAACCGCGTGCCGTTTCAGAAGCCACATATTCAGTCAGAACAAGCGTGATATTCGCGCTTGTATTGACCTCATGGGCTCAGAGAACAAAGTAACCTACGAGGGTAACGGCGTAGACGTTGAATTTGTGGAACAACAGGCCCAAATACAATTCAAAGAGGCGAACAACGACTATCCCGGTCGTGGTATAAGACTATTGTCGCTTGGTCGTCTGGAACCGGTAAAACGAATACCTGATTTTTTAAAGGTCACAAACAAATTAATTAAAGACGGCGTTGAGGTTTCCTGCGTAGTGGCCGGTGGGGGGATACTGGAAGAAAAGCTTAAATCGGAAGTGGCAGAATCAGGATTAGGCGACCACGTTCGTATGGTGGGCCGAAGTTCACGAGCGTTCGGTTTAATCCTCGCATGCGATATCATTATTTTATGTTCAGAGAAAGAGGGAATTCCAAGATCCCTAATGGAAGCTATGGCCTTACAGAAGCCCGTAATCGCGACGGATGTCCTCGGCACGCAGGAGCTTGTTTTGAATGGAGAAACAGGATATCTTATCCCTCTCGGCGATACCGACCGTATTGCAGAAAAAATAAAGTTGCTTATAGGAAACAAGGAATTAAGCGCCAAAATGGGCGCAGCCGGACTCGAACGTGTTAAGAATGAGTTCAATGACAAAAAAATAGTCGAATCTTTACACGGATTCTACCTGAAAGCCATGGAACAGATATAATTCTCACTGATAATATCATAGCGGCAACCTTATGCAGAAAGTTATATGTCGAGATTAAGCATTATGGGCAAAGCAGATAAAAAGAACAAACGGACGACATTCTTCTTCATAGCGGCCTTTGCGGCGATTTTTATAATTATGTTTATATCCAACGTCAAATCCTCTCTTAAAAAAGAGCTGCAATTTCCATTAAACAATGGCGTGGCTAAATTATCAACTTATAAAAACTCTCTCGTGGCCGTGTGCCTCGACAAGCAAGTGTATATATGGGATTGGGACAATCTGTCCCAAAAGCCACAGAGCATAACCGCAGAATCATCCCAGGCATTATTGGTCGAGCCAGACCTGATAATCTCAATCAAGCAATCAAGCCCTAAAACTGTTATTGCACGTGGATTTGGGGCCAACAAAGACTATAAAGAAATACAAATAGACTCGCAGGCAACGCAGACCCACTTGGGCGCAAACCGAGATAGAACTATGATAGTAGTAGCCCTGGAAAAAGACAATGTAACTGATAACTTAAAAACAGATTATGAGCTACTTCAGATTGATTTGGAAACGAGAATAAATCGCAGAATATTGAAAATCAACGAGCAAGCCCCATCTAGTCTGAGCAATGTGGCTGTATCTGATGACGGTAGGTTTGTTGTTTTTACAGGCGAGAAAAACAAACATAGCTGGATGGTGCTTGTCGACACAGAATACAGTAAGGTGAAATGGGAAAAAGAGCCTCCCGGCCTTGAAAAATTTCATAGCGGTGCTTTTACACCAGACGGTAAGTATGTTTATGCCAGGGGCAGCGACAGTCTCTTATACAAAATAGACACTTCCTCGGGGACAATTGCAGACACCATAACCCCTATCAAAACCAATAAGAATACAATCGGACAGTCCTCAGTTCAGGATGTAGAGGTAAGCCCAAACGGCCGGCTTGTTGCGGCATTTGTCTTTGACGAACTATGGGTGTGGGATTGTCAAACAGGAAATAAGCTCCTTCACAAAACACCAGGGCACAAAATAGAAAGCGGATTGGCCTTTTCTCCGGACTCACGCTTTCTTGCTACCAGCGACCTTCGCCAGGGAGGCACAATAAAGATTTGGAAAATGCCCATACATTAGGTGATATAAATAATGTCTGAAGAACGCAAGAAGACATCTAAAGATCACATGATTCAATTTTTTATCAAGCGAATAATAGATATCATCGCTTCTCTGGCAGGTTTATTTTTTCTATTTCCCGTGTTTATCCTAATCGCTATAGCAATAAAGCTTAGCAGCAAAGGCCCCGTTTTTTTTCTCCAGGACCGCGTGGGTAAAGACACTCAGATATTCAAACTTGTCAAGTTTCGAACCATGGTCCCCGGTGCCGTTAATATGGGTGCAGGACTAAGCATAACCGCAAATGACCCGAGAATCACCCGCATAGGGGTGATTCTGAGAAAAACCAGTTTGGATGAAATACCACAGCTTTTCAATGTCCTCAAAGGCGATATCTCTCTTGTAGGTCCCCGCCCAACAGTACCACAACACTTGGTTTATTATGGTGCGTTTGAACACCAGCGACTCAAGGTCAAGCCGGGAATCACAGGCCTTGCAATGGTTAGAGGTCGGGGCTCCGTACCATGGTCGGTTCGTATAAAGTATGACGTTGAATACGTTCACAATTTCAGTCTGTGGCTGGATTTGAAAATACTCATTGAAACACTATGGGTAGTCATTGCACGCAAAAACGTCTATTATGACTATGAAAAACTTGGTCCGGCATTCGACCTGACCAAAAAGCCAGAAGAATCCAATACGAATAACAAATAAATTATCAGGAAAATACATACACTAACAGATACGAGAAACACTATGAAAGACGAAAAGAATGTAGTAATCAAAAGTGAACGTATTCAACTTCGCACGGCTGTAAAAACCGATATGGATTTAAAGGTCAAATGGTATAACGACCCTGATGTTAAGAAAACCCTTGTTTTGCCGGAGAAACTTGAGCTCCAAAAGACATATGAATGGTTTGAACGTGCACAACGCAGCGACACCCGAGAAGACTGGGTCATTGAAACAATCGACGGAAAAGCTATTGGGCTCATTGGCTTAAGAGAAATCAACAAGAATAATAATTCCGGTTTGTTGTACATAGTGATTGGCGAAAAGGACTACTGGGGAAAGGGCATCGGATACGAAGCCGAACTGTTAGCCATCCATTATTGTTTCAAGCACCTCAAGTTGCACAGAGTGCTGGGCAGCGCGCTCGAAAATAATCCTGCGAGTATTGCTGTAATAAATAAAATCGGTTTTCATCAGGACGGAACGCTTCGGGATGAATATTTCGCAAATGGCAGATATTATGGTTTGAATCGATACAGCATATTTGAAGACGAGTTTTACAAGAAACACCCCGAATTTACTAAAAAGCCTTAGCTAAGATTAAGAAAGAAAACCAACGTGAAGAATTCGATTAAAACCGCAGTTATATTAGGCGCCAGCGGCACAATCGGCAGTTTAACCGGCGGGTTGATGGCGCAGAACGGGCTGAAGACTTACTTTTTGAGCCGGACAAAAGAAGGGGCCGAACGAGGGCTTCAAAGGGCAATAGCCCAGGCGCGTTCGGAAGTGATAGCAGGTAATATTGTGTGCGGTGATTATGAAACTCTGCTCAGCGAAGCCGTCGCTCAGGCAGACTGGGTAATCGAAGCGGTCACCGAGGATATGGCCGTCAAACAGCGATTGTATGAAAAACTGGAGTCTCAAGTAAAACCGGATGCTATCATCAGCTCGACAACGTCGAGTCTGCCTTTGTCATCTTTAATCGAGGGACGCAGCGAGGGTTTCAGGAAACGATTCTTGTCCACACACTTCTATAATCCGCCCGGCAGGATGCCGGCCTGCGAGGTAACAGGAACCGAGGATACAGATCCTGACGTTATCGATTTCATGCAGCACTTTCTATCAAAACGACTTCGGCGTGTAGTAATACCCGTAAAGAACATAGCTGCGTTTGCCGGAAATCGGATTGCTTTTTTACTATTCAGCAGAATCACGTCGATTGCCCGCGAGCTTGGAGTGGAAATGACGGACTACCTGATTGGGCCATACACCGGCCGGCTTATGCCTCCGCTGGCAACACTCGATTTGGTTGGATTGGACATACACAAAGCGATTGTTAAAAGTCTCAATGATAACACCAATGACCAATTGCACGACTGGCTCGATGTGCCGGGCTATATTAACACAATGATTCAGCGAAATCTGCTCGGCAACAAGACAAAAGGCGGCTTTTACAAGAAGCTGGAGAGCGGCAAATATGTCTTCCTCGACCCTGTAAGCTGCGATTACATACCCGCGATAGAACCGCACGTAACATTTGTGGAACAGGCAAAGCACCTGATTCGTATGGGTACGTATAAGAAGGCCTTTGAAATTATCATATGCGCCAAGGGCAGAGAAGCGGACGTTGTTAAGGATATACTTTGCGCTTATGTCGCCTATTCCTACTCACTTATAGGAGAGGTTACCGACAGTGAGATGGGAATCGATGGAATCGATAAGGTAATGTCGTACGGATTTCACTGGGCGGCTCCGAGTGTTATTGTGGAGATGCTGGGCGGCAGTGAGACCGCCGTTGAACTACTTGCCGAAAGAAATTTACCCATCTCCGACTCACTTCGAGAAGGTATTAAATCGAAATTCCGAATCGGCAACTCAGGAAAGTATTTCGTGGCCAAATAAGGTTTAAAAAAAGAGTCGGCAAATGAAAAATAAAGCAGTATATATTCTCGGCGGCTACCAGACCGATTTCGCACGCAACTGGGCGAGAGAAAACAAGCACATCGCCGCAATGATGCGAGAGGCCTACAATGGCAGCATCGAGACAACCAACATCGAACCCGGCGACATCGAAGCGGCGTTCATCGGCAACTTCGCAGCCGAATTGTATTGTATGCAAGGTCATTTAGGGGCGTTTTTCGTCGACCTTGACCCGCGATTCGTGGGCCTGCCTACGATGCGTTTAGAGGCCGCCTGCGCCTCCAGCGCTATTGCGGCTTTGGCTGCAAAGGTACATATCGAAGCGGGCATATACGACCTTATATGCGTAATCGGCATTGAGCAGATGAAAACCGTAGATTCGGCGAAAGGCGGCGAATTCCTTGGAACCGCGGCGTGGTATGAAAAAGAATGTATCGGCGTCGAATTCCCTTTTCCAAAACTGTTCGGCAAATTAGGCGACGAGTACGATAAGCGATATGGGCTCGACAACACCTATCTTGCCAAAATCGCTGAGATAAATTACTCGAATGCAAAAAATAATCCCAACGCTCAAACCAGAGACTGGTTCATGAGTCTTGAACACGCCTGCACACCCGGTAAATACAATACAGATGTATCAGGAAGAATCAAAGTAACCGACTGTTCACAGATAACAGACGGGGCTGTATGTATATACCTCGCTTCCGAAAAATACGCAGCCGAATACGCAAAACACAGAGGGATTGCCCTCAGGGATATTCCTCGTATTCTCGGCTGGGGGCATACGACGGCACCTATCGAATTCGCCAAAAAGGTAGAAGATTCAAAGGACAGTGAGTTCGTGCTGCCAATGACCCGAAAGGCAATAATGGATGCTTATCAGCGAGCAGGCATCAAAAGCTGCTGGGATTTGGATTTAATTGAGACGCACGATTGCTTCACGACTTCGGAGTATATGGCCATAGACCACTTCGGACTTACCGAGCCGGGCCAATCCTATAAGGCAATCGAAGAAGGCATTATAGAAATGACCGGCAAGCTTCCCATAAATCCCTCAGGAGGGCTTATCGGCTGCGGGCATCCCGTCGGGGCCACGGGGACCCGCCAATTACTCGACGCATATAAGCAGGTTACGAACACTGCGGGCGATTACCAGGTGCCCGGCGCTAAAAAAGTCGCAACTCTTAACATCGGCGGTACAGCCACAACAAATGTTTGCTTCATTGTTGGAAAGTAATTCAAATGCGAATATTACTATCAAGCGTAGGACGAAGGGGTTATCTCGTCAAGTTCTTCAGGGAGGCAATCGGCAGTACTGATGAGGTTTGGGGAGGTGACTGCAGTAAATTTGCTCCGGCCTTTCATTACTGCGATAAGAGCGTACTGTTGCCGGAAGTAACCTCGCCCGGTTACGTGGACGCGATGATTGCCTTTTGCAAAAGAAACAAGATAGATATGCTGGTGCCGCTTATTGACCCTGAGCTTTCTGTTTTGGCGGCACAACGCCAGCGCTTCTTCGACGAAGGCATTATGGCTGTTATATCGCCGCCGGAGACGGTGGAAATCAGTCGTGACAAATACCTGACATACAAATTCGGAAAGCAAAATCACATCGATGTCCCCGAAACGGCGCTTAGCATTTCAGAAGCCGATAAGCTGTTTGCAAACGGGAAGCTCAGTTGGCCCGTCGTAGTCAAGCCGAGGGACGGCAGTGCCTCATCTCACATCACCTTTTGTGATAACGAAGACCAGTTAAAAAACACTTTTGAAAGCTGTCCCAATCCGATGATACAGGAATGCCTCGGAGGAGATGAATTCGGCTATGACCTTTTTGGAGATAAAGATTACTCACCGATAAGTGTGTTTTGTAAACGTAAAATAGCGATGCGAGCCGGCGAAACAGACAAGGCCGTAAGCACCAATAATAAAGAATTGATTGCGCTCGGGCTTAAAGTAGCTGAGAATCTTCAGATATTTGGACCAACGGATTTAGACGTTAAGACAGGCAAAGATGGCCCAAAGCTGCTGGAGATAAATCCGCGTTTCGGAGGTGGCTATCCCTGCTCGCATTTGGCCGGAGCAAACTTCCCGGCAAAGCTGCTTTCGTTACGTAAAGGTGAAAGTCTCAGTTGCGACATCGGCTCCTGCCCCGAGGGTGTTTATATGTTCAAGCAGGATGAGATTATCACTGCAACCCAGAACAAACTTGATTCTATCTCCGGCCTATAACAGAACACCTATACTTTGCAGGTGTTAAACACGCTAATACTGAGTATCCCCTGTTTTGTGAGGTATAATTGCCAACGAGATATGTAAACAAAACCGTGGTGTTATTTGTCCTGCTGTTTTGCAAGGTCGTTACGGCAATAGAGCCCAATGAAATACTTGTGATTGTCAATGGCGACATCGAGCAATCAGTAGAAATCGGGCAATACTACTGCCAGCGCCGAAATGTCCCCAAAGAGAACGTCTTGCCCCTGTCTTTAGGCAAAACACTGAAAGATTCGATAAGCAGAGACGAGTATGACAAGAACATTGCCGGGCCGGTCCGTGAAAGGTTAAACAGCATCGAACCCGGTGGTGAAATCAGATGCCTTCTCACGACATACGGAATTCCATACAAAATCGGGCCGCGCGGCCCGTTGAAAGACCAGCAGGAAAAACTTAAAGAGCTTGAAATATCCGCTGAACAATACGAAAAAGAACCCGCTATTATGCAGACGAGCTTGGATAAAGCAAAAGACCAACCCAACAAAGAATCACAGCGAAGAGCCAAAAGGCAGCTCGCAAGGGTCAAAAGTGAAATTGACCGAATTCAGGGAAAAGAGACGGAAGCCAGCGTTGACAGCGAGTTATCGATGGTATTATTCGGGCCTTACGAACTGCACCGTTGGCAGCCCAATCAACTGAACAAAAACAGTGGGTATCCTGAAGATCTGACTTTCACGCTTATGGTTTGCCGGCTCGATGGGCCTGGGCCGCAGATAGCGCGTGGTCTTATTGATAAGGCAATTACGGCGGAAAAGACGGGACTAAATGGAATCGCCTATATCGACTCGCGCGGAATGGCCGACGATAACCAGCCATACTCCATGGCACACTTTGACCAGTCGTTGCGGGACCTGGCAGTCCTTTTAAGGTTTCGAACGAATTTCGAAGTCAAAGAAGAACGGACGGAAAAGCTTTTCGAGCCGGGCAGTTGCCCGCAAACTGCAATTTACTGCGGCTGGTACAGCCTAAAAAAATATGTCGACGCCTTCGATTTCGTCGACGGGGCTATAGGTTACCATATCGCCAGCCTGGAGGCAACGGAGCTTCGAGACCCGAACAGCAACCAATGGTGCCCGGCGATGTTGGCCGATGGGATTACCGCTACGCTTGGCGCCGTTGCAGAGCCGTATCTGCACGCATTTCCAAAACCAAACGAATTCTTCCTGGAACTACTCGAGGGCAGATGTCTGGCTGAGGCATTTTACCGCACGAAGCCATTTTGCTCCTGGCAATTGATTTTGATTGGAGATCCGCTTTACAGGCCTTTTGGGAAACACCAATAAACCCAAAGAGCAATTATTACGAGAAGATTCGCAGTCTTCTGCTGTAATTGCGTTTCCGCATTCCCACCAAATAAGCCGCGACAACCGCGCCGGCAATCCCCAAAACAGCAAAGAGCAGGTCGGTAATCGCAAATTGCCTGCCCAATAAAAGCGAGGATATTTTCACAAAAATCAGAAGGGCAATCGGAGCCGCGACAGTCATCGCCAATCGAATTCCAATGGCCCTGATCAATACATACAGGTTTATCAATCGTGCCCAGACTAACGTAAAGCCGGCATAAGCAATGATATGAAAAACGGCATTCAAGGTCGGCACTAATTCAGACAAGTTGGCTTTTGCAAGGTTTGTCAGGCCGAAAATGGTTATAGCTGACACAATCAGAAGCGATTGCCAGAAACCCAAAAAAGTGAATACAAATAATCCCGCCGCCCCCCCCGCCACATTAGCGAGGAAATCACCCATATCTTTCGTCCTGCCAATATAGGGCTGCAGTAATTCATCCAATCCTCCATACGCAGCAACCACAAAAAATATTAACCAGGCCATTCGCTTACGCCAATTTACCTTCCTGTCCGGACTGATGGAAAACCACAGCAGAAAAATCAAATTCAGATACGCAAGAAAATGGAGACATTTATCTGATACTCTTGCCCTGTAGACCAGTTCTGGTATGGGCATATGAACAGCAATAAAAAATGCGACCCAATAAGGTACCAGAATCACAATCGTTATTTTCTGCCTACGCGTCAATTTCATAAACCCACAGGCCTATAACACAAACAATGCCAAATAACGGGAAGACACCCCTGTCTTATTTATTTGCCCAGTCCTTCAATTCTATCAAAAATTCGTGTATTATGTAATCATGGACTTAATAAAAATGAAGTAATTGTCCCGATGGGGCCAATTTGGAGGGCTTTGACTATGAGGCCTTACAGAATCAACAAAATAAGATTTACCGTAGTATGTTGCCTTGCGGTTTTGCTCGTGGTCGGCATTTTATCGCCCTGCCGGGCGCAAAGGCGGCCTCGCTCTTCCGGGTTGAAAGAGGTCCAGCTGCCCGCGCCGAAAACATCTGGCTCAGTAAGTCTTGAGGAGGCAATCAATATTCGGCGAAGTGTTCGGCAGTTCGCGGACAAGCCGCTCGACTACGAACAGATAGGCCAATTGGCATGGGCGGGTCAGGGTATAACTGATAAGCGGCGGGGTCTGCGGGCCGCGCCGTCCGCCGGGGCATTGTACCCGATACAGCTTTACTTTTTTACGCCGGAGGGATTGTTCGTTTATCGCCCGGAAAAGCATTTACTTGAGCAACTCTCGGCAACGGATTTGCGGGGAAAATTATCAGATGCCGCCGGGCAAAAATGGGTCAGCGAGGCGGGTTGTGATATCGTTATTGTCGGCGAGGTCAGGAAGCTTTCTTCCAAATACGGCAACAAGGCAAGAAATTTTATGCTGCTCGAGGCGGGCCACGTCGCCCAGAATATTCAACTCCAGGCCGTAACGCTCAGACTGGCATCGGTGCCAGTGGGTGCCTTCGAAGTGAGAAACGTCTCAAGGATTTGTGAGCTATCGGGCAACATGGAGCCGTTATTGATTGTCTGCGCAGGCCATCCCCTTGTACCGTATACGACTTCAACGTCACAGAACGAACCGAGCACTGACGAGAATACCCCAAAGAAATATAAAAATGCAGTCATTATTGTCCCAAGTATGAGATTCAGAGACGAGGAGCTTTTCGAGACCCGGCGGGTTTTGGGCCAGGAGGGCATCGCAACAGTAATCGCAAGCTCACAGATTGGGCCGATAAGGGGAATGCTCGGCGGATTAGCCGCATCGGAAAAAACGCTCGAAACCGTGCGCGTCGACGATTATGACGCGGTTATTTTTATAGGCGGGACGGGGGCGGAAGAATATTACGCCAGCCAAACTGCGTTCAACATCGCCCGTGAAGCAGCCGCCAAAAACAAAGTTGTCGCAGCTATCTCGATGGCGCCGACCATACTCGCCAACGCGGGCGTCCTAAGAAATATGCGGGCGACCGGGTTCATAACCGAAAGCGAGGCGATAAAAAAAGGCGGCGCAGAATATACCGGCGCTGCCGTCGAAAGGGACGGCCTGATAATAACCGCCGGCACGCCTCTGGCAACAATACAATTCGCCCAGGCGATTGCAAAGGCGTTATCGGAATAAGCCCCCTAACAGCAAAAAGATTATATAAAAGTCACGCGTCTTTTTTCCCGAATAATCCCCTGAAGGCAATTCCCCGCAAATCGACCGGGGCATATGATTTTCCTGTAATTATGACTGAGAATACTTATGGCGGAAATATCATTCGGTGCAAATATCAGCAGTAATGAAGGCCTGTCGCAGATGCTGAAGCAAACGCTCTTATCTGATTCGTCCGCAATGGGGCTTATCGTCTCGAACCTCGCCACAATAGTCTGGGCGCTTGTGGAGGGCTGGGAACTGGGGATTGTGCTGTGGGTTTACTGGAGCCAGAGCGTTCTAATAGGCATTCTGTGGTTTATCAAGATTTTTTCATTGAGGGATTTTTCCACGGAGGGCGTCCAGCTCAACAACCGGCCGGTCGATGCGACAAGCCAGACCAAGTCGCAGATTGCCTTTTTCTTTCTCTTCCATTACGGCTTTTTCCACGTCATCTACGCGGTGTTCCTCGGAACGGATTTCAGCTCAGGCCAAATCAAAGGTGCCGCTGCGCTATGCGGCTTCTTCGCTGTTTCCCAGGCGTTCTCATTTTTCTACAACAAAAAATGGCGAAGCAGCGGCAAGCCCAATATCGGGGCGATGATGTTCTTCCCGTATGCCCGTGTTATCCCGATGCACCTGACAATCATATTCGGCGGCGGTATCCTCAGTCTTTTCGGCGAGGCTTGGGCGCAAAAAATGACCCTGGTTTTATTTATGCTGCTGAAAAGCGTAGCGGATTTGGTAATGCATTTCGTGGAACGAAGCAATTTCGGGCAGAAAACAGAAACCGTTAAATTCCGAATGGATTGTAGCGGTTTGTAATCGGCAGGCGCCTGTCCCTGCCGAATGCCTTCGGCGTGATTTTCACCCCCGGCGGTGACTGCCTCCTTTTATACTCGTTGAGGTCCACCATTCGTATGACCTTTCTAACAATATCTTCAGACAGTCCCGCATCGATAAGCTGCCGTGCAGATTTATCCTCCTCCACATAGCCCTTTAGAATCGTGTCGAGCAGGTCGTAATCGGGCAGCGAATCCGTATCTTTTTGATTAAGCCGAAGCTCGGCGCTTGGGATTCTGCCTATAACGCTGGCTGGTATGATTTCGCGGGTGTTTTTTTCGTTGATATATCTCGCAAGCTTATAGACCATCGTTTTGAAAACATCCTTTATAACTGCAAAACCGCCGGCGGTATCGCCGTAAAGCGTTGAATAGCCGACTGCTATTTCACTCTTGTTGCCGGTTGTAAGGACCATCGCCCCTAACTGGTTGCTCAACGACATTAAAATCGTGCCCCTGATTCTGGCCTGCAGGTTTTCGTAGGCGATACCCTCGCTGTTCCAGCCGGGCACGGCCCCAAGCGAGCCATTGAATCGTTCGAGTACGTCCCCGATTGGGATGGTCACAAATTCGATGCCGAGGTTTTTCGCGAGTTTTTCCGCGTCGCTGACAGTCTCGGGGCTGTTGAATTTCGAGGGCATAGTAATCCCGATTACGTTTTCGGGGCCCAGCGCCGCAACGGCGACGGCTGTGGTAACCGCCGAATCTATCCCGCCGCTCAAGCCCACTAAAACCTTCTCAAATCCGTTCTTCCGCACGTAGTCTTTCGTCCCTAATACCAGCGATAAATAAAGCTCCTCAAGCGTGCTGAGCGAATAAGGGGCAGCGTTTACGGGTATAACCGATAGCGCTGCATCATCGGATTCTATATCCGCTATCAGCAGGTCTTCCTCGAATGGCTTTGCCATAGCGACGATATCACCTGACGGTGCGGCAATCATACTCCGTCCGTCGAAAACCAGCTCATCCTGCCCCCCTACCAGATTACAGTAGCAAACCACACTGTTAAGTTCCCTCGCGCACTGACTGACTATGTTTTTTCTTATTCCGACTTTTTCGAGGTAAAATGGCGACGCAGAGATATTCACAACTATGTCTATCGGTCTTTTCTTTTTCAAAAACGAATCGAGCCAGTCCGTATCCCATATATCCATACATATTGTTACAGCGGTTTTCAGGGCGGCGAGAGTAATGACCAGCGGCTTATTTCCCGGCTGAAAATACCTCTTCTCATCGAACACGCCATAGTTCGGCAGCAGGCACTTCCTGTAAACCGAGCTTACTTTCCCCTCGGCAAGCACGGCGGCGCAATTGTAGTTGTTGCCGTTATGCGTGCCCGCAAAACCGACGACCATAGTCATATCCGGGCAATCAGCAGCAAGTTTCTCTATGGTTTTACGATTGTCTTCGAGAAAGTGCCTTTTGAGCAGCAAATCTTCCGGCGGATAACCGCATACCGCAAGCTCTGGAAATACAAGTAATTCTACTCCCCCCTGCCGGGCCTGGTCGTAGATTTTCCGCATCCTCTCGGCGTTTCCCGAAAGGTCACCAACTACCGCGTCAAATTGCCCCAATGCTATACGCACAAGAGGCCGTCTCCAAATACACCATATAGTCCGTTAAGCTCTTTTGCTGTAAGTTACAAAATGCACTCGCATTATTATACTATTTTTTTAGAACTACGCCCGTTCATCATTACCTAATATAGGAAAAATGAAAAAGTATCAAGCTGCAGAATTCCCCCACAATGGGCCGATATAAAAATAGCACTGTTGAATATCCACCTGACATTAGCGGGACAAATTCGCAATTACACGGGCACAGCCCTGCCGGGCTATACAATAAAGGTTGGAAAATGACATTTGACAACTATAGAAGCCATTTATCCGTGTTTGAGAAAATCCACGGCACGTTTAACATAAACCGTGTTCTCGAATTCGGCCTGGGCGAATACAGCACACCCTTCTTCGTCGAACACTGCGGGTTTGTCGTCAGCATAGAGCAGGAAAGCAGGGAGTGGTATGACAAAATAAAGGCAAAAATCAACTCGCTAAACTGGCACCCTGTTTTTCAGCGCGACCCGGAGGCGGTTTTTCAGTATTTCAACAACAAAGACGCCGCTTTCGACCTCGTCTTCAGCGACGGACTGGCCCAGACGCGATGTTTAGTGGCCAACCAGGCAATGCAAAGAAACGTGCCGTTAGTTGTGCTGCACGACACTGAAAAGATATGGTATTACCGATGGAATCTGCTCGATATCCCGTCCGGCTACAGCCGGTTTGATTTTCGCTGTCGGACAGGTGTGCATAAAGTAACGACCGTTCTTACAAACCACGATGCAAACATAATTGACCAATGGAGTATTCCTGAGCACGACAGGATTCTGCAGGCCTACAGCTCTCCATGTCAGCCAATCGTTCAAATAGTATATAACAATACAAATACGCCGCCCCGGGTTACAGTATAAACCTTCACGCTGTGCGGGTTCTCATCCCGTCATTTTTAGAAAATCGATAATCGAAATTAGACCGCAATCGAATCTCGATTTTCAATTGCTCTGTTTTGTCTTCGGCAAAACGGAGAGGGCGGGATTCGAACCCGCGGTACTCTATAAAGAGCACACCGGTTTTCGAAACCGGCTCGATCAGCCGCTCCGACACCTCTCCGTAACTTTTTTGCCTATTACCTATACAAACCCTATCGCCCTATTGCAAGATTATTACCAACCTACACACTTAAACTGCCAGTATATATTTGACTTTCATAACAATAGGGCGTATTTTCGTCCCCCGTTCAATGCCCTTAAAATATTAATGCCTTAATCCAAAGGGTAGTGTTATGTATATCATACCAGCAATCGACCTTCGCGGCGGCAAATGTGTCCGCCTGATACAGGGCGACTATAAAAGACAAATTAACTATGAGGATAACCCCGTTAAACAGGCACAAGCGTTTATCGACCAGGGCGCCCAATGGCTGCATGTTGTTGATCTCGACGGGGCAAAGGTCGGCAGGCCTGTCAATACCAAAACAATCGCCGCTATCTCGGCACTGGGAAAGCTGAAAATCGAAGTCGGGGGCGGTATACGAAACGAGCAAAATATAAAAGAACTGCTCAATTTGGGCATAGAACGCGTGATAATCGGCACGCAGGCGGTAAATGATTTCGAGTGGTTCAGTGAGATGGCAATGAAATTTCCAGGCGGGATAGCATTAGGTCTCGATGCACGTGGTTCGAGGGTTGTTACAAGCGGCTGGTGCGATGAAAATCCCAAAGGCCTGCTTGAGCTTGCCGTCGAAGCAGCGGCACTTCCAATAGCTGCTATCATATACACCGATGTAACAAAGGACGGGATGCTGTCCGGGCCAAATTTCGAGAGGACAAAATCGCTCATTGAGGCCATTGCCGTGCCTGTTATCGCTTCCGGCGGCGTTACAACAATTGAGCAAATAAAAAAGCTCGCCGGCATCGGTGCATCAGGCGCTATCGTCGGCAGAGCTTTATACGAAGGAACAATCACTCTTGCTGAAGCAATTAAGGCCTCAAAAGTATCATAATACCATTTAAGAATCCTCAAATCGCACTATTTGGTGTCTTTGTATTGATATTATAGGACGAACAATACAAAAGATATATATAGATTAAAATACAACTAACATTATGCTTAAATAATCAACAGCATTCACCATAATGTTCTTTTAGATATTCACCCCCCTTCTGTGCTTTTTTTGATTCACGTCTCTTGTAATTTGTGAATATCTTAGCTTCTTCTTAAAAAACCTTCATCCCTTAGAAGACGCAATCTCAAACCATTCGAAAAATGTTTCACGTGAAACAAATACTATTGTGGTCAATATTCGTTCTAAAATGCTTTCATAAAACAATTATGCCCATCGACTCGAGTTTAATATTTGCATTAAATTGCATCAATCACCCTCAAGACGTATCAACTACTATGGCTATTGTTCGACGAGCTTATCCAAATTCAGCAAAGGTCCAAAGCTCATCTTTATAGACTCGAACGATGAACAGTTCCTTCGACGTTCCTACTTTGCTTACAGCATTAACCGTGGCGGCAAACGGCCAAGGTATATTTAATCACTCGTTAATCGCGGGAGGACAAGTCCACAAACTGTATTTGAAAAATTGCAGTATTGTTTCACGTGTAACAATTTTACACAAACCTGTGATTTTTATCTTGTATCGCTACAGTTTTTCCATTACAAACACCGAAACATTTTTTAGGGCTAACTCACTTACCCTAATAGGATATATTCTTAGCTAATTCAGGAGCACTGTAATGTCTCACAAAACTGAAAAACCCAAACATCTCGGAAGGGGCCTTGCCTCTCTTTTAGGTCCTATAATATACGACAAGCAACCCTCTACCCTTCCTATTCCTATCGTCGATATAAGCGATAAGTCTTTAGATAACAAAGAGTTATCCAATATCTTTGCTGAATTAAATATTGATGATATTCAGCCAAACCCTTTTCAAGTTCGTTTTATTTGGAACGAACAAGAGCTTGCTGATTTGGCTCGTTCAATCAAGGCCAATGGCATCATTCAGCCAATAATTGTTCGCAGGGCAGGCGCTTTTTATCAGCTTATTGCGGGCGAGCGTCGCTGGCGGGCCGCAAAACAGGCCGAATTCAAGACGATACCTGCAATTGTACGTAATGTTGATGATAAGAATTTACTCGAACTTGCGCTGGTAGAGAACATTCACCGGACCGATTTGAATCCAATTGAGCGCGCCAATGCTTATCATAGATATATGAGCACATTGTCGTTAACACAAGTCGAGGCGGCTGCACGACTTGGGGAGGATAGGTCAGTAATAGCCAATCATGTTCGCCTCCTCGATTTACCTGCTGAGTTAAAACAAATGCTTATTGATGGCCAGTTATCAATGGGGCATGCCAGGGCGATACTGGCTTTACCTACAGATGAGTTGAAGAGAAAGCTGGCGCACAGGGCGTTGGCAGGACGTCTTAGCGTAAGAGAGGTTGAAAGGCTTGTAAGAAGGCACCTTGCGACCTCAGGCCATCAGAAAAAAACCCATCGAACCAGGCCAGCACATATTCAGGACCTCGAAATCCGATTGAGCAAAGAGCTTGGAACTAACGTATCAATAGACACACGCAAAAACGGCAAGCACGGAAGGATTGTAATCGAGTTTCATTCGCTTGAAGAATTTGATAGAATTACAGAGAAAATGGGCGTTACAAATAACGAAGAAATATAGAAAAATTCGCAAAGGAAAAAGAAAATGAAATTAAGAGGAATCATTTATATAGCATTAGCAGGGCTTTTGACAGTTTTGTCGTCAGCGGGGTATGCACAGGCATTACTGGAATCGACAATCACTCAGATGGAAATATCGCAGGAAATACAAAACGCCGAATCACGAGCGAACGTTGCACCGGGCAAGGTGCTCGAAGAAATTGATACAAACTCGCCCAAGCCGGCTGCAGAGCCGAAACCATTTGAACCAAAGCAACAGGAAAAAAACATGTTTGTGGAAGACGCAAACCAATCCGATATAGATATAAACGACTTTAACGATTTCGAGAGAGAATTAAAACGGATTGATATTGAGACAAGAAGCGAGCAGAAAGAATGGCTCGGCGAGCTTGATCGAAAAGAGGACTTGGCCAAGGCGATAGATGACCTTGCAGCAGCGGAATTGAGATTCATAAGAAAGCTCGCCAATCTGGAAGGAGCCGAGAAAACAATCAAGGCAATAGACCTGGTGTTGAAGCAAAGGCGGGAAAGACTGGAAACGCTGGTAACAAAGCTTCAGGAAGAACTGAAGGAACAGCGACTTCAGAACACACCTGAGCGACGCGAGAGAAGGGCGCCCAGAGCCGAACGCACAAGAGAAAGGCCGACGAGACGCACCAGAGAACCCAGGGTCGAAGAGCCAGCAGAATAGAACAGGGAAGCCGGAACAGATGAAAAAGTTTGCATTTATATTCAACCGGGCTATACTCCCTTAAAATTTTATTTTAAAGGAAGCCGATGTCGGGAAGGAATCCTAAGGTCGTAGTTATCGGCAGCGTGTATGTGGATATGGCCGTAAAGTGCGCGCAGGTACCTGCGGCGGGTCAGGCATCGATTGGCTCGGCGCTGTCGCACACGGCCACGGGCCCCGGCCTCAATCAAGCCATCGAAGCGGCATTATGCGGCTGTGATGTACACCTTGTTGGAAAAATCGGAAGCTGTCCATTCGGGCAGACAATAAAATCCGTACTGCAACAGTATAAAGTAAACACCAACTTCGTCTTCACCGCAAACGCGAAAAACACCGGCGTAATACTAACGCTTGTGAATACCAAAGGTGAAAACGCCTGTATCCGGTATGAAGGCTCGAATGCTGCGCTTGTGCCGCAGGATATCGAAGCAGCCGAGCAGGCAATCGCCGATGCCGATGCCTGCCTGATTCACGCCCGGCTTCCCAAAGAGGCGGTCGTCAAAGCCATCATCACAGCCAAACTACACAAGACAAAGCTTATTCTGGACCCGGCAGGCGTGCTTGGGGCATCCAATCCCGCGGGCGAAACAACACTTCCTCCGGAATACTTTACCGTCGATGTGTTGATACCCAACCTGTATGAGGCGGCTCTTATCTCCGAACGCTCAAGCACCAATATCCGCACTGCAAAAATGGTCGGCTCAGACCTTGTTGCCCGCGGCGCCGGCGCCACCGTAATTACTATGGGCAGACGCGGCAGCATGGTAGTCGACCGCAACGCAGCCGACCACGTTCCCGCGTTCCCCATCGATTTAGTGGACCACACCGGAACAGGCGACGCATTTGCCGGCGCGCTTGCGGCATCGCTGGCCGTGGGCGACGATTTGAGAAAGGCCGTCGTCTTCGCCTCAGCGGCTGGCGCCCTGGCATGCACAAAATTCGGCTCCATAGACGCAATGCCCACAAAGGCAGAGATAATAGAATTGCTGCAGAAACAGGCGACCGAGTAATCGCCTCTGCAAATCAAGTCCCGGCAGATACCGATTCTGATTTGGCCCGTGCCGGCTGAACTTCTTTAATCTTCCCTTTAGAGGGCTTGGCCTGTGCGGCTTTAGCTGATTCGCTGCCTATCGCCCGCAGTTTTGCATATCTATTGTCCAAAAGCGTTTCAACTTTGATTCGCTTGAGGATAGCAAGCGTCCTGATGATATACCTCTCGACGTTATAAACGGTGTCGTGGATGTTGCGATGAGCACCGCCCAATGGCTCGACGATTACCTCATCAATTAATTTTAACCTCAGCAGGTCTTTACTTGTAAGCTTAAGCGCTTCAGCGGCCTGCGGCGCCTGAGAACCATCCCGCCAGAGTATCCCGGCACAGCCCTCGGGTGAAATAACGGAATAGTAGGCAAATTCGAGCATCGCCAACCGGTCGCCAACACCTATGCCAAGCGCTCCGCCTGAGCCGCCCTCACCGATTACGACGCAGATTATGGGCACCGGCAGCCGGGACATTTCGAACAGATTAACCGCTATCGCCTGCGCCTGACCCCGTTCTTCAGCCCCGACGCCCGGGTAGGCACCCGGCGTATCGATAAGCGTAACTATCGGCAGGCCAAACTTTGCCCCTAATTTCATCTTGGCCAGGGCCTTGCGATAACCCTCCGGATTAGGACAGCCGAAATTGCAAGCCATTTTCTCCTTGAGCGTTCGGCCCTTGTTCTGGCCAATAATCAATACCTTCTCCCTGCCTATCTGGCCCAGGCCCGTAACAATGGCCTTATCGTCGCCGAAGCATCTGTCGCCGTGCAGCTCGCGAAAATCCTTAACCATCGAATTGAGGTAATCCGGCAAAAGCGGTCTTTTCGGATGCCGGGCAACCTGCACCGTCTGCCAGGCGGTCAGGTTCGCATAAATTCTATTCAGCTCAGCCACCTGCTCCTGCTGAAGCCGGCGAATTTCGGCTGAATAATCAATGCCCTTTACGGAGCTTAGCCGGCGCAGCTCGTTCATCTGGCCATCGAGGTCGGCTACTTTCTGCTCAAAATCAAGATAGTTACCTTCACCAACCGCTTTATTATTTTTCGCTACTGCCATTTTGAATAAAGTCCCAATTGCACAGGGCCGGCATAAACTCTACATAAAAAAACCCTCTCCCGCCCCGGCGGGTTCAGGCATAACATTGTCTCAGCCATCCGTTTGCTTTTATTGAATGAGCAGATATCCTATCATCAAAATAGCCTGATTCAAAGAAAAAAATTGACATCTCGCGTGTGTTGCTATAACTTTTGAGCAACAGATGGAAAAATTCATGACTTCATAAGGTCTTTGTTATGCAGAACTTAAGGAAAGTAACTGTAATAGGACTTGGGTTATTGGGCGGTTCTGTATGCCAGGCCGTATCTCGTGCAATAACAGGCGTGCGAACAGCGGGCTTCGCCCACAGGGCCAGCACGCGGGCGAAGGCGCGCCGGCTCAAAGTGGCTGATGAAATTTACGGCGATATCAGAAAAAGCGTGGCCGGAGCCGACCTTGTAATTCTTGCAACGCCTGTATGCACATTCGAAAAGATACTTTGTGAAATTACAGATGCCCTGCCTGCCGGCTGTATTGTTACCGACGTCGGCTCGACCAAGGTGATGCCGCATCGCTGGGCGGCCAAACACCTGCCTAAACATATCCATTATGTCGGCTCTCACCCTATAGCCGGCTCCGAGCAAAGAGGCGTCGAGTTCGCCAGAGACGACCTTTTCGATAAGTCGCTGTGTATACTCACAACAACGAATAATACCAACCGCCGGGCCGTGCACACTGTCAAAGAATTCTGGTCGAAACTGGGTTGTTTCGTAAAATCATTGCCTCCCGCCGAGCACGACAGAATCTTCGCAAACGTCAGCCATTTGCCGCATATCACCGCCGCTTGCCTGGTAAACGCAAGCAACACCAGTCAGCTCAACCTGGCCGGCAAAGGATTCCTGGACTCCACGCGAATCGCCTCAGGCCCGGCAAATATCTGGGCCGACGTGCTGCTCACAAACGCAACCAATTCCATCCGGGGAATCGACCGCCTGACCGCCGAGCTTGAAAAACTCAAAAAAGCGATTAGCTCCGGCGACAGAAAAAAGATTGAAAAACTGCTGCTTAAAGCAAAAACCAAACGCGACAAGCTGGTTAAATACAGGATGAGCAGGAAGGAACCGATTTAGACTAAAACAAAGCCGTCTCAAAAAACGACCTGAAACAATCTCTCACAAACAGCACGAAAGGAGATTGTAAATGCGGCTGAACAAAAATTGCCTGAAAATCGACAAACCAAACGCCATAGCAATGATAAACGGCTTTCAGAAGGACGGAAAGCTTATTCATCAATCCATTTGGCTCGCTGTGAAAGACAGGCCTAAGCCGCCTGAACCACCAGAACTGCTGACCTTTAATCGCTCCCGAACTCAGTTTAGCCCCTCTTTGAGCCGCATCGGCAAAGGGCTGAAAGCAGAAGAAAACTTCGCGATACCTTTTAAGTATATTGCAAAGTTGGATGAACAATACTTCGTTAGAAATGAAATGACGCTCTGGGAGGAGATTTGTTCAAACGGCTTGTTTGACATCTGGGACCCGGAGGGACCATATAAACGGTTCAAAAATGCAAAATCAGATAAAAAGAAGTTCAGAATACAATTGCTGAGAATCTATAATATTGACTACGAGTTCCACAAAAACGAAATTGAGCCAGCCAACAATCGGCTCGATAGGCTTATCCAACCGAGTCGAGAAGCGAACGAAGGCGATGCTGTTATTCCCGATGGTGATTTTTTTAAGCTGAAAGATAAATTAGAACGTTCGATTGTCCCTTATCGATTCTATCCGCAAATACGTTAAACTGCCTGAATAACAACCCTTCACAAGAACAGGCCGTTCATAAGGGCGCAAAACTCCGCAAAAAATATTCGTAAGAAGAAGCCGGTTGACATAATACCCAATATTATCTCCAATACCACTTTTCTTGACGACCCGATTGCCCCGCCCTATAATTCGCTGAACTCTTAACTTTTGACGCTTTGTGAGGAATCATATTGTGAAGCAGTGGCGGTTCGAGGTCTTCAATAAGTCCGGGTTTCCCGACGTGCAGGGAACAAGTGCACTGGCTGATATCAGGGAACTTGGTATGAGCACGGTCCAGGCGGTTCAGTTTGCCAAGGTGTATTTAATCGAAGGGGAATTCGATAAGGATTTCTCCGAGCGACTTGGGCAGGAGCTTCTGGCCGACCCTGTATGCGAAGAGTATTACATCGGCAGAAGCGGTGCGCCGGCTGGTCTGGCAAAGGCGACACTGATTGAAGTGCACCTCAAAAGCGGCGTTACCGACCCGGTAGCCGAATCGGTAACCAGCGCAATGATTGATATGGGCGTCAAGCCATCCAGCGTCCGCACAGCACGCAAATACGTTCTTCTGGGCGAGCTTGGTTCCAGGCAAATCGACACAATCGCGAAAAAAATCCTGGCCAACGACTGCATCGAGGTCTGCCTCGTCGGAAATGCCGCAGAGCCGCCGAGCGCGCACACAAAACCATACGAATTGAAATTAGTTCACTGGCCTATACTCAAGCTCGACGACGAAGGCCTGCTCAAGCTGAGTAAAGAAAAGGACCTGTTTCTCAATCTCATCGAGATGAAGGCCATCCGTGACTATTATAAACGGCTCGGCAGGGAGCCGACCGATATCGAACTCGAATCCCTCGCGCAAACCTGGAGCGAGCATTGTGTGCACAAGACGTTCAAAAGTGAAGTCGATATGGAATGTGAAGGCCAACACATCCACTTCGACAATTTGCTCAAGGAGACCGTTTTTAAGGCCACCAAGGACCTGAACAAGCCCTGGTGCATATCGGTCTTCGCCGATAACGCCGGCGTTATCGAATTCGACGAAGACTCAGCCGTCTGTTTCAAGGTCGAGACGCACAATCACCCATCCGCTCTCGACCCATACGGCGGGGCCGCCACCGGCATAGGCGGCGTGCTCCGCGACCCTATGGGCACGGGCCTTGGCGCAAGGCCCATCGCCAATACCGATATCTTCTGCTTCGGCGACCCGAATATGAAGCTCGAAGATGTCCCCAAGGGCGTGCTGCATCCGAGGCGGATTATGAAAGGCGTCGTCGCGGGTGTCCGCGATTACGGCAACCGGATGGGAATACCCACCGTCAACGGCGCAATTTATTTCGACGACAGATATTTGGCCAATCCGCTCGTCTATTGCGGCAATATCGGCATAATGGATAAAAATAAATGCTTCAAGCATCCGCAGAGCGGCAATCTCGTCATCGTCGTCGGGGGCAGGACGGGCAGGGACGGCATACACGGCGCGACGTTTTCATCCGGAGAAATGACCCACGAGCACGAGACGATTTTTTCCCACGCCGTGCAAATCGGCAACGCCATCACCGAAAAGAAGATGCTCGATGTGCTCGTGCAGGCGAACGAGGCCGGGCTGTATGAGGCAATTACCGATTGCGGTGCCGGCGGGCTTTCGAGTGCGGTCGGCGAGATGGGGCAGGAGCTGGGCGCTGAGGTTGACCTCGAAAAGGTCCCGCTCAAATACGCGGGATTAAATTACACCGAAATCTGGATAAGCGAGGCGCAGGAACGAATGGTCGTCGCGGTAAAGCCGGAAAATCTGGACGCGATTATGAAAATCTTCGCCGACGAAAACGTCGAGGCAACGGTAATCGGAACATTCACCGACGACAAGAAACTTCGCCTGCGATACGAGGGCACGCAGGTGGGCGAGCTTGATATGGAGTTTTTGCACGACGGCGTGCCGAAATACTCGCGCAAGGCCATCTGGCAAAAAACGAAAGAAGCGGAGCCCGATATCCCCGAAAAGGAAAACTATAACGACGACCTGATGGCGATTCTTTCGAGCTATAACGTGGCGAGTAAGGAATGGGTCATTCGTCAATACGACCACGAGGTTCAGGGCGCCTCCGTTGTCAAGCCATTGACCGGTATTTGCAATGACGGCCCCGGCGACGCGGCGGTAATAAGGCCGAAGCTCGATTCGGACCGCGGAATTGCGATAAGCTGCGGTATGAATCCCTGCTACGGCGATATCGACCCTTACTGGATGGCGCTTGCGGGAATAGACGAGGCGATAAGAAATCTTATATGCGTTGGCGCAAGGGCCGACCGAATTGCGCTACTGGATAATTTCTGCTGGGGCGACTGCACAAGGCCTGAAACGCTCGGCCCATTAGTCAGGGCGGCGCAGGCCTGCTACGACGGGGCAATCGCATTCGGCACGCCGTTCATATCGGGCAAGGATTCGCTCAACAACGAATTCCGCCGAGACGATGGCACGCGAATCTCGATTCCAGCAACGTTGCTGATAAGCGCTATGTCAATAATCGACGACGTCAACAAGTGCGTAACGATGGACGCCAAAAGGCCGGGCAATCTGCTGTTTATCGTCGGCGAAACGAAAAATGAGCTTGGCGGCTCGCATTATTACAAAACATCAGGCCTGCTCGGCGCAAACGTCCCGAAAGTCGATTTTCAAATGGCGCCGAAAATCGCACAGAAGATTTGCGAAGCGATAGCCAAAGGCCTGATTGTCAGTTGCCACGACTGCTCCGAAGGAGGGCTTGCAGTAGCGCTTGCTGAAATGGCGTTCGCGGGCGGGGCAGGCATCGAGGCCAACCTGGCCGGGTTGCCGAAATCAAGGGATTGCTCACGAGCGGACACACAGATATTCAGCGAATCTAACTCCCGATATATCGTTGAGGTCGAGACGGATAAATATGACGAGTTCGCAAAATTAATGCTCAACCTGCCATTCGGCCAAATCGCAAAGGTAACAGAGGCCCAAAAGCTCGTTATAAAGGACCAAAAGGCCCGAAAGGTGATTGACGCGGAAATAAAATCATTAAAACAGGCGTGGCAAAAGACATTTCTGTGGTGAGTTTATCGAACCATCGCCTGGTAATCCGTCCTCAGACTTAATAATCAGATGGCCCTTTTAAACGCTTTTTCAACTGCTTCATCGCTGTTTTTATTATAGGACGGCCTCGCTTTAAAAGCCCAAATCAATCCCGAACAAAACCGCCTCAAAATCAGTATAGACACCGTTCGGCTGGTTTTAGCAGCCGGCAAGTGCTTTGGGCACCTTTTTTATGCCTTTAAGGCGCCAATTTGTGTCAAGGAGGTCATCTCATTGGCTATAGCCCAAAGAGATGGGCACACACTTAAATCATTCTAAATCAGAGCTTGGGGTCATTTGATGAAAAGCAGTATTTATGAGCATTTTGATATCGGGCTCAATCCGCTTAACAGGTGTACTTCAAAGGGGCAAAGTCCGATATACGGCTGGTTAATCAACATTCAGAAGTTAAGCGGCATCTTCGCAAAGCCGATAAATCAATCGAAGAAAAAAGCGAAAGTTGGACTATGCGCCTGTGTCAGATGTAAGTTTAATCCACCGTCCGCTTCGGACTTCAGCCGAGTTGCGGACAGGGGGTTTCTATTGTCGTGAGGATATGAATAGATTGCGTATTGCATCCGTTGCAGTTTCGTGTCTTGTGCTATGCTTTGCCGCAGCCGGCTGCGGCAACAAGTTCCTGGACCCAACGCAGGTGGGAAGATTCCGGCCTGTTCCGGCTGTAAATGTTATACTGGACTCACTGGGAGTGGCCGACGAATCACCCGCTGCCTGGGAAACCGGAGAGGAACCCAAACCCGCCGACGTACTGTCTTATGAAACCGATTACGTGTTCGGCTCAGGCGATGTTGCCTCGATAAGCATCTTCGAGCTGTTCAACGAAGGGGTGATGTTTTCGAACCAGTTCGTCATCACTGAGACCGGCAAGATATCAATTCCTGATGTCGGGGTTGTTGAGGCAACAGGATTAACTGAGTCGCAGCTGGAGGAGGAGATAAAACAAATCCTTTCGCCGAACATTCTTAAAGAACCAACAGTCACAGTTACTCTGCTAAGGTCGCAAAGCCAGTTGTTTTCAATATTGGGCAGTGGCATCCCCCAGCCCGGGCGATACCAAATACCTCGGTACGACTATCGGCTATCCGATGCCCTGGCTACTGCAGGAGGTATAAGTCAGTTCAATATAAGCTACATATATATATCAAGGCCGATTACAGGCAAAGAAGAACTGGCAGAACCCCTTACAGAACCACCTGCAAAGACACCATCGCTTGAGCGTGAAGAAATCACCCCCACAAAAGAACCGCAAGAGGAATTATTCGAAATCATAGCGCCTATGGCCAAAAGAGGTTCTTTGGCACCTTCCGGCTCCCTGAGACAGACAAACAGCGAGTACGTAGTCATTTCTGCTGAAATGGTGACTGAACAGGAACTTGCAGATTTAATGGAGCTTCGTCGAACCGCGTCGCCCGAAACACTTTGGACCTCGGAAATACCGTCTACATATAAAGCCAAACCGAGCACGATAGATATAAGGAGTGTATTAGCCGCTGACGAAATCCAGACTGATACTGAATCAACAGTAAACAAAAACAACTCAGGGCTAATCGGCAAAGGGAGGATTGAGTGGGTATTCCAAGATGGCAGGTGGGTGCCAATTCAAGTAGGCCAACCCGCACCATCCGTCGAAGCCGCTAAACCAGCCCCACCAGCCGAAGGCCCAGCTCGCGAGGAGCCGACGGAAACCGGTTGGGGCGAAATCGGGCCTGGAGGCGCACAAAGACGCACAATAAGGATACCAGCAGACAAGCTCCTCAGTGGCGATCCGCGTTATAACATCGTAATCCGGCCGGGCGACAATATCCACGTCCCAGTTGATATAATCGGAGAATTCTGTATTATGGGCAACGTTAACAACCAGGGCTTTATCAACATAACGGGCCGGCCAATGACTCTGAAAATGGCAATTGCAGCAGCGGGAGGCCTAGGACAACTGGCCTGGCCGAAACGTTGTGAGGTTGTAAGAAGAATTGGAAAGAAACGTGAAGAAATCGTAATGGTGGACCTGGACAAAATCGCAAGTGGGGAACAGCCGGATTTCTTTATCAAGCCAAACGACCTGGTCAACGTCGGGACTCATCCGACGGCCAGGTGGCGAGCGATTTTGCGGAATTCGTTCAGAGCAACTTATGGCTTCGGTTTTATTTATGACCGTAACTTCGCCGACCGCGACTACGGGACCAGTCGGCCGTTCCCAAACTGGTTCTAATCGGGCTATGTACTCTTTTTGGAACCTGCGTCTTCGGCCCAGTGATAAAGCCGTTGATAAAAGAACTCATTGTCAATTAGTAGTTTCTCAGCCCACAATAGCAGCGGGGCTTATACACGATAACTATGGCGGATAATATTAATAAAGCCACAGCAACACAGCAATCAGCAACCACTGCAGCATCCTTACCGATGTGGCGGCAACTCAATGTGCATTCATATATTCGCATAGCAATAATAGGGGGCTTGCTATATTATCTGTTCCATGTAGAGGTCTGGGATATCGTTCATCAGTGGTTTACCGACAGCAGCTGGTCACACGGCATACTGATTCCGCTTTTCAGTCTATACTTTCTTAGCCAATCCAAGAAAGATATTCTAAACACCGTTCCAAGGCCGAGTTATCTTGGCATGTTCCTGTTAATATGTATTATTCTTTTCTATATTTTCAACGTAGTGAGTCCCGCCGGCTACGGATACTTCAGGCAAATAGCCGTGATTGGCACACTTTTGTCAGTGGTGCTTTTTCTCGGGGGCTGGGCTTTATTGAGACACACATGGCTGCCTGTCTTATACCTGATATTCGCCATTCCACTACCGCAGAGATATTATGTCAGCGCCACTATACCTATGCGCAAATTGGCAGCTTCAGTTTCAACCTTAGTTCTTAATCTGGTGCCCAAACTCGAGGCAACCTGCAGCGGAGTTGTGATAGACGTGATATACAAAGGTCAACGCCTCGAACCCGGACTTGACGTGGCTGAAGCGTGCAGCGGCATGCGGCTACTTATGGCCTTCTTTGCGCTCGGAGTGGCTATGGCATACCTGCACTATAGGCCATTATGGCAACGGCTGGTCCTGCTGGCCAGCACCTTGCCAATAGCTATCATATGCAACATAGTCAGAGTAACTATCACCGGTCTCATTTATGTCCTGCTCGACCCACAATACGCACAAGGTATTTATCACGATATGTTGGGAATGGCGATGCTGCCTTTGGCATTCGGGATTTATGGTTCTCTGGCCTGGTTTATGTCGAATCTGCTGGTCGAGAGCACAGAAGACGAATCGCCAGATGTCGTGGTTAGGTCTTATCAGGTTACAAAAAGCGAAAATAAAACCAGGGCTAATTAAAATGCCTAACAATATAAGACAAATAATTAAAGGTAATTATCTTCAGCCCGCCTTTCTGATATGTGCCGGCATTCTGTTAGTAAGCGCCAGCACAATGTCAATGGCGGTCAAGCTCTCCGGTATATACCTGAAAAAAGAGCCGCTACCGTTGAAAAAACCTCTCTCACAGCTGGACAGCTCTAACTTATTCCCCTACAAGATAGTGGAGAAACATAAAATCGAGAATCAGGACATAGTAGAAACCCTGGGCACAGAAGACTATATTCAATGGAATTTGGAAGATACCAGCGCCCCCCCAGACAGCGATGTTCGACTTTGTTCGCTCTTCATAACGTATTATGGGATACCGGACAAAGTGCCTCATGTGCCTGATGAATGTTATATTGGAGGCGGTTTTCAGCGAAAAAGTTCCGAAGAAGTTGCGCTTAAAATAAATACAAGTGACACCGAAAAGCAGATTATCGCACGTTATATTGTTTTCGAAGAAACAAAGTCAGACATATGGGGAGGCAACGATTCTTTTGCAGTTTTCTACATTTTTAGCGTCAACAGTAAATACGCAGCAGGAAGAGAAGACACCAGATTGATTTTAAATGAGAATCTGTTCGGTAAATTTTCTTACTTCTCTAAGGTCGAATGGAAGTTTTATAATAAAAACGTTGGACGAGCGAGTTATCCAAATAAGCAAGAGGCACTGGCGGCAAGCGAAAAGTTATTATCCGTTATTTTGCCTGTTCTAGAAAGGGAATACTGGCCCGGCAACTTATGGTAAGAAAGAAATGTAACCCAGATAGAACAAACTGAGGGTCTCTGGCTTTTGCGACACAGGCGATTCCAAACAGATACAGGTAAGGAGTGAAAAGGGATGGCAAAGAAGAAACTAAACAAAAAGGTAGCAATGATTGGGTCTGGATTTTTCCTTATAGTAATCCTTGCGGTTATCGGAATAGTACTATATTTAAGCCGTGACCCGCATAAGCTGATACTTGACGGCGATACGGCAGCCAAAGCGGCACTTCAGGCAACGGATGAGGAACAACGCAAAGAATTGTTCAATGAGGCGGAACGCAACTATAAAAAATCGTTTGTGCTGGCAAAAACCGACGAATTGAAAATAGAAACGCTGTACCGTCTCTCTGACATATATCTGGCCAAGGGAGAATGGAGGGAAGTGCTTGCATGCTGGTCACAAATTGTGCGCATCGACCCCAAGGACACCAAGGCAAGATACCGCCGGCTTAAATACTTCTACATAGTTGCACAGGCGACACCGGGCTTAGTCTGGCAGGAAGTTGCAACTCAGGCAACGGAATTTATTGAAATAATTGAAGATCCCAGCGCCTCACCCGAATTAGCAATGACTAATACATCAGAGTGGGATATCGACAAACTCAAAGAAAAGGGGGAACCGACCTATCGTTTGGGACCTTATCTGCATTTGATCCGTGGTAGAGCAACTCTGCAAATTGCACAACTCGGAATGGTTACAAACAAAGAAGAAACGCTCAGACAGGCTATTACAGACCTTGAAAAAGTCGAACAACTGGAACCAACAAATACCGACGTGTATCTATACTTAGCACAAGCCGCGGCTTTTAAAGGTGATATAGAAGCATCCCGAGGGAACCTAGAGGCAAGTAAAAAAGGACAAGAAGAAGCAATAAAAATACTTCAAAAGGGAATAGAGGCAACAAATGGAAACCTTCAGGCTAAAATCAATCTTCTGCACATGAAACACTCTTTCTTACTAGCCAGCATCGAATCTGACTGGCAGGAACAAATTCTCTTGTTGGAGCCGGAGTATAAGGAAATCGCCACAAATTTCAGTTCAAGCCCGGAAGCAATCTCAGCACTTGCTAACTTCTACTCGGACTATCGTCTGGGAAAAACATATCTCGACAAGGCAATAGATGCAATTGAGAAGGCGATCCAGCTTGATAGCAACAACATAGAATATGAGCTGAGTGCAGCTAATTTATATTTCAGAAGATTCAATATTCAAAGACAAAACGAAGACCTCAACAAAGCACTTGAGATAACCAAGAAGGCGCTTTCAATGCCCGATGTCCAAGAAACAACCGGTCCGAAGTCGGTAGTGGCCAGAACTTATCAGGTAATCTTAAACAGCATGCTCGCATACAGCTATATTGACCAAATACTGGGTGCCAAAGAAACAATAGATGAATCGAAAGGCAAACAATTGCTGGAGGAAGCACAGCAAGCGGTACGCCAGATTGAACAGATTCTCGGTAGTGGTGATGATCCACAAGTAATCAAATGGCAGGGTATGATTGAGCTGGCGGCTGCGAAACTCGGAAAGGGAGATGCCATGGCCGCGACTCGAAAATTATACAGGACGTATACACAGCTAAAGGCTTCTGATAATTCGGATCCTCATGTTTCATACAGGCTTGGGATGGCCTTTTTTAACAGCTCCGAAAGCGGTGCAGTCGGTATGTTTCTCGTCAATGCCCTGCAAAACGGTATAGAGGCAACTCTGCCAGAAGCTCGCTTGGACTATGCTGAGCTTTTAGTCAAGTCTGGGCTGTGGAGAAGAGCGCTGCCAAACATAGACTACTACGAAAGAAATTACAACGCAACACACAGAAGTCGGGTGCTTCGGATTAGGTCACTTATAGGTCTTAACGAATACGCAGAAGCAGAGCAGCAATTGGAACAAATTCCCCAAGAAGACCCTGATTATATAAGACTTAGGACGGTGATTCTGCAAGGGAAAGGCAGGCAGATCCGTAGAATTATCGAGACTAAAAAAGAAGCCCCCGGAACAGGCACAGTATTGAGAGGGATACTAAGCCGAAAGCAGGAACAGGATGAAGTCGACCAGCGGTCCCCGCAACAGCTCGACGAAGAAATGAAAAACAACCTGTCCGCTTTTATTGAATATACAGGCGCGCTTCTCGACAATAATCCTAATTCTGTAGATCCGGTCGCAGTATTAGGAGTGTGCGAAGATGCAATAGCAACTGGAAATCTTGACCAGGCGGCTCTCCTATTAGAATTGTTTCTCAAGCACAATCCGAACGAACCGGCGGCGATGTTCTACAAACGACTGCTCGCCGAGCCGGACCCACAAAATGTTCCTAACGAGAGAACCTTACAGCTTAGAGAAGAGATTCTATCTGAAGTCCCTGATCCAGTCAAACGAGCAATGGCATTAGGTATGTTTTATCAGGCGACCGAAGAACCTAATAAGGCGGCAGAGCAATTCAAAAAATTAGCCGGCATAACAGCAGACACCGAGAAACTGCCAGCAGACGAGACGTCACGTCATCAAGCAGCGACGCTTCTTTTTGATATAGCTCTGAAACAAAAAAATTGGGAGCTTGCCGACAAAATTTCACAAATGGCACAACGGGAAAATCTCGATGATTGTTCAGGAAACTTCTTTATTGCCAGAATTGCTCTTGCCAAGAAGGATTATGAAACCGCTCTGGCCAGCGCGGAGAAAGTTCTGATACAACGACCCGTTTTCGGATATGGATATCTTCTGCGGTCACGGGTTAATAACGAGCTTGGCAACGAGTCAGCAGCACTGGCGGATATACAAACAGCTGCAAGCCTCAACCCGGACGACAAGACCATCATACGAGAACTTGCCTATCAGCTTTACAAGCGCAACCAAAAACTCGGGAACAACGTTACTTCGGCGCAAATGACTGAAACGAGAAACGCATTAGACTGGTCATTGGCAATCAATCCAAGAGACCTGGAACTAATGAGTTTCTATGCAGAGTATATCAGCGAAAGCGAGCCTGACCGCGCACTGGCATTGCGGCAAAGTCTGCTTCAAAACTCACCAAGCACGCAAAACGCGCTATTGCTCGCTCGTCTTGCTACACGACTTGCCCTCGACAGCACCAATAATCAGAGAAAGCAAACATTATTTAAGATGGCTTTTACCGCCTTGGAGCAGGCTAAAAGCTATGAACCTCAGAATCCTGCCGTGCTCGAAAGTTACGCAGAATACTACAGGCAAACCGGTCAAACGGAAAAAGCAGAACAACTACTCAGTACAACACAAAATTCCAGCCTTTTATGGCGTCATTATATAAGAGAGGGTCGATACGATGATGCCAAAAAGGTCCTTGAGAAATTGCATGAAGACAATCCAAAAGACGTCGATGTGCTCAAGGGACTGATATATCTGGCAGAAAAAAACGTCGACAAAGAAAATGTCGAGAAATACGCCTCGGAACTACTATTGGCCGATGAAACCGTCGACAATCATCTCTTGATTATACAAACTTATCTTAACACAGGTCTTGTAAAAGAGGCTGAGCGAAAGCTTGCCAGTTTTCAAGAAAAATATCCGGCAGATGACAGGGGTTTAATGCTCGGGGCATGGCTTTTTATGAAACAAGGTCGTCTCAAAGAAGCATTAGAGTTAACGAACAAGGAACTTGCGAACGATCAGAGCAATGCGACAATGTGGAAGCTGCGAGGAGAGATAAACTCTATGCTAACAGATTATAACCAAGCGATAATGGACCTCAAGCGCAGCAAAACTTTACTTGACTCATCAGCAACGCGCGTATCGCTCGCAAGGGCATATCTAAGAACCGGGCGTATTGAGGACGCTATCACAGAACTAAAAAGTACTATCAACGACCCACAGGCACCTCTTGAAGCCAGGAGCTTACTTGAACAAATCTACCTCCGTTTCAAACAGGAGGAATTACTAAACGATTTTTACGCTAAAACACTTGAACAGTTGCCGGAAAGCATTTATTGGCACAATCGCGCTGCGGGATTTGCCGCCTTGACCGGCAATAATATTAAAGCAGAACAATTATACGAGTTATCTCTGAAAAAAAGTATTGAACGCGGGCAAGAGAATGCTGATGCCCTGGGTGGATACCTGCAGGCACTCATGATTAACGGGAAAATGGATAAACTGTTTGAAGAAGCAGGAAAATATATCGACAGCAATCTTGCAGATGTTGCTTATTTCAGAATGGCCCAAGGTCGGCTGAAGCTCGGCGACCGTGCTACCGCCATTGAGTATTGCAGAAAATCAATAGAAAGAGCAGGCGATGAATTTGACACCGTAAGCCTTGTGTTGGAAAAGATTTATGCATTGCTTGGAGAACAAGATACTGAACAGATATGCCTGCAAAAAGTTAAGGCGAACCCGGACTCTTTGATAGCAAATTGGACTATGTTCAAACTTTATCAGTTCAAAAAAGACTATAACAAGGCGCTCGAATATATTGATAGATGCCTTAAAACAACGAGTTCTGACCAGCCAATCTGGCTTGGACAGCAAACGCAAAAAGCTGAGGTTCTGATATTGGCTTACTATAAAACCTCCGATAAAAACTATCTTACAGCAGCTCTGGAAGCATTCGAAAGTGTGCTGTCAAAAACGCCGAATAATACAAATATCTTGAATAATGTTGCATATATACTTGCTGAGAACGACCAAGACATAGACAAGGCGCTGGAATATGCCAAACGGGCTTGTGAAACAAAAGGGGACAACCCTGAATATCTCGATACATACGCTTTCGTACTATACAAGAAAGGCGAATACGCCCAAGCAGCTCAGTTGGGCCAAGCGGCAATACAACAGTACGAGGCACAGCGGATGCCCATACCCCTAGAAGTGTATGAACACTTAGGGCAGTCCTATGAGCAACTCGGCAAAGTGTCACAGGCAATAGCAGCTTATGAGCAGGCACTTGAAGCCTATGGCGAAAATATTTCGCCGTCGGTCAAGAAAAAGATTGATTCAGCAATTGAACGGCTTCAAAAGTAACAGGCGAACTACCGAATCGGTGATACCAGTGATAAAAACAAGATTTAAAGATTATTGAACTGGAGCGTAAATGACCGAATCGCAACAAAAACCAGTTATGAGCAGGCCTATGATAGCGCCTCCAAGGCCTAAAACAACCGGTACAGAGACGGCTACGGGAATTACGCCAAAAGAAATCGTCGCAATACTACTAAGACACTGGTTCATGATAATCTTCTTTACATTTTTTGGTTTATTCTTTGGCATTGGGAGCTGGTTTGTGATTCTTAGATATTGGCCTAGTTACACTGCTCAGACTTTTATTAGGGTGCTTCCGCCCACAGAGAAAGACCCGACTACAATACAGTCTCCCATTGTATCAAAAGATATACAATATGGTTATCGACTGTCATTGAGTGCTCTACTTAAAAGCCAAGGTATGCTGCAACAATTGATTGACAGGGATAAGGTTCAACAGACAAAATGGTTCCAAGATTTCGGAGATATCAAGTCTGTTCGCATAAGGAAGGCCGTGAAAGACCTTAAAAAACAGTTCGGGGCTTTTTCACAAAGAGATGGCGACTCAATTGTTGTCTCAATGACATGTAATGATAAAGAAGAGTCGGCTTTGATAGTCAATGAAATGGTAAATTTGTTTATCAGCCGGCAAGGAGGTTCAAAACGGAAGGATGTCGCAGAAAAGCTGGCCCGGCTTGAGGAGCAACAGGCCCGCGTTCAAAGAGATGTGGACCTGGCTGAGCGAGAGCTCGACAACGTCCGCCGGAGATATGGTTTTGCCGATCTGGATGTGCGTTCATTCGAACCTATAGCAGATAAAAAACTCGGCGACCTGGAATTTCAACAAAATGATTTGAAAATGGACATAAGCGAGACCCGTGAGGCGATAGAACGCCTTAAAATTCAAGCGCAAGGACCTGTCAGAGTGCAGGTGGAACGACAGGTAGAGACAGACCCCATAATGACCTCGTTGGCACAGCAATTGGCATTACGGGAATCGGCACTTGCAAGTGCACTGGCAAAATTTGGCGAGGACCACAGAGTTGTCAAGCAGATTAGAGAATATATCAACGCAGTAGAAAAAGAAAGGCTGCGTCGAAAGACTATAATTGCGGAACAGACCAGACAATCGAATCTGAAAAATGCCCAAGACAGCTTGGCTACGCTCGAGAAACGGCTCGAAGAGCTTGAAAAAATGCGTGAAGAAGCCGCGAAACGCAAAGAGGAGCTCGATTTAGCCCGTGCTCAGTATGAGCAAAGAGTGAAAATGAGAGATGAAAGAAGAATGATGCTCGACTCTATCAAAGAGCAAGTTGAAAAATACAAGATAGTTTACGATGACCCTGAGACTCCAAAAGTCCAGTTTGTGGATCTGGCCCCGGAGCCTCTCGAGGCAAGTTTTCCAAGATGGCAAATCTTTCTTCCCGGAGGAACACTTCTGGGGCTCTCGCTCGGCCTCGGGTTTGCATTCCTTAAAGAGATACTCAATGACCTCGTGCGGACACCCAAGGATATTTCAATGCACCTGAGAATTCCGCTTCTGGGAATGATCCCGAACTCAGAAGAAGATGATTTGGTGGAAGATATCGAGCCGGCACTAGTAGTCCGGCAGGCACCGAACAGTATAACAAGCGAATCATACAGGCGGGTGCGGACAAATTTGAAGCTTTCCGCATCGGCGGAGCAAATCAGAACGATATTAATTACCAGCGGCGGCGCCAAAGAAGGCAAGACAAGCGTGGCGATTAATCTCGCAACAACACTTGTTGCCGACGGTAGAAAAGTTTTGTTGATAGACACGAATCTCAGGCGGCCGAGTTTCCAGAGAATATTCGCCGGTGAAAGCAGGGGCGTCAAATCCGAAGCTGGGCTGAGCAACCTCATTGCGGGCCAATGCAGCTTACATGAGGCGATAAGGCCCAGCGGGATGGAGCGGCTGGAGATAATCGAATCCGGTCCGATGCCTGCAAACCCGGCGGAGGCACTGGGGACTGAAAAGATGGAGCAGTTGATTAAGCAACAGCAGGATAATTATGATTATATAATAATCGACGGCCCGCCGGTCTTGCTGGCAAGTGAGTCGAAGAGTCTGGCGAGGTATGTGGATGGGGCCATACTCGTATTTAACGCGGCGACAACCAAACGAGGGACCGCTGCTCGAACCATAAGGGAGTTAAGGCAGGTCGAAGCCGAGATATTCGGTTGTGTTCTGCTGGGAGTTAAGACGTTAAAGGGTGGTTACTTCCGAGAGCTGTTCAGGTCCTATCAGGACTACCAAAAGCTCGAGCCGGCACAGGTGGTTTAGAGCCGGCAACAAAACGGACGAAGTTTTCAGGCCACAAATTATAAGTAAGAGGGTTTTATGCACAAGTATCTGGTTACCGGCGGAGCCGGCTTCATAGGTTCAAATATCTGCGGCAAGCTCGTCTCACAGGGTCACTTCGTCAGGGTGGTTGACAATCTTCTCACGGGCAAAAAGGCCAATCTTACCGGCATCATTGACAAGATAGAATTCATAGAAGCGGACATGGGCGACCCGGACGTAGCGCGCAGGGCGATGGACGGGATTGACATTGTTCTGCATCAGGGTGCCCTTCCCTCGGTTCCTCGCAGCGTTGACGACCCCGCAGCAACTCACAGGCACTGCGTCGATGCGACCTTCACGCTGCTTTTGGCCGCCAGAGATACAAAAGTGAAGCGTTTTGTTTACGCAGCCAGCTCGAGCGCTTACGGTGATACGCCCACCCTGCCAAAAGTAGAGACGATGGTCGTGAATCCACTTTCTCCCTACGCCGCTGCAAAGCTAATGGGCGAATACTATTGCTCGGTTTTTTACAAGGTTTTCGGATTAGAGACGATTTGTCTTCGCTATTTCAACGTATTCGGCCCGAACCAGGACCCATCGAGCCAATACGCTGCGGCGATACCCGCTTTTGTGACGGCGATTTTGAAGAACGAGTCGCCTACTGTTTACGGGGACGGAGAGCAAAGCAGGGACTTCACCTACGTCGATAATGTTGTCGAGGCAAACCTGCTGGCCGCAAAAGCCAAACAGACGAAAGGCGAAGTTGTCAATATCGCCTGTCAACAGGCGGTAACGGTCAACGAAATTATCGGTATGATTAACAAGCTCGCAGGCAAAGATATCAAGTCAATTTATGTCCCTTCGCGTCCCGGCGACGTCAAGCACTCTCTTGCGGACATCTCGCTTGCGAAAAAGTTACTGGGTTATAAGCCCGTTGTCCCTTTCGAGCAGGGGCTTCAAAAGGCCTTCGACTGGTATCGGGATAATCTTTGAGCCGTCGGCTTGCGACCCGTCAGTCGAGAGGGCGCAAGGAGCCCGGCTGCGATTTACTGCGAGGCCTGGTTCTTTAGCTGTTGTGCGGAGCGAATAAGCTCTTGCGAGTTCATTTCTTTTTGGGCGGCCAAATCGAACGACCATTGATGTGAATCGACTATGCGCCCGGGGTAGAGGGCCTGGGCAATAAAATCAAACGGAAAATGGTCATACCAGGGCGGCGGCAATTGGCGATGGGTATGCAGCGTTTCACTGCCGGGCCTGCTTATCCTGACATTATAGTCGCCATACCAGTTGAACGAGACAGTAACCGGCGAGACGCCTATCTCTTCGTCATTGAGGAAAACCTGCGCACCTGAAGGATTCGTATTAATTGTAAGTTTTCGCTCGACACAGCCGACCATGGCTAAAAGGCCCAGAAGCAAAAAACACTGCGACATAAACGATTTTGCTCTAATCATACAAAACACCTCACCTGTCTGGGGATATCAGCACCTGTTACATTATAAGCGAACATCCGGGCCAGAAAAGCATAAACTTACAGGACAACGGCGATAACAACGGCAGGCCTTAATAAACAAAAAACAGAAAAGCCAGAGTCCTATAAGCATGGCATTTTAAAGCTGAATCTCCAAGATTTATGTAGAATCACGTAATGATTGACCAGTGGCTATTTTGTATTTAGGATGAATGGCTGATTGGGCGATTAGAATATGAGAAACCACGCATTATGGGAGTGAACTTATGGCTGCGGTAACCAAGGCCTTTAAGGGAGTATACGAGGCCGGCTTATTCGGCAGGTTTGTCTGGCGTTCGGCTTTCTCTTCCGCGCACAGCATCGGTATGAGCCAGACATATCCGCTGATATGGGCGCAAATGCTGCAGATAGGCGTGCGCAGCGTGCCGGTTATTATGATAACCGGCGCGTTTGTCGGGATGACTTTAGCAGTGCAGGCATACGACCAGTTGGCGGGAATGGGACTGGAAGAACACTTAGGCGTATTGATAAATATATCAGTGGTCAAGGAGCTTGGTCCCGTGCTGGCGGCGGTGATGTTGGCCGGACGAATCGGCGGCGCGCTTACGGCAGAGCTGGGAACAATGAAAGTTACCGAACAGATAGACGCCATCGAAAGCATGGGCACCGACCCGGTAATGTATCTTGTAGCACCTCGCGTTCTGGCGTGTTTGCTCCTAACTCCTGTTCTTATCGTCTACGCGGACTTGCTCGGCATTATAGGCGGCTGGTTCGTCAGCGTTGTTCAATTAAATATTAACGCAAAGGCATACTGGAGCTTCAGCTCGAACGGTGTCGAACTCTGGGATGTTGCCTGCGGTGTTATAAAAGGATTTTTCTTTGGCGGTGCGATTGCGGTAATAAGCTGCTTCAAGGGATTTCACTGCAAAGAAGGGGCCAGGGGCGTGGGGCAGGCCTGCACAGAGGCGTTTGTGATGAGTTTTATCTCGATACTCGTCATCGACTTCGCCTTAGTGGTGATTTTCAAATCGCTATACAGCATCTTCTGGCCTTTGCGCAGTCTTATGGGCTAAATTAAATTGCAGAGATAAAAGCAAAAGTGGAAAAAGAAAAAACACAGAACGATACCCTGATAACCAAACAGGTAGATACTGAACCGGCCGTTGCGCCTGCAACGAGCCCACAGCACCAGCCGGAAACCGGCGAAGTCAGGCCGGAAGACGGCATTATCGTATTAAAAAATATTACAAAGAAATTCGGCAACAACATCGTCCTCGATAATATCTCCCTGGCCATAGAAAAAGGCAAGACCACGGTTGTAATTGGGCCGAGCGGATGCGGCAAAACGGTTCTTCTCAAACATATGATAGTCCTGCTGCGCCCAACTTCAGGGGAGGTATATTTCAAGGGCCAGCGCATAGAAAATGTCGATGACAAAAACCTGAACAATATACGCGCGCGTTTCGGATATCTGTTTCAGGCAGGGGCACTATTTGACAGTCTAAGCGTGGCTGAGAATATAATGTTCCCCGTCAGGCAGCACTGCCACGTAACGCGTTGGAGCGCGGTTGAAGAGCTTGTTCGCAACAAACTTCGAATGGTGGGGCTTGACGGACTGCAACAATTCTACCCCGCCAATCTTTCCGGAGGGCAGCGCAAGCGCGTCGCCCTGGCCAGGGCGATAGCTCTTGACCCGGAAGTGATACTTTACGACGAGCCGACCACCGGGCTCGACCCAATTCGCTCGGATACGATAAACGAGCTTGTTTTGAAACTGGAGCGGGAGCTGGGCGTAACAAGCGTGGCGGTAACACACGATATGAAAAGCGCCTACAAAATAGCGGACCGAATCGTAATGCTTCACCACGGCAAAATAATCGCCGACGGTGACGCGGAATATATTCACAATCATCCGGACCCTATTGTCCAGCAGTTCATCAAGGGCGAGGTCAGCAAAAAAGACCTCGACGACCTTCAAAATACCAGCTCGGCTAATTCCATTCGTCTGCCCTGCGACATCGACGATTAATCCCTGCCCCCGCTGCTGTCTTGCGACAGCATGACCCTAAGAGGGACTTAAATTCCTTCCGGCAGTGCCAAATCACGCACATATATGTTAGAATCTCTGCGTATATTTCATTTATAAGGGATAACTGTCTTTGGCGGCAAAGATGGGTAAAAAGACAAAAGAAATTGCTTCGGATTTAGCTGGCCTTGTCAAGGGCGACGTGTTCGCAGATATTCTTCACAGGGCCGCATACAGCAGCGACGCGAGCATTTACGAGATTGTGCCTGACTGCGTGGTCTGCCCGCGCGATGCGGAGGATATCGCGGCAGTCGTTAAATACGCGGGCCAAAATCAACTGCCGATAGCACCGCGAGGGGCAGGAAGCGGCGTTGCCGGCGAATCGCTTTGCAGCGGAATAGTGCTTGATGTGGCCCGGTATATGAATCGGATAATCGGCACAGAAGACGCCGGGCGACTGGTGACGTGTGAGCCGGGCGCGGTTCTCGACGAATTGAACGGCTACCTCGCTAAATACGGCAGAAAAATAGGCCCGGACCCCTCGACCGCCAACCGGGCGGTCATAGGCGGGTGCGTTGCCAACAACGCAACGGGGGCACATTCGCTGCAATACGGCTATATCGGCGATTACGTCGAGCGAATCGAAGCCGTGCTGGCGGATGGCAGCATAGTAGAACTGGTCAACAACGCCGACCCGCAACAGATAAAAACCGACAAACTCAGCCGAATCGCAAAGGCCTGCGCAGAGCTGTTGGCGGACAAACAGCAGGTTATCGCAAAGGCGCTTCCCGCGACAAAACGCAACAGCAGCGGCTATAACATCGCGGGAGTATTTCGCGACGGCAAAATCGATTTGGCAAAGCTAATGGCCGGGTCGGAAGGGACGCTGGCGATATTTACGAAGATTACGCTTAGAACGGTGCCATTACCCAAAGCGAAGGGGCTTTTGCAGCTCGAATTCGCCTCGTTGGAGAAAATGGCAAAGGCAGTGCCGATTATTGTCAACACCGGTGCGTCGGCCTGCGAGTTGATGGACAGGCATTTGATTGCTATGGCGACTGAGCATCTGCCGAAATACAGGGACATTTTGCCGGCCCAGGCCGAGGCGATATTATTAGTCGAGCATACCGGCGAAACGCCCGAGGTGGTTACAAGGAAAATCAAGGAGACGAACAGCGCTGTAGGAAATATAGCCGGCGAGAGAACGATTGTGCTCGACGAAGAGATTCAAAGCCGGCTGTGGAAAGCGCGCAAGGACGCGGTGCCCCTGCTCGACAGAAAAAAAGGAAGACAAAGACCGGTGCCTTTTATTGAAGATGTATCGGTTTCGAATGACAAGCTCGGAGAGTATATCGCGGGCCTGGAGAAAATCGGTAAAAAATACGATATCGCTATGAGCTATTATGGCCACGCCGGAGACGGCGAGCTGCACATCAGGCCCTATCTCGACCTGGGCAGTCGGGGCGAGGTCGAAAAAATGGTCGAAATCGCAAATGAGGTTTTCGCATTGGCGTGGTCGTTTGGCGGGACCGTCAGCGGGGAGCACGCGGTGGGATTGGTAAGGGCGGCTTTTTTGAGAAGACAATACGGGGATGATTTTTACAACATATTGTGCGGCATAAAAAAGATTTTCGACCCGGCCGGCGTGCTCAATCCCGGCAAGATAATCAATGACGACGAAGGCGCGATGGTGCAGAATCTAAAGGCAGGCAAAAAGATTCAGCCGGAGCGGGCCTTCGTGCAAACGGGCGTATTTTATGAGCCGGATGAGATTGCGCTCGAACTCGAACAATGCAACGGCTGCGGGGTATGCAGGGCCGGCGAAGAGCAACTTCGGATGTGCCCGGTGTTTCGGGCGTTCGGGGATGAAATGAACAGCTCGCGGGCGAAAATGAATATCGCCCGCTTTTGGGCGACGGGCCAGATGAGCGAAGAGGATTTCGAGTCGGCGGAGTTTCGAAAGTTCCTCGATTTGTGCGTGAATTGCAAGGCCTGCTCGATTGAATGCCCGTCGGGCGTGGATGTATCGAAGGTGATGTCGGCGGCACGGTCGGAATACGCACGGCGAAATGGACTTCGGCGGACCGACTGGGTGCTGGGACACAATCGTTATCTGAGCAAGCTGGGCAGCTTGTTCGCGCCTGTTTCTAATTTCGTGATGGGCCTGAGTTTAACTAAGTGGGTTCTCGAAAAAACTACAGGCATCGACAAGCGGCGACAAATGCCCCGGTTTGCCTTTGGCTCGTTTTTAGCCGCGGGTCGTAAGTATCTGCAAAAGTGCGGACAAATCGATAAGCCAATCGAAAAAATTGCATACTTCGTCGATACATACGCGAACTTCAACGACCACGAGCTTGGCTACGCGGTTATCGACGTTCTTCGTCATAATAATATCGAGGTCATTTTGCCGAATCAAAGGCCTGCGCCATTGCCGGCGATTGTGTATGGCGACGTTAAAACCGCCAAAATCGATTTGTCATACAGCGTGAAATACTTAGCTGAAGCGGTGCGGGCGGGTTATAAGATAATCTGCTCCGAGCCAAGCGCGGCATTGTGCCTCAAGCAGGAATTAAGGCACCACGTGCAGGGCGAGGACGCAAAGCTGGTCTCGGAAAATACTTTCGAGTTGATGGGATACCTGCTGGAACTCGCCCGACAGGACAGGCTCAAAAAGGCCGAGCGTAAAAAAACGCAGCGATACGTTTATCATACACCCTGCCATTTGCTTGCGATGGCCTCTTACGGCGCGAGTATCGAGGTGTTGAAAAAGGTTTGTAATCTCGATATCGTCGATTTGAAGGCGGGCTGCTGCGGCTTAGCCGGGACGTTCGGAATGCAGAAGAAAAATTACGAGCTTTCGGAGCAGATAGCAAAATCATTGAAAGATGCGCTCGATAAAACGACTGCGCAATACGTGCTGACCGAATGTGCGGCCTGCGGGATGCAAATTGAGCATATAAGCCGAAAACCGACCCTGCACCCGATAAAGATTTTGGCAAAGGCATACGGGCTGATGTAAAACAGAAGCCCGGCAACCAGAAAGGAGCAAGACGATGACAAATAAACAAACGAGAAGGGATATTTTAAGAATGGCAGGTGTGGGAGCGGTGCTGGCCGGTGCAGGCAGGTTAGAGGCGGCGGATGAAATACAAGGCAAAAAAAAGTTGAAGCCGAAATTTGAACTGGGAATGACATCGTATACATTCAGGCAGTTCCCCGTCGATCAGGCGATAGCGATGACTAATCGGCTGGGACTAAAATATATATGCTTCAAAAGTATGCACCTGCCTTTAGACAGTAATCAGGAGCAAATAAATGAGACCCTGGCGAAGGTAAAGGAGGCAGGATTAGAGCTTTACGCGTGCGGGGTTATATATATGAATACCGCTGACGAGGTGCAGCAAGCGTTCGATTACGCGAAAATGGCCGGAATAGGAACCTTCGTTGGGGTGCCGAAATATGATTTATTGGGGCTGGTTGATAAGAAGGTCAAAGAATACGACATCAGGGTGGCGATTCATAATCACGGGCCGGGCGACCAGCTTTACCCAACGCCGCAGAGCGTATATGAAAGGATAAAGGACCTCGACAAGCGAATCGGGTTGTGCATCGACGTGGGACATACACAGCGGATTGGCATTGACCCGTCGGAGGCGGTTGAAACGTATGTGGGCCGGCTGATGGACCTTCATATAAAGGATGTAAGTTCGGCAACGGCACAAGGCACGACGATTGAGATGGGACGGGGCGTGATCGATATTATTCGGCTAATGCGAACGCTGATTAGAATCGGCTACTCCGGCAAGGCGTCGTTCGAATTCGAAAAGGACGAAAAAGACCCGCTGCCGGGCGTTGCTGAATCGGTCGGATACACAAGGGGAGTGCTGGCGAGTCTATAATTAAGGATTGAAAGATGATTAGAAAAACGACCCTATATGCGACAGCCGTGCTGCTGATGAGCGGGACGTTATCGTTCGCGCAAAACACTCCCTCGCCAATGACAGGCGACAAGGACAATCTTCAAAATGCACCCGGTTTTACGTTTATAGAGAAAGAAAACGCCATCGACGTAATGTGCGGCAATAAATACGTAACAAGCTACCGCTATGGCAAGACGCTGACCAAGCCGATTTTGTACCCCCTGAAAAGCCCGTCGGGCGTTGTCGTAACGAGGGGATTCCCGTTAGAGAATGTCGCTGGCGAAAGCACCGACCACCCGCATCACACGGGGATGTTTTTTACTTATGGCAATGTCAACAACGAGGATTTGTGGAATAACGCGACTCCGCCGCCGCAGATTAAGCACATAAAAACTACGAAAACCGACGACGGGCAGCTTTCGATAATCACACACTGGATTGGCAGACGGGGCAAGGTGCTGCTGGAGGAAAAAAGAGATATGTTCTTCACCGCGGAGCCAAATGAATACGCCATAGATTTCAACATCGTATTAACCACACAGGACAAGGAAGTCGTGTTCGGCGATACCAAGGAGGGGATGTTTGCTATTCGCGTCGCGGATTGGCTAAGAGAAGAAGGCGGCACAGGCGAATACCTCAATTCGGACGGCAATACCGGCGAACCGAACGTATGGGGCAGGCGAGCAAAATGGTGCCGGCTGCAAGGGCAAAAGAACGGCAAGACAATTGGTATTGCAATTTTCAATCACCCCGACAGCACCAACTACCCGACATACTGGATGGCTCGCGGCTATGGTTTATTTGCGGCCAATCCGTTAGGGCAATATGTTTTTCAAGAAGCCCAAAAGTTTGAAAACCCAAAGCCATTTAATCTCACACTTCAGCCGGGTCAAAGCGCTCTGTTCAGGTTCAAACTGATTATTTACGAAGGTGCTAAAAAAGCCGAAGAATTCGACAAAATATTCGATACTTACGCCAAAAAAGGCGTTTTATAGGACTTAATGATGCCCACAGAAACATCCGAAATAAACGAGGAAGATACTCCGACTAAAAAACCTGCAAAACGCAAGCCTGCTTTTAGATTCGTGAAGTGTTTTATAATTACCGTAGCTGTAGTCATCCTTCTCACGGGCGGCATTTTATATTTCAATGTTTATCTTCCGCAGGGCGATGGTCCAGCCGGTCCCGATGTTGGCGCTGAGCCGTTCGACCACATCTGGAGTGAACGCAAAGTATTACTTTTGGGAATCGGTGATAGTATCACCGCCGGTTTCGGTGCTCGCACGGGGTATTCGTATTTCGAACGATTAATCGAAAATCCTCCTTACGACAGCGATGATATGAAGGGTAAAAACCTTTCCGTAGTTTTTCCGAAACTTGAAACCAAAAACATATCAACCTCCGGAAGCAACTCATTTGACCATCTAAACCAAATTAAAAGGCTTAGCCCACAACAATCTGATGTGCTTGGAGTCGTGGTAATGACATCAGGAGGCAACGACCTTATTCATAATTACGGACGAAGGCCGCCAGAGAAAGGAGCGATGTATGGAGCAAGCTTCGAGCAGGCCCGGCCTTGGATAGGTAATTTCGAGAAACGGCTGGATGAAATGGTAAGGCGAATCCAGAAAGTTTTCCCGGGCGGATGCCATATATTTCTCGCGAATATCTACGACCCGAGCGACGGAACAGGAAACACAGCGGAATGGCTGACGGGCCTGCCCGCCTGGCCTGACGGCGTAAAGATATTACATGCCTACAACACAATTTTGGCAGAGTGTGCTGCACGATATGAGAACGTTCATCTCGTGGATATTCATTCGTCTTTTCTCGGCCACGGAATACACTGCAGGAAGTTCTGGATTAAAAATTATCGCTGGAACGACCCGACATACTGGTACTACCTGAATATCGAAGACCCAAGCGAACGCGGCTATGACGCCACGAGAAGATTATTCCTTCTTGAAATGATAAAGGTTTTCAGTGAGAATCAACAGCGGGAATAATCTTTGCTGAAAACGATAATGAAAGACAAACATTTCACGCCTGTTTCTATATGCCGATATGGCAATACGATTATCTGGCTTTTTCTGGCAACGTATTTTTCCTTCATACCCATCATTCTGATTATATTTTATATAAACGACACGGGCCTAAAAGGACAGGGTGTGCCGAGATTTGCCTTCAGGACGCACAGGCACCTGTCGCCCAGATACGAAAGATGGGCTCGTCAGCGAATTTGCTCCGACGAAGCACAAGAACTGGACCTCGAACAAATCGCAGCAACTGAATGGCCTGTCTTCGGTTCGGTATTTTACCTTTGGGCGACAGAATCATTACAGCAGGCATGGGAGCAGGATAGAACTCTCTCCCACGTTGCTCCGAACGTATATGCCGCGGGGGCGATTGAGGCGGCCGCGGCTCTTGTAGCCGACCCCGGGCACGCAACATGGGTTAAGAAACACTGGGGCGACGATTACCTGCACAAAGAGAACGTTTTTTACCGTATGCTGCTTATTGGTGGGCTGACAAGCTATCATAAACTCCTGGGCGGGGACAAATACCTCGACCTTATACGAGACCAGGTTGAAACCTTATCAAAGGAGCTGGATGAATCCCGCTACGGGATACTGGATGATTATCCCAGCCAGTGTTTTCCGACCGACGTTACGGCGGCAATCGCTGCTATAAAGCGAGCTGATTCACTTCTGGGAACCGACCACTCGGAATTCATCCGTCGCTCCATAAGGGGCTTTGAGGGAAACCTTCTCGATGTCTCGACGGGTCTTCCGCCATACTTCGCAAATGCCAAAAGCGGCCTTATCGATATGTCCCGCGGCTGCTCCAACCAGTGGGGTACAGTCTGGGCCGCGGAACTATGGCCTGAGACGGCACAAGACTGGTATGAAAATTTCGAGAAACACTACTGGCAAAAACACTGTGGGGCAGTTGGTTTTCGTGAATTTTTAAAAGACCAAATAGACTCAGAATGGTACATAGACGTAGACTCAGGCCCCGTGATTGCCGGTTTTGGCGCCTCGGCCTGCTCCTTCGGGGTGGGAGCTGCACGAGCCAACAATCGATTCGACCACGCCTATCCACTGGGTGCCGAGGTAATTGCGGCGTCTTTACCGCTGCTGGACGGGACGCTGCTGACAGTACGGTTCTTATCCAATGCAGCGCACGCCAAATACGTCGGCGAAACCTGTCTGCTCTTTTCATTTACGAGGATGCCGCAGGATAAAGCGATTATCGCAGAGAATGTCTCTCTGCCTGTTGTAATTTACGCAATGCTGGTATTCTATGCAATCATTGGCATTACGACGATTGCAGCCGGTTTAATAACCCTCAAAGGGTGGAAAAAGACAAAATCAAAAGTAACCTATCCTCTCCAATGGATTCAGTTAATCATCTGGGCGGCCCTAGTAATCTCAGGTTTTATTGTTGCCGTCCGGGCTGATCTTTTTCGAGGACTATTGCTAATACTATTAGCGCAGCTTCTGCCGCGGTTTCCAAAGAAAAAAGCGGCGTGTACCGACTCTCAGTCAAGCACAACCGCCGCTTAGAATCACTAAAAACTATCCCTGAGCAGATTGATTTTCACCTTCCTGATCCGACTCGGCCTGATTTTTCTGCTCCGTTTGCTGGGCCGGCTGGTCGGGCGATGTTTCCGCGTTCTGCTGCTCTTCGGAGGATTCTGCCGCTTCCTTCTCGGCGGCCTGTTGTTGAGCAATCTCCTTCTGCGCTGCTTTAAAGGCCTCCACATCAGCGCCTTCGGGGACAACAACCACGCTGACAGCAGCAGTTACATCTTTATTGAACTGTAATTTGACGCTGTATGTGCCTACCTGTTTTATATGCTCATCAAGCACAACTATGTCGTCGTGGATCTCAAAGCCCTGCGCACGCAGGTTTTCAGCGATATCGTGTTTCGCCACCGAGCCGAACAGGTGTCCCTGCTCATTGGCCGCGGCAGCAATAACGGCTTCAGCACCATCTACGGCCTGGGCGGCCCTTTCGAGCTGTTCGCTTTCGAGACGGCGTTGTTCGGCCCGCTGGGCCTTTTGCTGTGCGATTGCCTTTATATTCGCCTCGGTGGCGACCTGGGCGAGGCCCTGCGGGAGCAGGTAGTTTCTCGCGTATCCGTCAGCAACATCGACAACATCGCCGAGCCAGCCGAGCTTGCTTATATCATCAGTCAATAACACCTTCATTTACAAACCTCCACGAAAATATGAGTTCAAACAAAACAACTCCGACAGACAAAGCTAAGCACAGAACGGCAGAAGTGCCATAAACCTTGCCCGTTTGATGGCCCTTTTGGCCTTGCGCTGGCAGCCGGCACAATTACCGCTGCGCTTGCGCGAGTATATCTTCCCTCGATGCGTCAGCAGCTTCTGCAGGGTTTCAATATCCTTATAATCAACATACTCTTCACGCCGTCTGCAAAACCGGCACTGGGTTTGCTGTGGGGCAGCAAGTTTGCGGGTCTTCACGGATTTGTCATCTTTCTTTTCAAAACGTTTCGCCATATTTCACCTGTTACAAAACTCCGAACTTTATTTTTGAAAACCTTCAATAATCATTCGCACGCGCCATACGTTAGCCGTGCGATAGCTCAAAATGGTATATCGTCTTCAGGCGGCTGCGCCCCTGTGGGGCCTGTGTTGTCCGGCTCAACCTGGCTGTCTGAGCCCGCCTCGCCGCCGGCTCGAGCACCTGCTGGTGCGCCGATAAACTGGAAGTTCTCGACAACAACTCTATGCCTGCTGCGCTTGGTGCCATCCTGCGCCGTCCAAGTATCATAGGTAAGTCGGCCTTCGAGAAATATAGGCCGGCCCTTACTCATATATTTGTTGATATTTTCAGCCAGCCGACCAAACGCTCGACAGTCAACAAAACATGTCTCATCCTTGCTTGTGCCGTCTTTGCCGGTCCATTTGCGGTTCACCGCCAACCCGAACTCCACAACCGGAGTCTGGCTGGGAAGATATGACAGCTGCGGGTCACGGGTCAGGTTGCCCATCAGTAACACCTTATTATAGTTGGCCATAAGTAACTCCTCAGTTTTATTGAGCTGCATCGCCGGCTCTGCCTGCCGACTATTGCAGGCAACTCACGAACCCTGTTCGTCAGGATTGTTCTCGTCGCTATATCCGGCAATGTCCTCTTGTTCGCCCGTCAAATCAGGCTCTTGATCGATTTCCTTCTCTGCCTCGGCAGAATCTGCTTTATCAGCCGGCTGCCGCTCCTGAGTTTCAGTATGCTTTGCAGAGCTTTGCTTTTCGATATCTTCTTCAGTGATATGGTCGGCCCTGAGAATCAGCGCTCGCATAACGAGCTCCGAAAGCAGCACATCACGCTCGATGTCGCGGATTTTTTGTCCTTCGGCCCTGAAATAAGTCAGGATATAGGTTCCGCGGTTACATCTTCTGATTGAGTAGGCTAACGGCCGCTCGTCCCACTTGCGAAGAGACACAATTTCAGCTTCCGCCCTGTTCAATATCTTCGTAATGCCCTCTATAACGCCATCCCAGTCCCTTGCCGCCTCGGCTGAATCTACGAGGAACATACCTTCGTAAAGCTTTTTAACAGCAGTTTCCAAATTAGTAACCTCCAGCAAAATTCGCTAATTGTGTTATTGGCATAAGAAAAATCACTTTTCAAAACTATTAAACTTTGTCATCGCCGCCTCAACGCCTTCCTGAAGCCAGCAAAGTGCCGCATTTTTGGCCTGCCCGATACCTTCATTAATCAAATTGCCGTCTTCCTTATCCGGCCTGCTTAATACATAGTCGACGGCATCATCCGCCGGGCAGCGCCCGATACCAATTCGCAGACGCGGTACGTTTTCTGTTCCGAGTTTGTCGAGCACATCCTGCAGCCCGTTATGCCCGCCCGCAGAGCCTTTAGCCCTGATTCTTATCTGTCCGGGTTCAAGCCACATATCGTCCAGTGCTAAAAGGACATCACACAAATGCAGTTTGTAAAACGAAACTGCATCAGCCACCGGCTGACCGCTGAGATTCATATACTTCCACGGCTTCAGCAAAACAACCGGCTGGCCGGCGAACTCTCCCTTGCCCATCCGACCACCAAAATTTCTCTTGTTAATCTGAATGCCAAGGGCATCTGCAAGTAAATCAAGCACCTCAAAGCCCACGTTATGCCGTGTGCCGATATATCGCTTACCAGGATTACCAAACCCAACTATCATCCGCATACCTGACATACAAAGGATTCGCTCAAAACGGCCCTATTTCTTCTCCTTGTCTTCATTTTTCTCTTTTTGTTCGCCGGCACCTTCTTCCGTCTCCTCCTTCGCTTCGGTTATAATCTCGGGCGCAACAGGCATCTCGGCCTCCAGTTCTTCGGTGCTCTTGGCCGCAGCGACAACCTGACAGGTCACCAGCAGCAATTCGGGCGGACTTACAAGTATGACGCCCTCTGGCAATCGAATGTCTTTTGCGTGTAACACATCCCCGACAGCCATTTCCTTGATTGACACCGTGATGTGTTCGGGAATCTCGGTCACACGGCACTCGATTTCCAGCTTGCCAGTATGGACCTCGATCATTCCGCCCTCGTGTGCACCCTTGGCAGTGCCTTTAAACTCTATAGGAACAGTTACGTTCACCGTTTCGGTAACATCCACTCGCATTAGGTCCACATGGATAATTTCCTTTCCAAGATGGTCATACTGTACATCCTTGACGAGCATCTTTTCAGGGTCTTTGCCTATCTGAATATCTATCAGGCGATGCCCATGATGCAATTCTTCAACAAGGTCGTGGCCATTCAACGCAATCGCAATGGATTCCTGTTTATGACCATAGACGACAGCAGGAATTTGGCCCTGATTACGCAGTTTGACTGCTTCTTTCGAACCCAGATGCTGTCGGACCTGGGCCTTCAATACTAACGCGTTATCCATAATTTCCTCATAACAAACCGTATTTCAAATTCATATCAGCAGCTCGGCGACAATTAATGAACACTGAACAAACTGCTAACCGACTCGTTTCTATGTATCCTTTTTATGGCCTCGCCAAGCATCGCGGATACTGTCAATACTTTGACCCTGCCGATACTGGCGACTTCATCGGCAAGCGGTATGGTATCGGTAACTACAACTTCATCGACAGGTGCTTTGCTTAAAAGCTCCACCGAGCCTAAGGCGAAAATGCCATGGGTCGCGCCTATATAGATTGACCTGGCACCCCGCTCTTTGACGAGTTTGGCGGCGGAGCAGACGGTGCCCGCGGTGGTAATCATATCATCACACATAAGTACATTTCTTCCTTCCACGTTGCCTATAAGCTCCTGGGCCTGGACTTCTTTGCCGCTAATGCGCCTTTTGTGAACAATCGCCAAATCGCCGCCGAGATGCGAGGCATAACGAGAGGCCATTTTTATGTTGCCAACATCAGGAGAAATCACAGTAAGCTTTTCTATCTTCTTATCTCGGAAGTACTTACTTAACACAAACTCGCCCGTCAAATGGTCCACGGGTATATCGAAAAAGCCCTGAAGCTGCGGGGCGTGAAGGTCTATGGCCAGAACACGGTCTGCGCCGGCGGCAGTAATAAGATTGGCAACGAGCTTAGCGGTAATTGGCACGCGCCCTTCATCTTTTCTGTCCTGCCGGGCATACCCGAAATAAGGGATGACGGCGGTGACCCGCTTTGCGCTGGCGCGTTTGAGGCAATCGAGAAAAATGAGAAGTTCGACAAGATTCTCATCGACGGGCTTGCAAGTGGACTGAATCACAAAACAGTCCCTGCCTCGAACGTCATCCTCAACACGGATGATTTTTTCACCGTCGGGAAAAGCTTCAATTTCTGCCCCTCCGAGCGGCAAGCCCAAATATTTGCACACCGCCGTCGACAAAGCTTCATTGCTGCAGCCGGTAAATATCTTTATATTGTCGTTTAGAAACATCGCTCACTCCCTTGTTTTACTTGTACTATCATCCCTGCCGAGCTGGTTAACTTGCTGCTGGTTTATCACCGTGCCAGGCTCGATATGAGCACCATCTCCAAGCTGAAGCGGCGCTATCAAAACCGCACCTGAGCCGATATAGCAATTATCGCCGATTTTTGTGTGGTGAATCTGTTGGCCGTCGTAATTGGCGGTAATTGAGCCGGCACCTATATTGACATTTTTCCCCACGGCCGCATCACCGATATAACTATGGTGACGGGCACGAACGCCTTCGGCGAGCGTTGAGTTCTTGACCTCCGTGAATACGCCAAGCACAACATCGTCGCCGAGTCCGGCCCCTTCGCGCAGGTACGCAAACGGTCCAACCCGGCAATTTTTACCTATCTCTACCTGGCCATATACACAGGTGAAGGGTTCTATAACCGTATCCTGGCCTATTTTAGCCCTGGCATCTATCCAGGTATTAGGTGGGTCAACAATGGTAACTCCGTTTTCCATCAGCCGTTTCTGTATTCGGGACTGCATTATCTTGCCGGCTTCACTGAGCTGCTGCCGGCTGTTAACACCCATTGCCTCTTCAGGACGAACGGCCGTGACTGCCAAAACCTTGTGCCCACTTGCAATAATGAGAGCCAGCGCATCAGTAACGTAATACTCGCCCTTAACATTGTCGGGTTTGACCTGCTCGACCGCCTCAAAGAGAATCCTGTTATCAAACAGATAATAGCTCGGATTGACCTCCTGAATTTTTCGCTGTTCGTTTGTGCAGTTGGCGTGTTCGACAATACCCTGAATATTGCCGTAGGCGTCACGAATTATGCGCCCGTAACCGGTGGGGTCATCGAGGACAGCAGTTGCAAGCGTAGCTGCGGCGTTTTCCGCTGTGTGTTTTTCGATAAGCGTTTCGAGCGTCTCGTTGCGAATCAAAGGCCCGTCACCGCAAACGACGAGTGTTTGCCCGGAGAAATCCTTCAGGTGCTCCCTGCAGCACATAACGGCGTGGGCGGTCCCTTTTTGCTCCTGCTGGGTCACCCAAGTTATATCACCGGCACTATTGAACCGCTCCCTGACCTGTTCGGAGCCGAAACCGACCACGATATACATCTTATCGACGCCGACCCCCCTGCAGGCATCGATAACGTATGCCAGCATCGGCCGGCCGCAAACCTCATGCAAGACCTTCGCAAGCTTGGTGTTCATCCTGCTGCTGATACCCGCAGCCAATATTATCGCAACCCTTTGCACTACCAATTGCCTTTATGTTAACAGTTTTTAGCTTTGGTTTTGCTCTTTAAGCTTTAAACTTTTCTCTTTATCTACCCGGCCAGGACTCGAACCTGGAATGGGAGGACCAAAACCTCCTGTGTTACCTATTACACCACCGGGTATCGAAATCCGTGACCCGGGTCCCGGCCCTCGTAAATCGAATCGAAGCACGAGCAACGAAAGATGATTAACAAAGCTGTCACGGAGCCGGATAAACCGGCTGACTGGGCTCCGCCGGAGGCCTGAATCAACCACGCCGTGATACTGTTGACCCCACAAGCCGACTAATACGACTCAAACTACCCCGTGCGACGGAGCTTAATCAAGAAGGCAATATACTCGTTCTCCCATAAACCGGCAAGGCTTTTTTTGAAAAAAAGTAAAGATTGCAAAGAGTAAGGCAGGGGCCTTTTTCACAACACTTATTCAGCAGATTGATTCGGTTCAATAACCGGCTCGGCCGGGGCAGGTCTCTTTTCAAGAAGAGTCATTTTGAATGTACTGACGGTGTGAGTAACAATCGGCTCAGGGGCAGTAGGAAGCCGAAGTATGGGGCCTTTGGCAAAATATCTGATTTGCTGAACTAAATCCTTAGTCATTTCGCTTTCGATAATACATCCTGTTTTTTCGTCGATTTCCATACGGCCTGAGCCGTGACCGGAAGTCTCGCGTCGGCTTACCACGCCCATATCTCCAGTCACGCCTTTTTCCAACGTATCGTTGGCGTCGACTATCGGCCTGAAAACCACATTGACATCCACAACGGCAACTCCTCCAATGCGGGATTTGAGCTGATAGGTTCGCTTCTCAACCAGATTATCATCCTCCTTTCGTTCGGTTCGGCTCCAGGTATCGCCTATCTCTGTAAGACGCGGCTGATTAGGGGAACTATCAGGAAAAACAGAGAACTGATTGGACAGCACACGTCTTATCGAATCCTCAGAATATTGTGACTCTATGCCCTCAATCACCTGATTCTTTTCCGGTATTCCTGGCAGTTTGCCTTTAGCAGAACTGACGACGGCCTGCAAACCATTGATTTTATCTATGTCGCCCTGCGGAGACGATTCAAAATAGAATCCTTCTTCAAGCGTCAAAGCCGTCGGCAGCACCTCCAGCGGGATCCATGGCTGGCTTACTTCGGAATCGAATTGTATGTCCAATTCCGGGCCATTTACTCTTACGGCCGCCCTTTTGTATGTATATCTGGCCCAGAAGCTGCCGTCTTCTTCGACCTCTTCGACATTAAGATCGCATCCCAGCCGAACTATTTTCTCTACGACTCGCTGTTCGCCGCGCACGGTGCTTGTTATTCGCTGCTCAATCGAGGACGATAAAAAATATTTATCGCCCGGGTCGAATCTGAATTTTAATTCTACGCCTCCCGCCCCCGCGTCTCCCGGCGCAAGCCGGGGCGGCGGGTCCGTCGCCGTGCCTGCCCCCTTTACTACTTGCGCAGTCAAGCGCGGGAGGAATAGCCAAAACGCAGCCAACACCATTATTGTTAGTTTTGTTTTCATTGCACTATCTACTCTTGCTTATTATAACATTTTTTTCATTCCCATTGGTTCGGCCCTGATGTATTCAGCCAAGCAGCTCCCAACTGGCCACAGGCGGCATTTATACTCTGTCCCATTTTCAGGCGGACGGTCGTCTCCATGCCGGATTCCTTCAAAACCCTCGCAAATCTTTCTATCGCGACCCTGCCGCTCGGCCGCAGCTCACAACCGGGGTAAGGATTATACTCTATCAGGTTCACGTTGCACATAAAGGGACGTAATCGTTTGGCCAGCAGCCGGGCGTGTGACGCGGTATCATTTACGCCTTTTATCATACAGTATTCGAAAGTAACGCGTTTTTTTGTCCTGCGCTGATAAATCTCGACCGCCTGCAGAAGCTGGTCGAGCGGAAATTTTTTGGCGACCGGCATAATCTTCTGACGGATTGCGTCCGTTGGGGCATTAAGCGATATTGCCAGTCTCGGCTGTATATCTTCTCCAGCAAGCTTTTCTATCTTCTCAAAATCACCACAAGTGCTGATGGTCAAATGTCTAATCCCAATATGTTTACCGGCCGGGTGATTGAGTATGCGGACCGAATCGACAACGGCATCGTAATTGGCCAACGGCTCGCCCATACCCATAAAGACCACATTCGTGATTCGTTTATCGGTTGCGCTGGACGCTTCTATAAGATTGACCTGGTCAACAATCTCAGCCGGGGTAAGATTTCGAGTAAATCCGAGTTGGCCGGTCGCGCAAAACACGCAACCCATCGCGCAACCGAGCTGCGTCGAAACACAAAGCGTGCGCCTGTCGTCGTCAAATAACAATACCGATTCTATTTGCCCGCCGTCAGATAGACCAAATACGTATTTCATTGTCCCATCCGGGTCGGTCAGTTTCCCGGCGATTTTCAGTTCGGAAATGTAATAGCCCTGCTCCGTAAGCCGGGCACGAAAGGCCTTACTCAGCGGCGTGATTGCCGAAATATCCGTTACGCCCCTGGTATGGATAAAACTGAAGATATAGCCGGCCAGGTATCTCCTGCCGCCCAATTCCACAACCAGCCGCTCAAGTGCACCAAACGTCTTTGATTTAAGGTCTTTATCCACACTGCCATTTTACCATCCTGGAACCGTTTTTCCAAACAAGCTACACACAGATTATCAGCCTCCGCAGGACGCTTCGCTGGGAGTAAAAAGACACGCTTAAATAAAGGTGGAGGAAAGCAAGTTCGGGATTCTATTCCTCTTCATGGTCAATCGCCGCGTATTCCTGTTGGCCCTCGCTGACGTAAGCCGGCTGCAGCGCAGGTGATGCGGCCTGTTGTGAATCCTGCTTTTGCTCACTAATCTGCTCGCTAAACTGTTCCCAATCCTCGACGGTCATCATCACCTCGCGGGCCTGGCTGCCTTTATACTCGCCCAAAATGCCCATCGCCGCCATCGTTTCTATCATACGCGATGCCCGTGCATAGCCGACGCTGAGACGCCGCTGCAACAGCGAAACACTACCGCGTTTGGTCTCAAGAACAACCCGCACTGCATCATCGAACAATTCATCGTCAATCATATCTGGGGTGCTGGGCTGGCCAAGCTGCGCCAACTCAGGATGGAACTGCGGCTCGGCAACTTCCTTGAGGTGCTTGACGATTCGCCTCACTTCTTCCTCGCTCACAAACGTGCCCTGCGCACGAACAAGGTCGCTGGTGCCGGGTTTGAGGAATAACATATCGCCCTGTCCCAGCAGGGTTTCCGCGCCGTTCTGGTCGAGAATGATACGGCTGTCCATCCTTGCAGCGACCCGAAAACCGATGCGTGTCGGCATATTCGCCTTAATCAGACCGGTAACAACCGTCGCCTGCGGACGCTGTGTAGCCAGGACAATATGAATGCCTACCGCCCGGCTCTTTTGCGCCAGCCGAACGATGTGGCCCTCGATTTCCTTGGCCGCGGTCATCATCAAATCCGCAAGCTCGTCGATGACTATCACAACGTAATTGAGTTTTTTCGGAATCTTCGCCTCTTCGTCTGCGTTGCTCGGCTCGAATCGTCGAACTATTTCTTCCGCACCCAGTGCGTTATATTCGCTTATATTTTTGACTTTCGCCTCCGCCAGCAGGGCGTATCGCTCGTCCATCTTTATAGTCGCCCATTCGAGAATCTGCACAGCCCTGTGCGTTTCGGTAACAATCGGCGTCATCAAATGCGGTATAGTATTAAAAGCGGTCATCTCGACCATTTTCGGGTCGATGAGAATCATTTTTATTTCATCGGGTCTTCTGGTCAGAAGTATGCCGGCAATGACGCTGTTGATACAGACGCTCTTGCCCGAGCCGGTAGTTCCGGCGATGAGCAGATGCGGCATAGCCGATAAATCTGAAACCAGCGCTTCGCCGGACGAATCCTTGCCAAGAAACAGCGGTATGGCCATATTTTCCGGTTTACTGCCGCTGAGCCGGAGCATATCTTTCATCCGTACCCGTTCTTTTTCGCTGTTGGGCACTTCGACTCCTATGGTGTGCCTGCCGGGAAGAGGAGCAACAACTCGAACCGCGCCAACGCCCATCGCACGGGCGATATCATTGGCTAACGAGCTTATCTGGCTGACCTTGACGCCGGCGGCAAGCTGAAGCTCGAACATTGTCACTACCGGCCCTGTCTCCGCGGCTACGACACGTGCCGAAACGTCGAACTCGCCGAGCAGATTCTCCAGCGCGATGGCCTTGGCCTTGACCACCTTTTCCTGCACGGCAGCAAAGGTGTGCTGGGGCTCGTCGAGAAGGTCTATCGGGGGAAGTGTATAGTCATCATAAGTGGGCGGCTCGTATGGCTTGACTGTCTTGCGCGCTGCAGCCGATTGTAACTTCAATTGCACTGGTTGGGTTATCTTCTGCTCTCTATCCACTCTTGCCGCAGTGGGCATGGTAAAATCAGCCGTTGGTGTAATAACAGACGGCTTGCTCTTCTGCTGTGCGCTAAGCCGGCGCCAAATCTTGCCGAGGGCCTTCGACTGCTCCGCCGCCGTGAGCCAGGCCGGCGCCGCTATGCCGACCGCTCTGCGAATGACCAGTCCGAACCAGCCGAAAATCGTTGTAACCATATGGTCGGCAAGCAAAATCAGCCCGACAATCCAGGTCGCGACGAGTAATATTGTTGTCCCCAATACGGCAAAATGGCTGCGAAGCAATTGAGTAACAGCAATCCCAAGCACACCGCCCGAACCCATCGGGAAGTTGTAAATACTGTGAGGAGCAATGCAATAAAATGTCGCTGACGCTGCAGCTGTAACTAAAGCGAGACCGACGCACCGCATAATCGGCTGGTCAAGCTCGGCTTCGAATATTTTGGCTACCGAAAAATAAAGGCTCGAAACCAGCAACACCAGCACGCCCGGCCCCACATAATACAGCAGATAATACGCAAATAACGACCCTATAATACCGCACCAGTTGGCGGTCGGCTTATTGTGCGGATAGACGAATTTGCTGGGCCAGTCGCCAATATCAAAACTCAGGCAGCTACATATAAGAACCAGTATCACAGCCGTGAGCAGGCACTGCAAAACCTTTGCTTTCAACCTTCTTTTCTTGACACGACCCATAAAATGCGTCCGATAAAAAGCATTGTGCTAACAAACAAAAGACCGCCACATCGAAAAACGACTATTGGTTTATCGGCAATGGATTGGGCTTCTCTGCACAAATACCAGTCAATGCGCAACTGCCTGAAAAGCTTTCTTTGGCAAGACAACCGGAAAGTTAAAAAAACAAAAAGCCCCGCGGCGAATCCGTTCACCACAGGGCATAAATACAAATTACAATCACCTACTTTTATTTAGCAGGAGGTGGAAGCGGCTGACTCGGAGTTCGAGGCACAGGCGGTGCAGCCTGCGGGATACGAACCGCCACGCCCAGCCGACCAAGCTCTCCGGCGACATCCGGCTGATTGGGATTCAGTTGAAAACTCCTGATAAAATAATCCTTGGCAAGGTCTTTATTATTTCTCGCCAGGTAATAATAGCCGAGCTGACGATTTGCCGTATACAAATTCGGCGCGATTCTGAGGGCATCCTGATAACACTTGAGGGCATAGTTGTCGAGCCCCTGCCCTTCGAAAGCCACTCCCAGTTCCAGAAGCTGCTCCGGTAACGACGCCGCCTGCGCCATATAATTATTGGCGGCCCAGTCGCCTTTTGAGTTGTCGCCCTTGTCAAACTGAAGTTTGACAATTGCCGCCTGAGCGTTACGGTGAGAAGGCTTGAAACCGAGCGCTATATTGTAGTGCCATTCCGCCTTCGACCAGTCTGCAGATTCATGATACAACTTGCCCAGCTCGTAATGGGCGTCCGGATTCTCCCACTTTCTGTCAAGCTCACGAAGCACTTCGGCTTTGCGGATATCGGTGCCAGTCCTCATGTCCCTGTCAAGGGTAGCGCTGTTCCTGGGCTGGCAGCCAACGGCAAAAGACACGCAAAATATAGCCCCATAAACGACCAATCTCATCTTAGCACTCATTTTGCGCCTCCATCGCTCAAATCTCAAGTCCTCACATTGAAACTTATGACAAGTAAATCATCATTGCGCAGCCGCTCGACAAAGGAAGTTTAACAGAGACATTGTGCTCGTTGGCGAAGACTTTTGCAAGAATTTTTTATTGTCGTGCACTTAAAAATTCCTCGATTTTGACGTCAAGCCGCGGCAACGGCTTAAACATCCAAAAACTGGACCTCGAGAGCATGGTCGCGGATGAAATCACGGCGCTGCTCGACATCTTCGCCCATAAGGATACTGAACAGCCGGTCCGTCTCGCCTGCATCATCAAGCTTAACGCTCAGCAGCGTCCTCGTAGCAGGGTTCATCGTCGTTTCCCAAAGCTGCTCGGCGTTCATTTCGCCCAATCCTTTGAATCGCTTTATCTCTACTCCTTTGCCCCCTATTTTCCTGACAGCCGAGCATACATCGCCCAGCGAAGCAACGTCGAAACTCTCGCCCTCGCTGGTAAGCTGAAACTTGGTTGCCAGGGCCTCGCCGCTGACCGCCTTTTCGGCTTTAAGGAGAAAATCTTTTAGGTCCAGAGCAAAATCGTGCTTTATTTTTTTGGCCAGCTCGTTGATTCTGCCAACTTCATGAAGCTCTTCGGCCGATACATCATCTTCCGCCTCAGATTCTGTTTCTCCCTGTTTGTATTCCTTCAGCTCGTCAACACGGCTTTCAAATTCATCTTTGTTATGGAAAATTTCGTCCCGACCCTCGCAGCGAATACGGAACGCCGGCAGACCTTTGCCGTTGTAATATTTCTCGACGAACTCATTAAACTTTATTCCTCGTCTGGCCAGCACGGAGATACATCGCTCCATATCCGCAAGGATTTTGACAAGCTCAACCAGCTTGGCTTCCTTAATTTTCCGCTCCTTCGCCGCCTTCTTTCCCTTTGCCTCTATTGCGTCTCTTATCGTCAGCTCCGTGCCCTTCAGACTGCGGTCAATCAGGAGCTTGTGCATCGCCGGCTCAGTAAGCACATAATCGGACTTCCTCTGGCCCTTGGCTCGGACCTCGTAAAGCGGTGGCTGGGCGATATAAATCAATTGCTTGTCGAACAGGTCGGGCATCTGTCTGAAGAAAAATGTCAAAAGCAGCGTGCGAATGTGCGCTCCGTCAATATCGGCGTCGGTCATCAAAATAATCTTCTCGTACCGGCACTTGTCGATATCGAATTCATCTACTCCGATACCTGTCCCGAGTGCGCTTATGAGCGTTCTGATTTCCTCGTGAGCGAGGACTTTCTCGAGTCTGGCTTTTTCCACGTTAATGATTTTACCCTTCAGCGGCAATATGGCCTGAATGTTCTTGTCCCGACCTGCCTTTGCCGAGCCGCCGGCCGAATCACCCTCAACAATGAATATTTCCGTGCCGTGCTTGTCCTTGCTGGCGCAATCCCATAGCTTACCGGGTAAATTTGAGCTGCCCAGCGCACCTTTGCGCCTGGTGAGCTCTCTCGCCTTTCTGGCCGCCTCCCTCGCCGCCGCCGCCTGTATGGCCTTGTTTAAAATCCTCTTTGACTCGGCAGGATGCTCCTCAAGATAATGACCCAGTTGTTCGTTAACAACCGTTTCCACGAAGCTTCCAACTTCCGGATTGGTCAGGCGGACCTTAGTCTGGGCTTCAAAATGAGGGTCTGCCAGTTTTACAGCAACCACCGCCGTAAGCCCCTCCCTGAAATCGTCTCCCGTGGCAGCCTGGCCATCTTTTAAAATATTATTAGTCTTGGCATAGTAATTCATTGTCCTGGTAAGAGCGGTCTTGAACCCGGACAGGTGCGTGCCGCCGTCGATATTGCGGATGTTATTCGCAAAAACGAGAACATTCTCGGCGTATCCGGTATTGTATTGCAGGGCCACTTCGCAGGCCATCATTGCCTCAGTGTCTTCCTTTGACAGCCAGACAACATCTTTGTGAAGGACCTCCTTGCCCTCATTGAGGTGCTTAATAAAAGCACGTATGCCTTCGTCGAACTTGAATACTTCTTTCTTGCGAACCATTTCATCCTTGAATGTTATTTGCAGGCCGGCGTTCAGATATGCCATCTCGCGTATGCGTTTGATAAGTGCGTCGTGCTGGAATTCGGCGTCACCAAATATTTGCTCATCGGGCATAAAAGATATTCGCGTACCCTGTTTCGCAGTGGTACCAATTTCTCTGACGCTGCCCTTGCCGACGCCACGGACACACTCGAAATGATAATGGCGTCCTTCCCTGTATATATCCGTTTCGAGCCATTCGCTCAGCGCATTGACAACGCTGACGCCTACACCGTGCAGCCCTCCGGCAACCTTGTAGCTGTCGCGGTCGAACTTTCCTCCAGCGTGCAGGGTGCAAAGCACTACTTCCAGCGCGCTTTTCTTTGCCTCCTTGTGCATCTCGACCGGAATTCCCCTGCCGTCATCTTCGACTGTGCAGCTGCCATCGGCGTTTATCTGCACGAATATTTTGGTGCAGAAGCCGGCCAACGCCTCATCGATTGAGTTATCCAGAACTTCGTAAACTAAATGATGCAGGCCTCCTGAGCCACGGTCGCCGATATACATATCCGGTCGTTTGCGTACCGCTTCAAGGCCGCCGAGTATCTTAATTCTACTTGCATCGTAACTGTGATCCTTCATAGTAAATACGTCTCCGTAATCATGACCCACAGCTAACGCGTGAGTTTAAATCTTATATTTCTGATTCCTGCTTCCGGATGTTCCCGGCGAATATGCTCAATAAGCTGATGGCAACTCATTCTCAATTCATACATATAGGCTGGAGAGTCCGCCTCAACCGTAAGAACACTCCCTGAGAAGTCCGCTACACGGCAGTGCTGCGCCAGTTCCGGGGGCAAGATCTGCGGCAAAAGCAAACACATTTGACTTGCCGTCTCGTAACGCTGCAAAATGCTCCCGCCCCGGCACTCCATTACCTCGGCAATCGCATCACCCAGTATGGTTGGCTGCGATCTGCGTCTGGTCTGTGTTTTCTGACCCATATAGAAACTCCTGCAGCCGAAGCTGCCTTCGAGCGAGTTACGATAGGTTTATCGGCATTAAAACATAGAGGAAATTAGGCCCCGCCTTGATAAGGCCGGGCGTATCCGACTGGCCCAATTCGAGTTCAAACTGGGGCTCTTTGATAACGCGGATTGCCTCGGCCAAAAATTGCGGATTGAAGCCGATTTCTACTGGCTCGCCGCCGTATTCAATTGCTACGCCCACCTCCGCATCGCCCATCTCCGGAGCCCTGCCCGTAAATACAATCTTATCTTTGCTTAGGGCCAGTTTTATACCCCTTGACTCCTCGCTTGTCAGCAGGGCTGCTCTGCGAACAGCGCTTAGGGCCACCTCTGTTGGCAACACTATTTTCTTCTGATAATCCGAAGGAATTATGTCCTCGTATTTCGGAAAGTTGCCATCCACCAGGTTCGAACATATAACAACATTTCCACAGGCAAACATTACCTGGCTATCAACTAGGCGGACGCAAACCTTGTCTTTGTCGCTGCCGGTGAGTTTTTCCAGGAGACCCATTGTTTTCGCTGGAACAATTAATTTCGAAGATACGGCCTTTTCGGTGGGGTTGCCTGACAGGTTCACTCGACTTCTCGCAAGGCGTCGCCCGTCGGTGGCGACAAGAACCAGCTTTTTGCCCTTCATTTCCCAGAGTACGCCGTTTATCGCGTAACGTGTGCTTTCCTTGGCCGTAGCAAAATGAGTTTGCTGAATGCCAACACGAAGATTTTCAAGCAATACTTCAACATCCGGGCTTCCCTCAAAATCAGGTACTGGTGGATACTGTGATGCTTCCTGCCCAAAGATTGAGAAGTGGCTATCCGCGCCGCGCACCTCACAGAGGCCTTCCGCGGCCTCGAATAGAAGCGTCTCATCGGCGCTCTCGCGCACAACTGCTGCCAATCGGGCTGCAGGCACTACTACTTCACCTGGCTTTTCCACTTTTACCGCCGGCAGTGAATAATTAATCCCTACCTCGAGATCTGTGCCATATATTCGCACGCTGTCTTTCTTCGCATCGATTTTCACGCAGCGAAGAATCGGCTTAGGTGTTCTTTCAGGAACTATTGCTGTAAGAAGCGTTAATGCCTGACTAAATCCTTCTCTATCAAACTGCACTTTCATTCGTGCACCCCTCTTTCCTTAAGGGTTCGTGGTTAATAAAAAAAAGAGTGTTTTCTGACAGGGACGATTATAAAAGAAACCCGTGATTTAACAACTGTTTTTTGCTTTTTAATACTGGCTGCTTGACAAGTCTTTTAGACTTTTGACAATTAAAATGCCCATGTACCAGAGCAGTTTTTTAATTATAGTTATGTTAATAGGAAACTAAACTATTATTAACTCTCGTATCCTCGGTTATGTTGTTAGTAATAACAGCAAAGGCCGCGTTAATCCTTGCTGGTTCTGAAGATAGACGCGGCTATAGAAGAGAGACGATTGTGGATAAGTTGTTACTTTGTGTGCCGAGGGCTACATGTTAACAACAAAAAATACTTTTGTGAGCCTTTGGGCCTCGTTTTTTACACAATCCTTTTAAATTGTTAAAAGCAGCTATTTACTGATATATGATCCGTTGTTCAGATCAGCGATTCTTCTTCCCATCTCAGCTACTCTGCAGCGCAGCTGTGCCGGCGCCAATACCTCTACTTGGTCCGCATACCCCATTATCCACCACATTATCTCGCCGAGTCCATCGACACGAAACTCCAATATGGCTGAGCCGTCGTGCTTTCGGGTTACCTTTTGAGTTTCGTGCCAATTGACCTCCGAGACATTATTGGCAACCTTCGGTGAAAAGCATAGTCGAACATGGTAGATTTTACCTTCAGGTATCATAGACCAGGCGCGCCCTATGTACTCAGTTAGGTCGAAATCCTTATCGGCTTCATACTCGTCGTCAAGCAGTTCCGCTTTTTGTATCCTGTTGAGCTTGAATGTTCGGGTGGTCTTGTGAAGCGAAGAGTGCCCAAGAATATACCAGGCTCGCTGATTATAAAATAAATGATATGGCGAAAGAACACAGTCGATAACTCTGCCGTCGAAAAGAGAATTATAACTCATTTGCACCTTGTGACGCAGGGCCAGCGAGGACTGGAGGGTGGCGAAAATTTCGTCAAGGCCGGGTGTATTCGGAGGTGGTGCTTGCGGGCTTGCTTTGGCGGAGATTTTCGCAAGGGCGTGTTCGCAATAACGCCTGACTTTCGGGGGCAGGCCGCTTTCAATCTTTATCGCAGCGAGCAAAGCAGACTTTTTAAAAGGCAGTTGAATCTGATTACGCATCTTGTGAACCAGCATCAACAAGCTCAGGGCCTCCTGTAAATTGAGATTAATCGGAGGCAGGAACTGTTCGGAGTTTATCTGGTAGCCGTGCCTTGAAGAGGAGAATTTTGGCTGTATGCCGATATTCTGCAGCTCTTTTAGGTCGCGGAACATCGTTCGCCTGCTTACGCCGAACATCTTTGAAAGCTCAGCCGTTGTGTAGCTCCTGTCGTTTTGGAGGGTTGTTAAAAGCTGAACAACCCTGCGAACTCTGCTGGGTTTCATAAAAACCGCTCCCTCTGGCAACCTGCCGATTTAAAGCAAAAGATCCAATACTGTTATTGTTATGGATTAGCTCGCACCGAGGCGAAGATAAGTATAAAGATTTAACCGTCTATGGTCAAGTGCTGAAATCACTGCCGGTTTTGGGTGTTTATTTCGTCTAATTTGGCATTGACAAGGGATTTACGTAATGTTATAATATAATTCAAATAGCGGCGTTTACGCTTATTGTGGTATGCCGGAGAAGGCGCAAGGGGAATAGGCTATTTGTAACAGGTTCGAGTTAGGAAGGAAGTGTTGATGAGACGTTATATTTCGTCGAGTTTGCTTATCATGTTGCTGTTGTCGATGGTTATGCTTTCGGCCGGATGCAGAAGCTTTTTTGACCAGCCGGGACAAACGGCTGCTGAGGTGCACAGGGACCATATCAGGATGCTTCGTGTAAATCAACAGGAGTTGATACGGGACGTCGACCGGTCTTTGCATTTAGACCAGCCCAGCAAGCTCACCGATAGGACAATCCCCTAAATTTAATTTTCTAAACAGGCCCCCAGAGTCGTTTAGAATATTGGTAAAATGGGGCAGGAAGGGACGCCCAGCGAGTGCGGCGAAGGCCAAAAGACAAGTGCGGGAAAAAGGGATTTGACCTGTGCAGATAATCATCGATTATTTCC